>NZ_SSXE01000211.1:0-30734 GCF_021699195.1 Nonomuraea sp. MG754425 | reverse complement strand
CAGTTGGGGCAAGCAGACCGGCAGGTTCGACTGCTCGACCCCGGGCAAGCCGGCCAACGCCTACGCCCGCGCCCAGGACGTCATGTCCGGCCGCTGGTCGGCCAGCGTCCCGGTCCGCGTCGGCTGCGCCGTCTACTGAGCGGCGCGTACAAAGGCCGCAGTCCCTCCATCGGACTGCGGCCTTTCCGCTGCAGGAAGCGCGGATCTGCGGCAGCAGTTCAACGCGGTGATGCGGCGGTGTCGTACCGGCAGCCCGTCGCGGGACCTGCCCACCGCCGGGTACCGGCCCTGGTCCAGGGTCTACGACTCAGCCACCCCCGCCGCCACCGGGCGTGCCTCCGGTGACGGCCTGTACCTCCCGCCCGCTCAGCGCCTGCAGCGTCTCGCCGTCGGTGTTGCTGAGGATGACACCAACCCAGCCGGTGTACGGGTAGATGTTCCAACTCGCGCCGACCCCAGGGTTGGCGCCGGCGCGCCCGTGCACCCACTGACCGCTGACGATGCGGACCGGCATCTGGTAAGCCCCGAACGACTGCGGTCCGTGGGGGGACTTGGCCGCGGTGAGCACCTCGGCGTAGGGCCGTTCCAGCACCGTGCCGTCGCGCAGCGCGTGCGCGAACCGGACCAGATCCGGTGCGGTGGCGAAGCCGCCGTCCCCGGGGGCATCGATGAAGCCGCGGCCCGGGTTCTTGCCCAGTGTGGTCTCGTTCGAGCTGCTCTGGTCCAGGTTGCGGACGGCGTCCACCACACTCCCGTCGGCCAGCGTCATGTAAGGGTGCGCGATGTGCGCATCGGTGAGCCACTGCGGTCTGGTGAAGAACGCCGAGCCGGCCATGCCGCAGCGCTGGAAGATGTTCTCCTCCACGTAGTCCCAGTACGTCTTGCCGGTCACCGCCTGCACGATCAGCGCCGGGATGACGATCTCGGCACCGGCGTGGCCGGTGGAAGTGCCGACGGGTGCCGCCAGCTTCGAATGGCGGGCCCACTGCCCGTAGAACTCCTGCACCTCCTCCCGGCTCTGGAAGATGCGTTCCACGTCCTCGTCCGGGCTCTCCATCCCGGAGATGTTGGCGAGCATGTGGTGGATGGTCACCTGCTCAGCGATCTCCTTGGCGAAGCCCGTCAGGTAGGTGCCCACCGTGTCCGACAGCTTCAGCTTGCCCTGCTGCGCCAACTGCAAGATGGCCACCGCCTGGAACGGCTTGCCCGCCGAGCTGAGACTGAACGCGACGCCTTCGCTGTTGGCGATCCCCTTCTCCTTGTCGGCCATGCCATAGCTGCGCGACAGCACCGTCCGGCCGTTGTGCGACAGCAGCACCACGCCGGAGAACTTGCCCGCGGCGGCCAACTGCGCCACGTACGTGTCGTAGGCCCCGCCGGGCAGCGTGTCCGGCGGGACGTCGGAGTCCGCGTCACCGCCACCGGCTCCCGCCGTGACCGCAGCGCCCAGCAGCGGCACGGTCGCGGCGGCGCCGGCCGCCACGGCTGCGCCCCGCAACAGCGAACGCCGGTTCCACACTCCGTCAACAGCCACGTCTTCTCCTCTTTGTGATCACCTTTGGGGCGACTCCTGTCCAGCGGGCCGGGTCGCAGCGCCTCAGGCCTGCTCGGCTCGCGCCGCCTGATGGGGGCGATGCCGGAGCCACCCCGCAGGTGGCTTTCCGTGGACGGCCTGTCAGCCCCGTCCACTGTCGACCGGCCGTGTCCCCGCCACGTCCGCGCCATGTCATGGGTGTGTCACGGTTCGCGCCGGCAGTGGCTGCCGCCAGGGAGGCGGATCGGGTGCGGCACCGCTGGTGCTGCGCCGATCAATCCGTGTGGACGTATCGCGGGCATATCGAAAACCGCATACGCCACGGCAACCGGCTTCTGTCTTCAGTGGAGGCATGGACCACAGCGCATCACTGTCAGCGCGGGCGTGTCGTAGGCGCCGGATCGTGCTCGTCAGTCCGTCGATCTATGCGGACTCGCCCGCCCAGTCGAAACCTTGCACCTGCGGCAAGGCCACCGAGCCGACGGCTTCTGCGGCCGCGCTTTGAAGAGCAGACGGAGCGAGGAGGTCCCGGTCGTGGACCCCCTGGTAGAGATCGCCATTCCCGTCTACAACGAGAAACACGTGCTGGCGCACAGCGTGCGCCGGTTGCACAGCTATCTGGAAGAGACCTTCCCCTACCGGTTCCAGATCACGATCGCCGACAACGCCAGCGTGGACGGGACCTGGCAGGCGGCTGTGGAGTTGGAGGCCGCGCTGCCACACGTGCGGGCGGTGCGGCTGGAGCAGAAGGGCCGGGGCCGGGCGCTGCGGCATGTGTGGAGCCGCAGCGCCGCCGACGTGGTCGCCTACATGGACGTGGACCTGTCCACCGACCTGGACGCGTTCCTGCCGCTGGTGGCGCCGCTGATCTCCGGGCACAGCGATCTGGCGATCGGGTCCCGGCTGACCCGCGGGTCGGCGGTGGTGCGCGGCCCGAAACGGGAGCTGATCTCCCGCTGTTACAACGTCCTGTTGCGCACGACGCTGGCCGCTCGCTTCACCGACGCCCAATGCGGCTTCAAGGCCGCCCGGACCGTGATCGCACGGGCGTTGCTGCCGTCGGTGCAGGACGAGAAGTGGTTCTTCGACACCGAGTTGCTGCTGCTGGCCGAGTGCAACGGGCTGCGCATCCACGAGGTGCCCGTGGACTGGATCGACGACCCCGACAGCCGCGTGGACGTCCTGCGAACCGCGCTGGATGACCTGAAGGGCATGGCCCGGGTGGCGCGTCGCATGCTGACGGGCGCGTTCCGCGCCCCGGTGGAGAGCCGGCCGCGCCCGCAACTGCCGGCCGGGATGGCCCGGCAACTACCGGCCTTCGCGATCATCGGGATGTTCAGCACGATCGCTCAACTGGTGCTGTTCGTGCTGCTGCGCACAGTGATGGGACCGCTGTGGGCGAACGCGGTCTCGCTGGTGATCACCACCGTCGGCAACACCGCCGCCAACCGCCGCTTCACCTTCGGCGTGACCGGGTCAGAGCGGGCGTTCCGGCAGCAGCTCGAGGGCGGTGCGGCGTTCCTGCTCGGGCTGGCGCTGAGCACCGGCGGTCTGGCACTGCTTCACGCGCTGGCGCCAGAGGCGTCACGTGCCGTCGAGATCGCCGCGTTGGTGACCGCCAACGGGGTCGCGACGCTGGTGCGATTCATGCTGATGCGCGTCTGGGTCTTCCACCCACGGCGTCTGGGGGGCCGACCGGCTCCGGCCGAGCCGGCGACCGTCTGCACGGGCAGGAAGGACGAGGTTCGATGACCGCCTCCGCACGTCATGCACGAACGCTGCCCGATCCGTCGGGACGATCCGCGTCCAACAGGAACCAAGGCGGTCACCGTGCCGTATGGGGGCGGCTGCGCCGGCTGGCCTTGGGCGGGCCGGAAGATCCGCGCTGGTCGCGTCCCGCGCTCTGGGGCGTGCTGCTGGCGGCCTTCGTGTTGTACGCATGGAGCCTGTCGTCGGCCGGCCACGCCAACTCCTACTACTCGGCGGCGGTCAAGAGCGGCACCGAGAGCTGGAAGGCGTTCTTCTTCGGCTCGCTGGACTCCGAGTCGTTCATCACCGTGGACAAGCCCCCGATGGCGCTGTGGGTGATGGGCCTGTTCGCCCGCGTCCTGGGCTTCGGGACGTGGAGCCTGCTGCTGCCGCAGGCGCTGGCGGGAGTGGCCGCCGTCGCGGTGCTGCACGCCACGGTGCGGCGGGCGGCTGGGCTCCCGGCGGCACTGATCGCGGCCGGGGTGCTGGCGCTGACGCCGATCACCGTCGCCATCAACCGCGAGAACGCCCCCGACCCGTTGCTGGTGCTGTTCCTGGTGCTGGCCGGGTGGGCGTGCCAGCGCGCGATCGAGACGGGACGCCTGCGCTTGCTGCTGGCCTCGGCGGTGTTCGTGGGGTGCGGGTTCACCACCAAGATGTTGCAGGCGTTCGTGGTCGTCCCGGCGCTGGTGCTGGTCTATCTGATGGCGGCCAGGCCGGACGTGCCGCGCCGGATCCGGCATCTGCTGGCGGCCGGTGCGGCGCTGGCGGCGTCGAGCTCCTGGTGGATGGTGGTGGTCGACCTGATCCCGTCCGGGAGCCGCCCGTTCATCGGCGGCAGCACCGACGGGACCGTGTGGGACGTGGTCATCGGCTTCAACGGCCTGGGCCGGATCTTCGGTGAGGGAGGAGGTTCCGGCGGAGGCGGTCTCGGCGCAGGCAGCGGTGGTTTCGGTGGCGCCGCGGGTGCGGGACGGCTGTTCAACGACATCGTCGGCGGCCAGATCTCCTGGCTGCTGCCGTTCGCGGTGCTCGCGCTGGTGACGGGGCTGGTGCTGCTGCGGAAACGGCCGCGCACCGATCTGGCGCGGGCCGCGCTGGTGCTGTGGGGCGGCTGGCTGGCCGTGCACTACGCGGTGTTCAGCTTCGCCGGGGGCGTGTTCCACCCGTACTACACCACGGCGCTGGCCCCCGCGATCGCCGCACTGACCGGCTCGGGCGGGGTGCTGCTGTACGGCGCGTACCGGCGGTCGGTCCGCTGGTCGTGGGTGCTGCCGGTGGGCGTGGTGGCCACGGGCGCGTGGTCGTTCGTGCTGCTGAACCGCACTGCCGAGTGGAATCCGTGGCTGCCCTGGGTGGTCGCGGCGGCGACCGTGGCGGCGGTGCCGGCGCTGGTGGCCGCGCGGCTGCCGTGGCGGCGCGGCCGTGGGATCGCCGTCGCGTCGGTGGCGTTCACGCTGGTCGCGGCGCTGGCGGGCCCGGGAGCGTACGCGTCGGCGACCGCGTTCGGCGGCACGGACCACTCATACGGCAACGCGCTGGCGGGGCCGTCCACGGAGCAGCGCCCGAATGGTCAGGGTCCTGGAGCGCGGCAGCCGGGCGGGCAGGGCCAGGCCCAGGCGGGGGGCGGCGGCGTTCGCGTGGTCGGCGGGCCGGCCGCTGAGTTGAGTCCCGAGTTGATCGGCTACCTGCGGCGGAACCGGGGCGATGCGCGCTGGCTGGTCGCGGTGTCCGCTGCCCAGCAGGCCGCGGGAATCATCTTGTCGACCGGCGAGCCGGTGATCGCGATGGGCGGCTTCACCGGGCAGGACCCGGCGATGACGGTGGCCAAGCTGCAGGACTCCATCAAGAACGGCGAGCTGCGCCACATCCTGCTCGACGCGTCGGACAGGGGTCCGGCCGGTCCTCGTAAGGGCGTGATCTCAGCCGTCGCGGAGTGGGTACGGCAACACGGCACTCTGATCGACGCCGGCGAGTACGGAGGTTCCGGCGGGCCCTCGAAGGGCGCCGGGCAGCAACTGTACCGGTTGGGCTGAGGAGCAGCCATGGTGGGATTGACGCGAACCTTGTCCATCGCCCGGCGGCGTGCGCGGTCCGCCGGGGGCGACCCGGCCTGGGCCCGTCCCGCGCTTGTGGCGCTGCTGGCCGGCACGGCCGTGCTGTACACGTGGAGGCTGGGCGCCTCGGAGTGGGCGAACTCCTTCTACTCGGCCGCGGTTCAGGCCGGGGCGAGTAGTTGGACGGCGTTCTTCTTCGGCTCCTCCGACGCGGCGGGCGCCATCACCGTGGACAAGACGCCCGCCGCGTTGTGGCCGATGGCGATCTCCGCACGGTTGTTCGGGCTGAACTCGTGGAGCATCCTGATGCCGCAGGCGGTGATGGGCGTGGCGACCGTCGCGACCGTGTACGCGGCCGTGCGGCGCGCGCTGGCCGGCACCGTGCCCGCGCGTGTCGAGGCGGGCGCGGGGCTGCTGGCCGGTGCGGTGCTGGCACTGACGCCGGTGGCCACGCTGATGTTCCGGTTCAACAACCCGGACGCCTTGCTGGTGCTGATGCTCACGGTGGCCGCGTACGCGCTGGTGCGCGCCCAGGCGGAGGCGAGTACCCGATGGCTGGTGGTGTGCGGGGCGTGCGTGGGAGCGGGGTTCCTGGCCAAGATGATGCAGGCGTTCCTGGTCCTGCCCGCCTTCGGGTTGGTGTACCTGCTGGCCGCGCCGACGCCGCTGAGGCGCAGGATCTGGCAGTCGGCCCTGGCCGCGGCCGCGATGCTGGCCGCCGCCGGCTGGTGGGTGGCCATCGTCGCGCTGGTGCCGGCCGACGCTCGTCCTTACATCGGCGGTACGCAGGGCAACAGCGTCCTGGAGCTGGCCCTGGGCTACAACGGGCTGGGCCGGCTCAATGGCGACGAGGTGGGAGGGCTGGGCAACACCGACGACGACGCCGGGTGGGGCCGCCTGTTCGGTTACGCCACCGGCGGCCAGATCTCCTGGCTGCTACCGGCCGCGCTCGTCCTGCTGGTCATCGGATCGTGGACGCTGAGGAGCGCGTCGCGTACCGACCGGGTGCGCGCCTCGTTGGGGCTGTGGGGTGGATGGCTGCTGGTCACCGGTGTGGTGTTCAGCCTGATGCAGGGCATCTTCCACCAGTACTACACCGTGGCGCTGGCCCCGGCGGTCGCCGCGCTGGCCGGGTTGGGCACCGGCCTGTTGTGGCCGCGGCGGCGCACGGTGGCGGGTGCGGCCACGCTGGCGGCGGTCGTGGCGGTCACGGCGGCGTGGTCCTGCGCGGTGCTGCAGCGTACCCCCGATTGGCATCCGTGGCTGGGCCCGGTCGTTGCCGTGGGTGGCCTGGTCACGGCCGGGGTGCTGCTCAGAGCCGCCTACCTGCCAGAACGGGTGGTCGCGGCGGCGGCCGTGGCGGTGTCGCTGGCGGGGCCGGCCGCGTACGCACAGGACACGATCGCCTCCCCGCGTAGCGGGGTGATCGTAACCGCCGGGCCCTCGCTCGCCTCAGGCGCCGGTCTGATGCGGACAGGAGCGGGCGGGGGGAAACAGCAGGATGGCACGGCGCGGCAGGATCGGTCCGGGCAACCCGCGCGTGGTGGCCGCGAGGTCCTCATGCGCTCCTCACCTCCCCCCAGTGCTGAACTGGTGGCGCTGCTGAATGCGAACGCGGACTCCTACCGGTGGCCCGCCGCGACGTTGACGTCCCTCAACGCCGCGGTGTACCAGTTGGCCACGCGAACGCCGGTGATGGCGATCGGCGGCTTCAACGGCACCGACCCGGCTCCCACACTCGAGCGGTTCCAGCAGTACGTGGCCCACCAGCAGATCCACTACTTCGTGGACGGCGGCGGGATGAGCTCGGCCGGCGACGGCCGTCCCCACGGCGGCAGCGATGCGGGCCGGCGGATCGCCGAGTGGGTGAAGACCAACTTCACCGTCCGCACGGTCGGCACCGCCAAGGTCTACGACCTCACAACCCCCACCTGATGCCCCGGTGGCGCGAGTGCAGCCCGTCCCGGCCATGGCCTCGGGAAGCCGGGGATGGGGCGCAACGGCATACGCCGGCGATATGCCGTGCTTCCTAGGCTCGCGTCATGCGCGTACTGATCGTGGAGGACGAGCCCTACCTGGCCGAAGCCATCCGTGACGGTCTCCGGCTGGAAGCGATCGCCGCCGACATCGCCGGCGACGGCGACTCCGCCCTGGAACTGCTCAGCGTCAACTCCTACGACCTCGCGGTCCTCGATCGCGACATCCCCGGCCCGTCCGGTGACGAGATCGCCGGCCGGATCGTCGCCTCCGGCAGCGGCATCCCGATCCTCATGCTCACCGCCGCCGACCGGATCGACGACAAGGTCTCCGGGTTCGCGCTCGGCGCAGACGACTATCTCACCAAACCGTTCGAGCTTCGAGAGCTCGTCCTGCGGCTGAGGGCGCTGGACCGCAGGCGGGCGTACGCCCGCCCCCCGGTCATGGAGATCGCGGGCCTGCGGCTGGACATCTTCCGCCGGGAGGTCTTCCGCGACGGGCGTTACGTGGCGCTCACCCGCAAGCAGTTCGCCGTACTCAACGTCCTCGTCGCCGCCGAGGGCGGGGTCGTCAGCGCTGAAGAGCTACTGGAGCGGGCCTGGGACGCCAACGCCGACCCCTTCACCAACGCCGTCCGCATCACCGTCTCCGCCCTGCGCAAACGACTCGGCGAGCCATGGCTGATCGCCACGGTGCCCGGTGTGGGCTACCGAATCGACAGCGGCATGGACCCCGTCCACCCTGACCGCACTCATGAATAGACGCCCAGGGCTCAGCGTCCGCCTGAAACTCACCATCAGCTACGCCGGATTCCTCCTTCTCGCCGGCGCTCTCCTGCTGGCCGTGGTGTGGGTGTTCCTGCTGCGCTACGTACCCGACCGCGTCAGCATCATGGCTCCCATATACGTGCCCAATCGCACTGACCTCCTGCAACTCTTCCTCCCCGCCGCGGCCGTGGCGCTGGCCTTCCTCCTGGTGTTCGGGCTCATGGGAGGATGGGTCCTCGCCGGCCGGATGCTCGCCCCACTGACACGGATCGCGGACGCGGCACGGATGGCAGCCGGCGGGTCGCTCTCCCACCGGATCCGGCTACCGGGCAGCGAAGACGAGTTCCGCGAACTGGCCGACGTGTTCGACGCCATGCTCGAGCAACTCGAATCCCACGTCAGCCGGCATCAACGGTTCGCCGCGAACGCCTCCCACGAACTACGCACCCCGCTGGCGATCTCGCGGACGCTCCTCGACGTCGCCCGCAACGACCCCCCACGGGACCAGGTCGAACTCATCGAACGCCTCAGTTCCGTCAACACGCGGGCGATCGACCTCACCGAGGCCCTCCTGCTGCTCAGCCGCAGCGACCGGGGTAGCTTCAACCCCGGGCCCGTCGACCTGTCTCTCATTGCCGAAGAAGCCGCGGAGACGCTGCTTCCCCTCGCGGAAAAGCGCCAGATCGCGCTCGAGGTCACCGGCGGGAAGGCATGGTCCGCCGGCTCCGCGGCGCTCCTGCTGCGGATGGTGACCAACCTCGTCCAGAACGCCATCGTCCACAACCTCCCCAGCAGGGGCACCGTCACGGTCCACACCGAATCGCGGCGCGACGCGAGCGTGCTGCGGGTCGAGAACACCGGCCATCGGATCCCAGCGGAACTCGTACCGACCCTCACCGAACCCTTCCAACGCGGAACCCAACGCGCACGCACCGACGACCACGCGGGCGTCGGCCTCGGGCTGGCCATCGTGCACAGCATCGTCCAGGCACACGATGGGACACTCGACCTCACACCCCGCCCCACCGGCGGGCTCCTCGTCACGATCCGGCTTCCCGGCACCGCGCGAGCATCGTCCCCGAACAGCGTCCGGTAGGGAGTGCCTGACAATTCGGCCTGCCGGAGCCAGAGCATGAGTGAGGCGATGGTGACGCCACGCCGGCACAGGTCGAGACGGATCTTGCGGGTACGCGGGCGGTCGCCGTGTGGGTGTCAAGAACTCGGGTCTCGTAGGCGGCCGGCCCGCGGAGCGCGAGGTGGCGTCTTGAGGATGCGGATGCCTGCGGCCGTGAACACGTCGTCGAACGCCCTGGTGACCTTCGTATCCCGATCGCGGATGAGGAATCTCAACTCCGCGTCCTTCGACTGTCGCGCGCGAGCCGGCAACACCACCCAACCCGCGAGCCGGACGAAGATCCGAACCATGTCACCGTCGCCCCGTCGGTGGCGTCAGGGGCGGTCGAAGAGGGTCCAGTGGTCGAGCCGGAGCAGCGCTCGGGCGTAGGCACGCTGGGTCGTCTGTCCCACGGTCAGCCCGGCGAAGAAGTCGTGCTCGGCGGCGAGCCGCTCGGCGTCTGCCAGGTCGGCGGGCGGGCGGGGCACGACGAAGCCCGTGGCGAACCCGACGACCATCGGCTCCGCGCCGTACCGCTGGTGCCAGCGCCGCGCCGCCGCCACCAGCAGCTCCGGCTCGTACGGGCCGGCGACGGCGAAGGAGGGCAGGTAGGCGAACGCGGCCCACGGCTCCGGCCTGGGCAGAAGCACCATGCCCTCCGGCGGACCGTAGGGAGCCACGTCGTACGCGTTGAGGTCGTAACTCTCGTCCCCGGTGCCGGGATCGACGGGCGGCCGACCCGCGCTGACCGCGGCGATCCGGGCGTCCACATCGATCGTCTCGGCCCGGACCATCAGGTCGGCGGGCGCATGGGGCGCGTCAGCGTCGGAGAACTCGAAGTAGTCTCGGTCGAGGGCGAAATCGAGATCGTGGACGAGCACCGGGTAGTGCGTGGGAACGGCAGCCCTGACCCGGTCCCACATCTGCTGCCCGTCACCGCCGGCTTCGAGCACGATGACCGATTCGCCGTCAACATCACGCCGGCTCGCCGCGACCTGGCCCAGCCCGGCAGCCTCCAGAATCTCATCCACCACAGTGATCCTAAAGCTCCGCACGGCACAGCCGCCGGGGCGGTCGTGCCGTGCGGTGGCGGGTCGGGAGTTATCTCGGGGTGAACGCTCGCGGGGTGGTCTGCTCGACCCGGTTGCCGCCGGTGTCCCAAGTACATCGTCACGGTGTCAGATGCGATCGACGCGTCGGAAAATGACATGGTTCCCCGTGCCTGGTCCTTCACCACACTGCAGCAGGCTGCGGGGCACTGGAAGTTCGACGAGGGAGCTGGCCGCAGCATCACCTACGCCCAGCCGGACGGAAAGACGTTCAAGACCGAAATCACGGCCGGCCCGGTGCGGGTCCGACTGGGCGGACGCTGGGCACCGATCGACACCACCTTGGTCGAGGTGGGCGGCAAGCTGCGGACCACGGCCCTCGCCGAAGGCGCGATCACGGAGCTCTCTCCCGGGGCACACTCCCGTTCCGTCATGAGGTGGTGCTGCGCCAGCGGCCCACAAAGCCGGTGGAGCTACGCATCGGCGTCGAAGACGACGGCCTGACCCTGACCGAGGGCAGGGCGGCCGACTGCTGCTGAAGGACGAGGACAGGAAACTGGTCGCCGCCCTGACGCGGCCGATCGTCGCGGACAGCACCGCCAAGGGTAAGCTCCCGCTGGCCAAGCGCGGGGAGGCCGACAGCGATGTGCTCTCCACGGGCGGTCATACGGGGCTGACGGTCAGGCCCGACCAGACGTTCCTGGCCGATGCCGGCACCACCTACCCTGTGCGGGTGGCCGCGGCGGTCACGCTGCCGCTCAGCGCCGACGTCGATGTCAGCACGAATGAGTCCGGCGGCTCGCGCCGCACGCCGACGCCCTCGCCACTGACGCGTCTACGATAAACGGCAATGCCCTCCATCCCGCTGGAATCCCGAGTCGCGAAGGCGGCCCGCGTGCCGTACCTGGAGAAGACCGCCGACGCCAACCTCGGCAAGCTGTCCGGCGCGTTGCTCATCCTGCGCCGCTGGGCTCAGGCCCGTGGGCTGAGACCGGGCGAGACCGTCTATCTTTCGCGCACCCGCAATCGCCGTCGGTTTCGCTGCACCTGCCCCTGTTCGCCGCCGCCCACGCCATGCTCAACTCGGCCAGACCTGACGCTCCCCGGCTGCTCGCGCTGGACGAGGCATTCGCCGGGGTCGACGACACCGGCCGCAGCGAACTGATGGGCTTGGCCGCCCAGTTCGATCTCGACCTGTTCATGACGGGCTACGACTTGTGGGCCACGCACGCGGCCGTACCCGCCGCGGCCCACTACGACCTGGCCCACTCGCCCGTCGAACACACGGTCAGCGCTCTGCTGCTGGTGTGGGACGGAGCTGAGCTGCTGGCCGACGACACCGGCGAGCTGACCGTCGCGCTCGGCTCCCCCGGGGTACGGCGGGTGCCCGTTGGCTGATCTCCCCGACCGCCTCCTGGCGGCCGCTCGCCGTCGTCTGGAGCGCACCGGAGGAGCGCTGGAGGGCTCCATCGGGCTGAACGCGCCCACGGACGATGAGCGGCGCGCCATCATCGGCATCACCGGAATCTATCGCCCGGAAGGCGTCAAACGACTCACCGTGTCGCTGGCCGATCTCGACGCCGTGATCCCCGGCGGGCTGATCAGGGCGCTGGGCGGCCAGGTCAGGGACAGAGCGGCGGAACGCGCTGCCGAGGAGGCAGCCAGGGAGGAACTACTGGCCACTCCCTCCGAACACGCGGGAACCCCCTGGTTCGCCGGCTGGCTGGCCGCGATGAGCGCGGACGGCACCCTCACCCGCCTGATCCGGCGTGGCGACGGCCATCTGATCCGCCAGGCGTGCGCCGTGCTCGACCTGCTTCCTGCGTCCTTCGTTCCGCTGCCGGTGCTGGCCGAGGCTGCCACGGGAGACACCAAGGCGCTCGGACGTGGCAGCCCGCTGGCCACGCTGGTGCTGCGTGCGCTCGCCATGCGCACGTCCGGGGAGCCGAAGCACAGGAGCTCGCGACGAGAGGGCGACGAAGGAGCCGACGAGAAGCGAAGCGGGCGCGACCATGGACACGCGCCACGCGAGCTGTGGGAGTCGGCCGGGGTGATCGTCGACGACCTGGCCAGCCAGGTGCTCGTGCTCAATGTCAGAACCGGCGGCGGGTCCGTTGTGTCGCGCTGGCTCGATGACGCCGCCGCGCACGGTATCCCGTTTCGCCTTACCCTCCAGCAGCAGGTCGAGTACGAGATCGTGCCGGACGCCGAGGAAATCTTCGTCTGCGAGAACCCCGCGGTCCTTCGCGCCGCCGCTGCCGAGCTCGGCACGGCGTCGGCCGCTCTGGTCTGCACCGAGGGGATCCCCTCGGCGGCGTGCCACAAGCTGCTCACCGGGTACCCCCGGCTGCGCTGGCGCGCCGACTTCGACTGGACCGGGCTGCGTATCCTCGCCTCTGCCCAACTGCTGCACGGCGCGATCCCCTGGCGGATGGGGGTGGCCGACTACTCCGCCGGGCTGGAGCTGGGCGAATCCACCCCACTCACCGGCACCCCCTCGGCCAGCCTCTGGGACGAGGCCCTCGCCGACGCGATGGCCACCGCCGGCCGCGCCGTCATGGAGGAACGCCTCATCCCCGCACTCCTCGCCGACCTGACGCGAACTGGGTGAACGGCTGCGTGCACTGTGCTGGCGTCGCCAGACCTGGCAGAGCATCTCGTCAGTTCGCGATCGGGTCGGCCGAAGCGGCGCTCATCGGCCACCGATCGGTGCTCGCCTTCATCCTTGACGAGCTGCTGCCGGTCTTCATCGAGGGCTTACATCACGAGGTTGTCACGTCATCCCTGTGGGCGCATCCACCTGCGCGTGTGGGTCGAATTCATTGCCGTCCCTCCGCCGCCGTCCCCGCAGGAAGGATAAGACGATCATGAAAGTCCTGCACCGCGGGCGCTTGTCCGTTGTGATGATCGCGCTCATGTTCGCGGCCGAGCTGGTTTCCACCGCTCCAGGCTCAGGAACCGCGGATGACGGGGGCGGCGCCGTCAGGGGCCGCCTGTTCTACGTCACCCACGCACTTTCCCACGACATCGCCGCGTTCAGGCTGGGCCAGGACAGCAGCCCGAAGCGCGTGGGAGATCTGGTCACCACCGGCGACGGCAGCGGGCCGGCGAGCATCCTCTTCGCTCCGGACGGCGGTACGGCCTACGTGGCGAACCGGACGGTCAGGGAGATCGCGGCCTACCGAGTCGGCCCCGCCGGCGAGCTGACGCTGCTGGCGACCGAACCGACCGGCGGTACGACGCCGTTCAGCCTCGCGATCACGCCCGACGGCACGTCGCTGTTCACCGCGAACCTCTTGTCCGGCACGGTCACGGCCTTCACGATCAACGCTGACGGGACCCTGAAGCGAGCCGGCGACCCGGTCCCGACCGGTTTCCCCCTCCCGCGGGGCCTGGGGGTCAGCCCCGACGGCCGCTTCCTCTATGTGGGGCATGGCATGCCCACACTGCCCGGTCCCGATGCCATCGTCCGCTTCGCCATCAAGCAGGACGGCACGCTTCGCCGGGCAGGCCGCCCAGTCCCGACGAGCCCTTCGGCGGCCGGGATGGTCTTCACGCCCGACGGGCGGTACCTGTACGCCGCCACCCAGTTCGAGGCCAAGGTCGACGGGTTCCGCGTCGGCAAGAACGGAGACCTGACACCGGTACCCGGCAGCCCGTTCGACACCTTGACGAATGCCGAAGGCGCCGCGATCGCGCCGGACGGACGGCACCTGTTCATCGCCAGTCCTGGCGACCAGGACAACCCCGACGTTGATCCCGGAGGGGTGTCCGTCTACGCGATCAACGGCGACGGCTCTCTCACCGAGGTCACCGGCTCGCCGTTGATCGCCGGGCAAGGACCGGTCGGCATCGACACCACCCCGGACGGACGCCGCCTGCTCGTGGCGGGCAGCCCCGGCCCCGGCCGGCTCTCCACGTTCTCCATCGGATCTGACGGCCGCCTCGACCCGATCACCAACCCGGCGATCCCCACCGGCGGCACGGCTCCCCGGTTCCAATCACTCGCCGTTCTTCCCAACCAGGGCCCGCTCGCCGCCCTCACCGTCCAGGCCCGGGGCGCCGGCCAGGCCATCCGCTTCGATGCCTCGATCGCCTCCGATCCCGACGGCCGGATCGCACGCTTCGACTGGGACTTCGGCGACGGCACCATCCTGCGCGACGGCGGCCCCGTACCGACCCACACCTATCGACGGCCGGGGCGGTTCACCGCAACCGTAACCGTCACCGACGACGAGAACTGCTCGACAGCCCTGGTGTTCACCGGAACCACGGTGCACTGCAACGGCTCTGCCCGGGCTCGGGCGTCCCATACCGTCATCGCCCGGCTCTGACAGCACTCGCTGGCCGTCGGAGAGTTCACGGATCGGTACCGGGCGACCGGGACGTCGTCTTCTCTCGATGATCGGCAGGTACAGCCCGGACGGATAAATCAGTTGCGCTTCGCGCATCGACCAGCCAAGGATCGCTACGGCGAACGGAACCGCCGACCGCCTTCCTGGAGCTGTTGACCCACCGGATCGCCGACATCACCGCGCATCTGCGCACCCACCGGCTGGACCATCACAGCCGTCGCGGGTTGCAGATGCTCAACGGTCGCCGGCGGCGACTGCTGAAGTACCTACGCGGAACCGACATCGACCGCTATCGACGCCTCATCCAACGGCTCGGCCTGCGTCGATGACACCCGTGCCGGGGGAACGACAGCAACACCGCTTCCCCGGCACCCGGGCCTTCCCCTTGAACGTAGACACCTTGGAGACTGGATCTTGAGGTCCAGGGGAAGAGATGTCCCTGACGGTGATGAGGAACTACCCGCCCGAGTTCAAGGCCGACGCGGTGGCGCTGGTGCTGTCGAGGCCGGATCGGACGATCACGTCGACCGCGCGGGATCTGGGGGTCAGCCGCGAGACGCTGCGGATGTGGGAACGGCGCCGTCGCCGGCTGGACATCCGTCCGGCCGGCGACGGCAGCCGGGTCCGACTCATCGCGGCCCTGGAGGCGGACATCACTGGCGTCCCGGCACGGCGGCGTTGGCCGCCCCGAAGCGGGACACCACTGCAGTCCTGGCACGGCAGCGCTGACCGTGGTGGGTCCGGGGCCGCACGGAGGGAACACGCGGCGGTCACTCGGTCATGAGAGGGAGGCGAACCAGCGGCCCGCCGCGCTCCAGCGTTCGGTGGCGGGGAACCCGGATCGCCCGGCCAGGGCCGCGATGTCGTCGATCGAGACGGTCGCCCAGGCGAACCAGTCGCTGGCACGCCCGGCCTGGCGCAGCCGTACGGTGTGGACGCTGCTGCGCGACCCCGGCGGTGAGAGCTCGGCGATCACCGTTCCGCCCGGCCTGACCAGTTCGCGCAGACGCCGGAGGAGGGCCGCCGGGTCGCCGCCGATGCCGATGTTGCCGTCTGCCAGGAGCGCCTCGGCCCACCACCCGGTGCCGGGAAGGGGCTCGAAGACGCACCTGCGCAGCGCCAGGCCGCCCGCGCGGCGGGTCAGCTCCACGGCCAGGGGCGTGATGTCGATGCCCAGGGCGGGAATGCCCATCCGGGTGAGCGCCACGGTCAGCCTGCCGGGCCCCGAACCGACGTCGAGAGTGGGTCCACCGCATCGGGCCAGGATGTGCTCGTCGCCCTCGTTGTACCGGAGCCAGCGTTCGGCGCGGAGCGCGCCCACGCGGCCGTCGGCATATTCGATGACTACGTTTCCGCCCTTGAGACTTTCTTCGTAGAATGCGCCGATCACGCGGCTCTTCCATTATGGCGGGCCGTGAGAGAGGAAACTGCAGGAATGTTCGCGTTACTGCCGATGATCATGCAGGCACACTTACCCCGGCAGGTCACCGACGATCCTTACCAAGGTCTTAAGGACGGGGAACGGCCACCGCCTGGCAAAAACGCGTCCATCATGCCCTCAGCTCCTTCCCAAATGCGGCGGAGCAGGACAGTTCGCATCCTCTGCCGGGGACGCGGAATTCCATGAACCAAACCACGGGGCCGGCCATGAAACCGTATGTCCGCGGGCCCGGAGCGGTCATTTCTCGGAACGACGTCATCCTTTCGTAAGAGAAGCTGAGCGAACGAACGCGTTAGCGTCGGCCTATGGAGATCGACGTGGTTCTGCCCTGCCTGAACGAGGCGGCGGCCCTGCCCTGGGTGCTCGGGCGGATGCCGCCCGGTTTCCGCCCGATCGTGGTCGACAACGGCTCGACCGACGCATCCGCGAAGATCGCGGCGGGCCTCGGCGCCATGGTGGTGGCCGAGCCCCGGCCCGGATTCGGCGCCGCGTGCCACGCCGGCCTGACGGCCGCGACGGCGGACGTGGTGTGCTTCATGGACGCCGACGCGTCCCTCGATCCCGGGCAGTTGCCGCGCGTCGCCGGACCCGTCCGGGCGGGTGAGGCCGATCTGGTGCTCGGCCGCCGCGTCCTCGGACCGGGCGCCTCCTGGCCGGCGCACGCCCGGCTCGGCAACGCCGTACTGGCGCGCAGGCTGCGCCGCCGTACCGGTGCCGACCTGCACGACCTGGGGCCGATGCGGGCGTGCGGACGCGCCGCCCTGCTGGACCTGGCGCTGGCGGACCGGCGCTTCGGCTACCCCCTGGAGATGGTGCTGCGCGCCGGAGCGGCCGGGTGGCGGATCGCCGAGGTCGAAGTGGACTACCTGGCCCGTACGGGGAGGTCGAAGGTGACCGGTACGGTGCGCGGCACGCTGCGGACGATCGGCGACATGCGCCGGGTCATGTCCGCCAGGACGGATTGACGTGAGCCCGCACGATTCCGCCGGCGCGCAGCTCCTGGTGATCGCCAAGGAGCCCGTCCCGGGGAAGGTGAAGACCCGCCTGACTCCGCCCTGCACGCCGGACGAGGCCGCGGCACTGGCCGGGGCCGCGCTGGAGGACACGTTGCGGACGGTCGCCCGGGTACCCGCGGTCCGCCGCGTGATCGCGCTCGACGGGGCCCCCGGGGCGTGGCTGCCCGCCGGGTTCACCGTCGTTCCGCAGCGCGGCGACGGTCTGGACGAACGGCTCGCCGCCGCCTTCGACGACGCCCACCGGCTCTCGCCCACCCCGATCGTGCTCATCGGCATGGACACCCCGCAGGTGTCGGCGGGCCTGCTGGCCGAGGCCGTGTCGCTGCTCGGCGTCCACGACGCGGTGTTCGGCCCCGCGACGGACGGTGGGTTCTGGCTGCTCGGGCTGCGCGCCCCCGACCCCGATCTGCTGCTCGGCGTGCCGATGTCCGAGCCGACCACAGGAGAGATCCAGTTGAACCGACTGACCGAGGCCGGAATGAGCGTCGCCCGCCTGCCCCGCCTGACCGACGTGGACACCATGGCGGACGCGATCGAGGTGGCCGCACTGGCCCCCGGCTCCCGCTTCGCCGCCGCGCTCGCCGGAACGGCGGTGCCGCGATGACCTCCTCGCACACGAAGGTACTGGTCACCGGTTCGGCCGGGTTCATCGGAAGCCATGTGACGGAGGCGCTGGAGGCGGCCGGGCACGAGGTGGTCCGGTTCGACCTCAGGACCGGCGACGACGTACGCGACACCGCCGCGCTCGACCGGTCGATGGCGGGCGCCGACGTCGTCGTGCACCAGGCGGCCAAGGTCGGGCTCGGCGTGAACGTGGCCGACCTGCCGGACTACGCCTCCACCAACGTGTACGGCACGGCCGTGCTGCTCGCCGCGATGGCCCGGCACGAGATCGGGCGGATGGTGCTGGCCTCCTCGATGGTGGTCTACGGCGAAGGCGCCTACGACTGCCCGGGGCACGGCCGGGTACGGCCCGCGCCGCGTTCCGCCGACGCCCTGGCACGCGGCCTCTTCGAGCCCCGCTGCCCTCGGTGCGACTCGGAGGTGACCCACGCGACCATCGGCGAGGACGCCCCGGCGGACCCCCGCAACGCGTACGCCACCAGCAAGCTGGCGCAGGAGCATCTGGCCGCCAACTGGGCGCGCGAGACCGGCGGCACGGCCGTCGCGTTGCGCTACCACAACGTGTACGGGCCCAGGATGCCCCGCGACACGCCGTACTCCGGGGTGGCGGCGATCTTCCGGTCCGCGCTGGAGGCCGGCCGGGCACCCAGGGTGTTCGAGGACGGCGGGCAACTGCGGGATTTCGTCCACGTCCGTGACGTCGCCCGCGCGAACGTCGCCGCGCTCTCCGGCGGCCGGCCGGGCCTGCTGGCCGCGTACAACGTCGCCAGCGGGGAGCCGCACAGCGTCGGCGACATGGCCGTCGCGCTGGCCCGGCAGTGCGGCGGGCCGGAGCCGGTGACGACGGGGGAGTACCGGCTGGGCGACGTCCGCCACATCGTGGCCGCCCCGCACCGGGCGGGTGCCGAGCTCGGCTTCCACGCCC
Source organism: Nonomuraea sp. MG754425 (assembly GCF_021699195.1). Classification (GTDB taxonomy): domain Bacteria; phylum Actinomycetota; class Actinomycetes; order Streptosporangiales; family Streptosporangiaceae; genus Nonomuraea. The sequence goes on along the minus strand of NZ_SSXE01000211.1, from coordinate 12,126 downwards.
GGATCGGGTTCGACGAGGGGATGAAGGAGTTCGCCACCGCGCCCCTGGCCTGCCCGGCGTGACCTGCCGCACGGTGGGCACGGCCGTCCTGCTGGCCGCCCTCGTCGGCATGCTCGCGCTGACGATCGGCACGGACGCCGTCCCCGCAGATCGCCACGGCCTGTTCTGGCCGTACGCGCTCGCCTGGGCGGTCTTCCTCGCGGCGGCGTGGGCCGTGCGCGGGCTGCCGGCGCGCCGGGCGCGGTGCCTGCTGGCGGCCGGCGGGATCGCCGTGGCCGCCACCGGCCTGCTGTCGCCGCCCGCCACCAGCACCGACCTCTACCGCTATGCCTGGGACGGACGGGTGCAGGCCGCGAGCGTCCCGCCCTACGACCACGCCCCGGCGGAGGCGGCCCTGGCACCGCTGCGCGACCCCTGGCTTTTCCCCCGCGGCGACGCCTGCTCGGGCCCCGATCGTTATCCGATCCCCTCCGGGGAGGCGGTGGCGTCGTGCACGCGGATCAACCGTCCCGGCGTGCACACGATCTATCCGCCCCTGGCGGAGGCGTACTTCCTCCTGGTGCACGGGCTCTCGCCCGAAGGGGCGCGGCACAAGCCGCTGCAGATCGGCGGCGCACTCCTCGCGCTCGCGACCTCGGCCGCGCTGCTGATCGCACTCACCCGCCGACCCGGCACCCGGGGCGACCTCAGTTCCCGGGTCGGCGCCCGGGATGACGCTGCGGCCCGCACCGCCTGGTACGCGTGGTGTCCCGCGGTCCCGCTCGAACTGGTGAACAACGCTCATGTGGACGCGCTCGGCATCCTGCTCGCCGTCATCGGCCTGGCCACGGTGAGCAGGCACCGGGCCGTCGGCGGCGCGCTGCTGGGCGCGGCGACGGCCGCCAAGCTGCTGCCCGCCGTCACCGTCCCCGGAGCGCTCTCCGGGGTCCTCGCGCCCGGCGGGAGGACGTTCGCGCGCCGGACGCTCGACGCCCTGGCCGTCCTCGGCCCCGCCGCCCTCGTCGTGGCGCTGGCCTACCTGCCGTACGTGCTCGCCTCGCGCGGCTCCGTCCTCGGGTACTTCGCCGGTTACGTGACCGAGGAGGGGTACGACGACGCCGGCAGCAGGGACCGGTACGCGCTGCTGCGGCTGGTCCTTCCCGACGCGTGGGCGTTCCCCGCGGCCCTCGTCATTCTCGGGGCCGTGCTCTTCTACGTGCTCCGCCACGGCGACGCGGACCGGCCGTGGCGCGGCGCCCTGCTGGTGACCGGGGTGGCGATCCTCGTGTTCACCCCCGGCTACTCCTGGTACGCCGTGCTCGTCGTCGCGCTCGTCGCCCTCGACGGCCGGTGGGAGTGGCTCGGCGTCCCGCTGGCGAGCGCCGCGGCCTACCTGGGCACCGGCGCCGGTTTCGGGACCGTCGCCTACGCCCTGGCCGCGCTGGCGGTGGCCGCCGGATTCGCCGCACGCGCGGCCCGTCCCGCACCGGGCGGCGCGTACGGCGCCTCGCGCTTGCGAAGAGGATGACGACGCGCCGAACGGGTGCCGGGGCGTGGCTGCGGATGACGACGCGTCCGGACATTGCCGAACGGGTGCCGGGACGTGGCTTTCGGAAGGACAGCGTCCGGTCAGGAGTCCGGACAGCCGACAGCGGATTTCGGGGGGATCGGTGCCGGATACGTCGCGGGGGCGCGATCGTGAGGTCAAGCCCGGCAGGAAGGGCCGCCTGGCCGCGCGCCTCAAGGGGTGGGGCGGGCCGCCGGGCCCGTTCCGGCCGGAGTTCTGGCGCAGCCCGCTCCGCGGCCCCTGGCTGACCTCGGTGCTCGGGCTGGTCCTGCTGGCCGGGATCACCCTGGTCGCGATCACCGGGCTGGTGTCGTACGCCGCCTACGAGCCCCGGCTGCCGGGCAACGACACGACCCCCGGCAGGGGCCTGCTGGGCTTCTACCTGTTCGACTGGCCCACGGACCCGGTGTGGTTGTACCGGCTCACCCAGGGCGTGCACGTCGTCGGCGGGCTGACACTGGTGCCCATCCTGCTGGCCAAGCTGTGGTCGGTCATCCCCAAGCTGTTCTCCTGGCCGCCCGCCCGCTCCGTGGCGCAGGCCGTCGAACGGGCCAGCCTGCTGCTCCTGGTCGGCGGCGCGGTGTTCCAGTTCGTGACCGGGATACTCAACATCCAGCTCTTCTACGTCTTCCCGTTCTCCTTCTACCCGGCGCACTTCTACGGCGCGTGGATCTTCCTGGCCGCCTTCGCCGTCCACGTCGTCATCAAGCTGCCCGGCGTCGTGCACACCCTGCGCACGTACGGCCTGCGCGACCACCTGCGCAGTTCCGTGGCCGACACCCGCCCGGAGCCGCCGGACCCCGGCGGCCTGGTCGCCGCCGACCCCGCGCCCCCCACGATGTCCAGGCGCGGCCTGCTGGCCTTCGCCGGCGGCGGCTCGCTGGTCATGTTCGGCCTGTCCGCCGGCCAGTGCGTCGACGGGCCGCTGCGCCGTACCGCGCTGCTGGCTCCCCACGGCCGCCACTACGGTACGGGCCCCAACGACTTCCAGGTCAACAAGACGGCGGCGAGCCTCGGCGTCACCCCGGACCTGACCGGCGACTCCTGGCGGCTGACACTCGTCGGACCGCACCGGAGCGAACTCTCCCGCGTGGACCTGCTGGCCATGCCGCTGCACACCTACGCCCTGCCGATCGCCTGCGTGGAAGGCTGGTCGACCGTCCAGACGTGGACCGGCGTACGACTGGCCGACCTCGCCCGCCTCGCCGGCATCCGGACCGGCCAGGCGGGCGTCACCGCCAGGTCCCTGCAACGCGGGGGCTATTTCGGTCAGGCCTCGCTCAGCGCCGCGCAGGTCGCCGACCCGCGCTCGCTGCTGGCGCTGCGGGTCAACGGGGCCGACCTGTCCCTCGACCACGGATACCCGGCGCGGGTCATCGTCCCCAACGCTCCCGGCGTGCACAACACGAAGTGGGTACGCGAGCTCGACTTCGGCCAGGAGCGGTCGTGACCGGGCGCAACCTGTGGGCCAGAGCCTACGGCGCACCCTGGTGGCACCTGCTCGTGCTCGCTCTCGGGTTCCTGGTCGCCGGGTACGCCGCCACCCGGGTGGTCGACGCGGGCATCTGGGTGGGCTTCGTGGTGTGGTTCGTGGGGGCCGTCATCCTCCACGATCTGGTGTTGTTCCCGCTCTACTCCGCCGCCGACTTGGCCGCCCGGTCTTCCCTCTCCCATACTCCTCATCGCGGTCGTCCGGCTGCTCGGCGTCGGCCCCGGCCAACGGGGCGGCGGCCGGCTCCGCTCAACTACCTGCGCGTGCCGACCGCGTTCTCCGGCCTGCTGCTGCTGGTGTGGTTCCCGCTCATCCTGCACGGCGCCGAGCCCAACTACCGGGCGGCGGTCGGCCTGAGCACCATTCCCTATCTCAACCGATGGATTCTGGTCAGCCTGGCGCTCTTCGCCGCCTCAGCGCTGCTCTACGTGCTGCGACGCCTGGCCGCGGGGTGGGTCGGCCGTTGAGCGCCCGCCCGATCGGCGACTACGCGATGCTGTCGGACTGCCGGTCCGCCGCACTGGTCACGTCCGACGGCTCTGTCGACTGGCTGTGCCTGCCACGTTTCGACAGCCCGGCACTCTTCGCCCGACTGCTGGACGAGGAAGCCGGCTACTGGACGATCCGGCCGGCATGTCCGGCCGAGGTGACCCGCCGGTACGTCGAGGACACCCTTGTGTTGGAGACCACGTTCCGGACGCGCGTCGGCACTGTGGTGCTTCTGGACGCTCTCGCGCTGGGCCGTGGGGAACGTGGGCACGCGCTGGGCACGTCATCCCCCGGCCTGCTCCTTCGCCGGCTCGCCTGCACCGAAGGGCAGGTGCCTGTGGAGATCGTGTATGCGCCCCGGCCCGAGTTCGGCCTCGTCCGCCCGCTGATGCAGCCGGTCCGCGGCGGCCTGATCGCCCGTGGAGGCGCCGACGTGCTCACCCTGTCCAGTCCGGTGGAATTCCGGACCAGCGGCTCGATTGCGGACGCCGCTCTCACCCTGCGCGCAGGACAGAACGTCGGTCTGGCGCTCCAGACCGGCCCGACCTGGGCGCCCGACCCGCCGCGCCGTACCTCCTGGGCCGTCGCGCGCCGGCTCCGCGACACCGTCGCGGGATGGCGCTCCTGGTCACGCGGGCACGCCGACTACGAGGGACCCTGGCGCCGGCAGGTCAACCACAGCGGCCGGGTTCTGCGCGCGATGACCTACGCCCCGACGGGGGCCATTGTGGCCGCGGCCACCACCTCCCTGCCGGAAAGCATCGGCGGGCAGCGCAACTGGGACTACCGCTACACCTGGGTCCGCGATGCCAGCTTCACCCTGCACGCCCTGAACACGGCCACCTGCGAGGAGGAAGAGACCGCCTTCTTCACCTTCCTGTCCCGCGCATGCGCGGGACAGACCGACACGGACCCCGACCTGCAGATCATGTACGGCATCGGCGGCGAGCGCGACCTCAGCGAACGGCGGCTACCGCATCTGCGGGGGTGGCGGAACAGCGCGCCCGTGCGGGTCGGCAACGACGCCTGGCGCCAGCGGCAGCTCGACGTGTACGGCGAACTGCTCGACGCCGCCTGCCGGACCTACCGGGACATCGGCCCGTTCGACCCCCTCACCCGCTCGCTGCTGATCGGAGTCGCCGAGACCGCCGCGCGCCGCTGGCAGGAGCCGGATCAGAGCCTGTGGGAGATCCGTGGCCCCAGCAGGCACTTCACGCACTCCAAGCTGATGTGCTGGGTGGGACTGGACAGGGCGATCACCCTGGCCCCCGTGCTGGGGGCCGCCTCCCGGGTCGCCGACTGGACGCGCGTCCGAGACGAGATCCACACCGCGATCCTGACCCACGGCTGGAGTGAGCAGGCGGGTGCTTTCACCCAGACGTTCGGTGGCACCCATATCGACGCCGCCACCCTGATGATGCCCCTGGTCGGATTCCTGCCGCCGGACGACCCAAGAATCCGCTCCACCGTGCAGGCCGTCGCCACCCAGTTGACCGACGCGAGAGGGCTGGTGCACCGTTACCGTTCCGCCGACGGGCTGCCGGGCCAGGAGGGCACCTTCCTGCTGTGCACCTTCTGGCTCGCCCACGCACTGGCCCTCACCGGGCAGGACGCCGCGGCCAGACGGACGTTCGAGACCGCCGCCTCCTGCGCCAACGATGTCGGCCTGCTCAGCGAGGAGGTGGACTCCACGACAGGAGAGGCAATCGGCAACTTCCCTCAGGCCCTCAGCCACATCGGCCTGATCAACGCCGCCCGCGCCATCAGGGACACCAGGCGTCGAGGTCATCGATGACGGGCCCGCGAGCGTGCCGTTCCGCGCCGTCGAGCCATTGGACACCCGTCCGGCCGGCGACGGCAGCCGAGTCCAACTCAGCACGACCCTGGAAACGCGACACACTCCGGCCCGGACGCGACGACCCGTTCTCGGCGCGGATGAACGCCGTCCCGAAGCTGGTCGTCTCCCGCACGCTGGCCGACACATCGGCCTGGGCGAACTCGCGGATCACCGACGGCGACCTCGCCGGCGCCGTGAAGCGAGAGCGACGCGACGTGGTCGTCGCGGGCAGCCGGAGCGTCGTCCACGCCCTGATGGCCGAGGATCTGATCGACGAATACCGGCTGCTGGTCTTCCCGGCGCTGCTCCGCACCGGCGAGCGGCTCTTCCCCGCGGACGGCCCGCCCGCCTACCTGGAGTGCCTGTCGGCCGAGCGGGCCGGGACCGCCGTGCTGACCCGTTACGTGCGGGCGCCCGCGATCTGACGGAAGTCTTACGGCCCGGGTACGAAGGCCCCGTCCGGGCCGCCGGTCTCGTAGCGTCGCCGGCATGCGAGTACTCGTCGCAGGTGGGGCCGGAGCCCCGGGCGGTCGCCGACCTGGCGGCGGGCCGGTTCGAGCCGCGCTGCCCGCGCTGCGGGGCCGGGCTGCTCCCCGGGCTGGTCCGCGAGGACGCCCCGCCGATCCGCGCAACGTCTACGCCGCCACCAAGCTCGCCCAGGAGCATCCGGCCGCGTCGTGGGCGCGGGCGACCGGCGGGCGGTGTCGCTGCGCTACCCGCCCGGCGCCGGTCGTCACGGGCGGCTACCGGCTGGGCGACGTGCGGCACATCACCGCCGACTCCCCCGGCTGCGCGACGACCTGGGCGGGAAGCCTAGGGTGGCGTTCGCCGACGGAGTCGCGGAGTTCGCCCGCGCGCCCCTCAGGTCACCAGCGGGAGCGTGACCTCGAAGCGGCAGCCGCCGGGCACGTTGCGCACGTCGGCGCGGCCCGCGTGGGCCTCGACGATGCCGCGCACGATCGCCAGCCCGAGCCCGGCCCCGGCGGGCGGGGTGCGGGCGGCGGTGCCGCGCCAGCCGGTGTCGAACACGCGCGGCAGGTCGGCGGCGGGGATGCCGCCGCAGGCGTCGGTGACGGTCAGGACCGCGCTGTCGCCGACGCGCCCGGCGCTGACGGCGACCGTGCCGTCGGCCGGGGTGTGCCTGATGGCGTTGACCAGCAGGTTGGCCAGAACCCGCGTCATCTCCTTGCCGTCGACCTCCACGGGTACGTGGTCGAGGTCCTCGCCGACCAGCCGCACCCCGCGCTCGTCGGCCAGCGGCCCGGCGCCCAGCAGCGCGTCGGCGGCCAGGTCGCGCAGGGACATCCGGCTCGGTACGGGGGTGAACGCCCCCGCGTGGATGCGCGACAACTCGAACAGGTCGCCGACCATCGCCGTCAGCCGCTCGACCTCCGCGCGGATCTGACGGTGGTAGCGGACCGGGTCGGCGGCGACGCCGTCCTCCAGCGCTTCGGCCATGGCGCGCAGCCCGGTGAGCGGGGTGCGCAGGTCGTGGGAGATCCAGGCGACCAGTTCGCGCCGCGAGGACTCCAGTGCCCTCTCGCGCTGCCGGGAGGCGGCCAGCCTCTCACTGGTGGCGGCCAGTTCCCTGGCCAGGTCGGCCAGTTCGGCGGTCGCCGGGACGGCCGGGGCGGCGAAGTCGCCTCCGTCGCCGAATTCACGGGTGGCCCTGGCCAGGTCACGGCTGCGGGCCACCACCCAGCGGCCCAGCACCATCGCGGTCACGAACGACACCACGGCGGCCATCGCGACCACCACCGTCACCACCCACAGGTCGTGCGGTGACAGGAACATCGCCCAGGCGACCGACAGCGTCCCGGCGAGCATCGCGGTCACCGCGACGACCGCCACCACGATCAGCGAGACGGCCACTGAGCGCCGCCGCAGCAACATCAGCACCCCGGCGCCCGCCAGCCCGGCCACGGCCGCCCCGCCGAGCGCGAACAGCGCGATGAGCAGCACATCCCTCATTCCGGCTCCCCCGGGTCGAAGCGGTAGCCGACGCCCCACACCGTGAGGATCAGGCGGGGCCGGGCCGGATCGTCCTCGACCTTGCCGCGCAGGCGTCTGACGTGGACGGTCACCGTCGACAGGTCGCCGAAGTCCCACTCCCACACCTCCCGCATCAGCTCCTCGCGGGTGTGGGCCCGATGGGGGTGGGCCAGGAAGTGGGCCAGCAGGTCGAACTCGCGCAGCGTGAGCGTGAGCTCGACGCCGTCCTTGGCGGCGCGGTGGGTCTCCGGGTCGAGCGTCAGCCCGGCGGCCGTCAAGGGGTCGCGCCGGATCGGACCGGGGGCCTGGCTGCGGCGCAGCACCGACTCCACGCGCAGCACGAGCTCGCGGGGACTGAACGGCTTGGTGACGTAGTCGTCGGCGCCGACCTCCAGCCCGGCGATGCGGTCGTCCTCCTCGCCCCGGGCGGTCAGCATGATCACCGGTATGGGGCTTTCTGCCCGCAGGCGGCGGCAGACCTCCAGCCCGTCGAGGCCCGGCAGCATCAGGTCGAGCACGACCATGTCGGGGCGCTCGCCGACGGCGCGGTCGAGCCCGGTGGGGCCGTCGGCGGCGTGGTCGACGGTGTGACCGGCCCGGAGCAGGTAATCGGACACGACGCCGGCGACGGTCGGGTCGTCTTCCACGACCAGGATCCTCATGCCCCCAGCCTGGCACCTCAGACCAGGCGATATGGGCGGCGTCCGCGTTTCGTAAGGACTCTGCGCCCGGAATCCGGGCCCGTTGTTCCTACGGTTGCGAGTGTGATCCAACCAACAGTGGATGTCGTGCTGCCCTGCCTGAACGAGGCCGAGGCGCTGCCGTGGGTGTTGGAGCGGATCCCGCCCGGCTGGCGGGCGCCGGTCGTGGACAACGGATCGACCGACGGGTCGGCGGAGCTCGCCCGCTCCCTCGGGGCGACGGTCGTGCCCGAGCCGCGGCGCGGGTTCGGGGCGGCCTGTCACGCGGGACTCGTCGCGGCCACGGCGGAGGTCGTCCGTTTCTGCGACTGTGACGCCTCTCTCGATCCGGGACCGCTGACGGGATTCGTACCGAAGATCGGAGAGGGAGACGACCTGGTGCTGGGACGGCGGCGCCCGACCAGGCGCGGGGGGTGGCCCGCGCACGCGCGGGCCGGGAACCGGGCGCTGTCACATCTGGTCCGGCGCCGGACCGGGCTGCGGCTGAAGGACCTGGGGCCGCTGCGCGCGGCCCGCCGGGAGGAACCTGCTGAAACTGGGGTTGACCGACCGGCGCAGCGGCTACCCCCTCGACACGGTGGTCCGCGCCGCCGACGAGGGCCGGCGGATCCGCGAGGTCGACGTGCCCTACCTGACCCGCGCCGGGAAGTCCGAAGTCACCGGCACCTGGCGGGGAACATTCCAGGCGGTCCGCGACATGCGGAAGGTGCTGGCCCGATGACGACCCTCCTCGTGATCGCCAAGGAGCCCGTTACCGGGAAGGTGAAGACCCGGCTCCCCCCGCCGTTCACCGCGCGGGAGACCGCCGCGCCGGCAGAGGCGGCGCTGGCCGACACCCTCGACGCGGCGCTCCGAACCCCGCCGACCGGCACGTGCTGGTGCTCGACGGCTCCCCCGGACCCTGGCTACCCGCCGGGTTCGAGATCCGTCCCCGATGCGCCGGCGGCCTCGACGTGAAAGACCCCGACCCGGCCCTGCTGCTCGGCGTACCGATGTCGGTGCCGGAGACGGGCGGGGCACAGCGGGCCCGGCCGGGGAAGCTGCGCGTCGGCGAGCTGCCGAGGCTCCGCGACGTCGACACGGCCGACGACGCCGGAAAGGTGGCCGCCCAGGCTCCCCGGACCCGGTTCGCCCAAGTCCACACCCGCCTGTCGGCCCGGGTGGCCGTCCGGTGACCTGGCACGACGACCCCTACGCCCTCGCCCTGCGCGCCGGGCGCGGCCCGTTGTTCATGCGCCGCGCCGACGGCGGCCGGTTTCCGCTCGACGTCGAACGCTGGTGCGCGGGGACCGACGCCGCGGACCGGTCGGTGCTGGCCCGATGCCGGGGGGCGGTCCTGGACGTCGGGTGCGGGCCCGGCCGTCTGGTCGCTGCCCTCTCCGAGCGGGGCCATCGCACGCTCGGCATCGACATCAGCGCGGAGGCCGTGGCCGAAACCCGCCGCAGGGGCGGTATGGCTTTGTGCCGATCGGTGTTCGAGCCGATCCCGGGCACGGGCCGCTGGACGACGGCCCTGCTCATCGACGGCAACATCGGCATCGGCGGCGACATCGCCGCGCTGCTGCGGCGCATGACCGAACTGACCGCCCAGGACGGCCGGTTGATCGCCGAGGCTGACCCCGCTGAGGTGGACGAACGCCACGTGGTCTGCCTTGATGACGGCGGCGGTCTTGGAGCACCGTTCCCATGGGCCCGAGCCGGTGTGGCGGCGCTCATCCGGCACGCCGTCACAGCGGGCTGGTTTCCGGCCGGCGAGTGGTCGGTGGCGGAGCGCCAGTTCGTCGAACTTGCGCGACCGGTCCACTAGCGCCGACGGCGGACCAGCACCAGCACGACCGCGACCACGGCCACTACCGCGAGGCAGATCAGCAGGTTGAGGCCGTAGGGCTGAGCCAGGACCGTCGGGTTCGGCGAAGGCCCGGGGCGCAGCAGCACGGGGACGGTGATGAGCACCAGCGCGCCCATCGTGATCAGCGCCCCGCGTACCACGGCCCGGTCGGGCAGGCGGGCCACCAGCAGGCCGGCCAGGAGCACGAGCGGGCCGATGATCGCGTCGTGCAGGGCGATGGCTCCGCCGAACCAGACGACCACTGCCCACAGGCCGGGCAGCGGCAGCAGGAAGAACAGCCCGACGGCGATCAGTGCGACCCCGGCCGCGCCCAGCGTGACCCTCACAGCGCCTCCAGCCGGGACACCCATTTGGTCTGCAGGACGCCCGGCCGGTTGGGGGCGATGATCCGCGCGGGGTAGCCGTGGTCGAGCGACAGTACCTCGTCGTTGAGCTTCAACGCGAGCAGGGTCTGGGGGTCGTCGGCGTACTGGGCGGGCATCTCCATGACCTTGTAGTAGCCCCAGACCTCCATCGAGGTCACCCGCAGCGGCCTGCCCGGCGCGATCCCCGCGCGGGCCAGCAGGTCGCGGATCGGCACACCCGACCACCAGGCGTTGACACTCCATCCTTCGACGCAGGCGATCGGCAGCCGTACCCGCTGCTGCGGCAGGGCGTTGAGCTCGGCCAGGGTGATCCGGTAGGGCTTCGGCCCGGCGACCTCCAGGGCCCAGCCGTCGGCCGAGGCGTAGGTGACCTGCGCGGCGGCGGCCGTCCGGTTGATCGGCACCCCTTGGGGCGCGATGCCGGGGTTGCGGGGTGCGAGGAGGGTGAAGGCGCGCAGCGGCGTGAACGCCTGGCCGACGGTGGTCAGCGTGACCGCGCCGACCGCCACGCCGACACCCGTCAGCAGCGCCCGGCGGTCGGCCGCGTCCACGTCGGCGCGTCTCGGCCGCCGGTCGGTCCTGATCAGCGGCGCCTTCACGGCCAGGTGGAGCAGCAGGGAACCGGCGACGATCCAGGCGACGGCGTAGTGGGTCTGGGTGAAGGAGAACGGCCACGGATACCACTGCAGGATGTTGATCAGGCCGGTGAACAGCTCGAACACCGTCGCCGCCACGAGCAGCGCGATCGTCAGCCGCTCGACCAGATGCGGGAGCGAGCGGAACGGCGGCCAGGCGAACAGACGCGGGTAGACCGTCCACAGCTTCGCCATCACCAGCACGATCGCCGCCAGGCCTGAGGCGACGTGCAGGCCCTGGGTCAGCCGGTAACCCCAGACCGGCCGGGTCGGCAGCAACCCGGTCATCCAGCCGGGCGGATGTCGCAGTACGTGGCTGATCAGCCCCGTCAGGAAGCAGACGACGATGGCCGCGCCGAGCCGGCGGCCGATCGCCACAGCGGTCCGAGGGTCGTGCAAGCGGCCCCTGAACTGCGGAAGCGTGGGTCTCATGGTGCCCATGCAATCGCGCCGGACCCTCAATCAGGGGGAGACGGCACCTTACGAAACCCGGACGTCCGGCCCGGTGGCGGATGTCCCCGGCGGGCGCGCTGCCAGTCTGGCCGGGTGAGACTCACCATCGCCCTGCTGGCCGCTCTGGTCGCCGCCTCGGCCGCCGCGATCACCCGTGCCGGGCAGCTCGCCGACCCGGCCGGCCTGATCGCCTGGTACGCGCTGTGCTGGACGCTGTTCGCGGCGGCGGCGTGGTCGCTGCGGCGGGTCCCGGCCCGCCGCGCCGCGTCGCTGGTGATCGTCGGCGGGCTCGCGGTCGGCGCGACCGGGTTCCTGGGCGTCCCCCGCACCAGCTACCGACTCCTACCGCTACGTCTGGGACGGCCGGGTCCAGGCCGCCGGGGTCTCCCCCTACGACCACCCTCCGGCCGACCCCGCGCTGAGCGGCCTGCGCGACGTGTGGCTGTTCCCCCACGGGCCGGTCTGCGCGCGGACCTACCTGTCGTGGCTGCCGGAGGGCGGCTGCACGCGCATCAACCGCCCGAGGGTCGGCACCTGCGCCTGATGATTCGCCCGGGATCGATGATCGGGCCCGGAGCGGGACGCGGCGGGGCTGCTTGGTTCAGGGCTCGGTGCTGGTTGTAGAAGCTTTCGTACTCGCGCAGGGCGTGCCGAAGACGGCGTTCGTTCCCTAGTACTACATAGCTAGATCTGCATGTGTTGGAGGCGCAGGCGCTGCCGGAAGTGGTGCCTGCGCGCTGTGGCCTGATGTCGGCGGCGGAGGGCTG
>NZ_SSXE01000022.1 GCF_021699195.1 Nonomuraea sp. MG754425 | reverse complement strand
CACGCGGGCTGGACGTGGCTGATCGTGATGACGTCGGCGTGGCTGCTGCTCGCCGCCCTCACCGTCCTGCTGATCAGGAAGCGCCCCATGACGCGCCGGGCGCCGCGGCACCTCACGTGACGGGGCGTTCGAGGACGCCGGCCGCCGGCCCGGTGGCTCTCGTCAGCGGAAGGCCGGGACGGTGGGCGGGCACCCCATGAGGACGGCGCCGGCGGCGTCGTAGATGGCCGGGCTGAGGAAGGCGTGCTCCTGCGGCACCATCGCGTCGCCGAGCAACCCCTGCAGAGGATGGTCGCGGTAGATGGCGGCGGTGCCGGACAGCGAGACGACCTTGGCGACCACCTCGGCGGCCGACCTGGCGAGGTGGGCGGCCGACAGCCGCAGGTGCGCGTTCTGCGCGTCGCCGACCGGGCCGCCGTCCGCGACCGCCTGCCACGCCTCCTCGGTGGCCTCGTAGAAGTAGGCGCGCGCGGCGCGGAGGGCGGCCTCGGCCTCGGCGATGCCGGCGCGGTAGTAGGGGCGCTCCGCCAGCCGGGGGGCGCCGGTGACGCCGGTCCGGCCGCTGCCGGCCCCTTCGGCGAGGTCGAGTGCGGCCCTGGCGACGCCGGCGGAGACGACCGACAACGACTGGGCGACGTACGTGATCGCGGGATAGCGGTAGAGCGGCTCGTCGATCACCGGCGGGCCGCCGCGGATGAAGGTCCACTCGCGATCGACCTCGACGTCCTCGGCGACCAGGTCGAACGAGCCGGTGCCGCGCATGCCGACGACGTCCCACTCGCGGACGATCTCCAGGCGCTCCGGCCGCACCACCGCCCCGCGCGGCTTGCCGGAGGAGGAGTCGTCGCCGGGGATGCCGACGACGAGGACGTCCGCGGCCATGCAGCCGCTGGCGAACTTCCACCGGCCGTTGAGCAGGAAGCCGCGCCCGGTCGGCGTGGCCTCCTGCACCGGGAACAGGCCGCCGGCCAGCACGACGTCGGGGCCGCCCGCGTACAGGCGGGCCTGGGTCTCCAGCGGCAGCGAGCCCAGGTAGACGAGCTGGGCGCCGAAGGCGGCGACCCATCCGGTGGAGCCGTCCACGGCCGAGATCCGCTCGACCTTCCTGAGGAAGTCCGCCGGCGGCATCGTCTCGCCGCCGAAGCGCTCCGGCGTGGCCGAGCGGAAGAGGCCGAGCCGTTTGAGCCGGTCCACGAAGTCCTGGGGGACGTAACACTGCTCGCGGAACTCCTCCCGGCGCAGCGCCAGCTCCGCGAGCATCTCCTCGAACCCGTCCTGCCGCGCCGCCATCACGGGCCCCCCTCGTCACTCGGCCGCCAGGATGGGCGTTCCCCGCGGCACCGCCTCGTACGCCTGGCCTGCCGCGATGCCGCTCAGAGCTCGACGTGGGTGTCCGGGTCGCCGCCGAGGCGGACTCCGGTGCCGAGGGCGTCGAGTGCGGCCATCTCCTCCGGCGTGAGCGCGAAGTCGAACACGTCGAGGTTCTGCCGCATCCGCTCGGGGTCGGCCGACTTGGGGATGGGCACGGCGCCGAGCTGCACGTGCCAGCGCAGCACCACCTGGGCCGGGGTACGGCCGTGCGCGGCGGCCAGGTCGGTGACCACGGGCTCGCCGAGCAGCTTGGAGCCGCGGCCGAGCGGGCTCCACGACTCGGTCACGATGTCGTGCTCGGCGAGCCAGGCGCGCAGCTCGCGCTGCGGGAAGCCGGGATGCATCTCGACCTGGTTGACGACCGGCCGCACGCCCGTCTCCGCGACCAGCCGCTCGATCTGCGCGGGCGTGAAGTTGGACACGCCGATGGAGCGGGCCAGGCCCTGCTCGCGCAGGTGCGCGAACGCGCGCCAGGTCTCGGTGTACAGGCCGCGGTCGGGCAGCGGCCAGTGGATGAGGAAGAGGTCGACGTAGTCGAGGCCGAGCCGGCGGCGGCTCTCCTCGAAGCCGCGCAGGGCCGCGTCGTAGCCGTGGTGGGAGCCGCGCAGCTTCGTCGTGACGAACAGCTCCTCCCTGGCCACGGGCGCGTCCGCCACGGCGGCACCGACGCCGGACTCGTTGCCGTAGCTGGCGGCGGTGTCGATGAGCCGGTAGCCGAGCGAGACGGCGTGCGTGACGGCCTGGCGGGCCTCGTCGTCGTTCATGGGCCAGGTGCCCAGGCCCAGGCGCGGCATCGAGCGGCCGTCGGCGAGCATGACGGTCATGGCGCGGTCCTTCCTCCTTGTCGTGCGCTGTTCCGTGGAGCTGACTGTGCCCCTTACCCCGGGGCCATACCCACCTGTCCGCGACGCACCGTCAGTCTTTCCCGCACCTTTCCGATCGATGGGGTAGACAACCTCTGGAGGTGCGATTGTGCTCACCGTGATAGGCGCGGGATTCCCGCGTACCGGAACCAGCTCCATGAAGGCCGCGCTGGAGCGGCTCGGCTTCGGGCCCTGCTTCCACATGTTCAGCATCCTCAGCGAGCCGCGACGCGCCGGCGACTGGCTGCCGCTGGCCGACAGTGACGAGGCCGACTGGGAGCGGCTCTTCGACGGATTCCGTTCCACCCAGGACTGGCCGGCCTCCTACTTCTGGCGCGAGCTGGCGGGGGCGTACCCGGAGGCGAAGGTCGTGCTCACCGTCCGCGACCCGCGCGCCTGGTACGCGAGCATGCTGACGCTGATCAACAACGGGCCCCGGGCCATGCTGCCCGCGGGCGGGGGCGCGGACCTGCCCCCGGCGGCGCGGGCCGTGTTCGAGGGGATGAGCGGGCTGCGGCCGGTGATCGACCGCATGGCGGCCGGCACGTTCGGCCCCGGCCGGACCATGACCGACGGGCCGGTGAACGAGGAGGCCGCGGTGGCGGCGTTCGAGCGGCACACGGCCGCGGTGCAGGCGGCGCTGCCGCCGGAGCGGCTGCTGGTCTTCGACGTGCGGGAGGGCTGGGAGCCGCTGTGCCGGTTCCTGGGGGCGGACGTGCCCGGCGAGCCGTTCCCGCACCTGAACGACGGCAGGTCCATGCGGGAGTTCCTCGGCCGGCTGATGAACGGGGAGGTCTCGCACCCGTCGTTCCCCGGCGGCGCCTGACGTGCGCCGGCCGGGGTCACCGGCGCGGGCTCACCGGCGCCAGACGACGGGCTTGTCGCGGTAGTCCTCGTCGGCGAACTTGGCCCCGATGATCGCGACCCCGGTCCGCGCGCCGCTCAGCCAGCAGGACTCGAAGCTCGCCCCGGGCGAGGAGAAGCCCTTCGGCGCGCTCTGGCGCGCGCAGTCCGGCATCGTGCCGATGACCCCCTTCCGGTACGGGACCACCGCGCGCCGCCCGACCTTGAGCCGGGTACGCGCCGCGGTCGGCTCGGCATCCGATGTCCCCGTGGGTTCTCCTTTGCGTGGTTTCGGTCTCCTGTGGGGCCGGCGCGCTCGTCCGGGTCTCGGCGGGGGCCGACTCGGGGGCCCGGGGCCCCCGCCCGAACCCGGGTGTCCGCGTCGATGGCACAGAGCCCACGATCTTTTGTCCGATAATGCACGATTCGCGGTGCGGCGGTCAGCTTTCCGCGGTCAGCTTTCCAGGTAGCGCAGGACGGCCAGCACACGACGGCTGTAGCCGGGCTCGCGGGGCAGGTCGAGCTTGTCCATGATGGCGTTCACGTGCTTCTCGACCGTGCTGAGCGAGACGTGCAGCCGCTCGGCGATGGCCGCGTTCACCAGCCCTTCCGCGAGGTGCCGCAGCACGGCCGCCTCCCGGGGGCTGAGCCCGCCCAGCGGGTCGGCGCGCGTGCTGCGGGCCAGGAGCTGGCGCACCACCTCGGGGTCGAAGGCCGTGCCGCCCGCGCGGACCCGCTCCAGTGAGTCGAGGAACTCGGCGACCTCCGAGACCCGGTCCTTCAGCAGGTAGCCGAGCCCTTCGGGGGACCCGGCCAGCAGCCTGGCGGCGTAGTGCTGCTCGACGTACTGCGACAGGACGAGCACCCCGACGCCGGGCAGCCGCTCGCGGATCTCCAGCGCGGCCCGCAGCCCGTCGTCCTTGTGGCCGGGCGGCATGCGCACGTCGATGACGGCCACGTCGGGACGGTGCCGCCCGGCGGCGGCGAGCAGCGCGGGCGCGTCGCCGACGGCGGCGACGACCTCGTGCCCGGCGTCTTCGAGCAGCCTGCTCAGGCCCTCGCGCAGCAGCACGGAGTCGTCGGCCAGGATCACCCGCACGGCGGCGCCTTGGGCAGCGTGGCGGCGATCCGGGTGGGGCCGCCGGGGGCGCTGTCGACGGTGAACGTGCCGTCGAGCGCGAGAACGCGCCGGGCCAGCCCGGACAGGCCGCCGCCGGACGGGTCGGCGCCGCCCTCGCCGTCGTCGGAGATCTCCACGCTCACCCTGCTGTCGTCCTCCGTCAGGACCACCAGGATGTCATGGGCTCCCGCGTGCTTGACCGCGTTGGTGATGGCTTCGCGGGCCACGAAGTACAGGGCGGTCTCGATTTCGGAGGCGGGGCGGGCGGCGAGCCCGTAGTGCACGGTGACGGGCGCGCCGGCGCGTTCGGCGACGCCTGCCAGGGCGGCGCGCAGGCCCAGCTCGTCGAGGGCGGTGGGGTAGATCCGCCAGGCCACGCTGCGCAGCTCGTCGAGGAGCCGGCGGGACTCGGCGTACGCCTGCCCGACCAGCCCGGCGACCGTGTCGCGCCCGTCCGGGCGGTCCCGGCCGTCCGCGCGGTCCTGGCCGCCCGGACCCTTCCGGCCGTCCGGGCTGTCCGCGCCGTCCGGGCTGTCCGGGCCGGTGTCCCGGGCGCGGTTGTCCTGGTCGAGGGTGTGGCGGGCGCGGCCGAGCAGCATGGCCAGGGCGACGCCGCGCTGCTGCACGCCGTCGTGCAGGTCGCGCTCGATCCTGCGCCGCTCGTCGTCCACCGCCCTGACGACGCCGGACCGGGTCTCGGTCAGCTCGGCGATGCGGCGGCGCATCAGCTCCTCCCCGCTGGGGCCGAGGAAGCGGGCGGCGACGCGGCGTTCGAGTGTGGCCATGGCCGCGACCAGGAGGACGAGCACGGCCAGCAGGGCCGTCCCGGCGGTGATGCCGACCGCGCCGCCGGTGGTGACCAGCCGCACGCCCGGCAGCTCCACCGGGACCGGCTCGGACTCGCCCCAGAGCAGGTCCCACGCGCCGCCGAAGAGCAGCAGCACGGTGAGGAACAGCGCGGCGGCGCAGGTGTACCCGCCGAGCACGCCCAGCGCGGCCCGGACGGCGAGGAAGGCGTAGCCGCCGTCGCGCCGCGCCGGGGCGTGGCCGAGCAGCCCGGTGAGCCGGGCGTGCTCCAGCGCCGCCAGCCGGTCCCGCCCGCGCGCGGCGGCGGGCCGCAGCGCGGGGATCAGCGCGGCGGGCGCGGCGACGACGAGGAAGAGCAGCTCGGCCAGGCCGAGGGCCATCCCCAGGACGACGCCGGCCAGGACACGGGCGACATGGATGCCGGACACGGGCGTGAAGTCTAGGCGTCGCGGCGGCGCAGGACGGCGTGGCCCACCGCCACGGCCACCGCCGCCCAGACCAGCAGCCACACCAGCCCCTCCCCCGGCGAGTACGGCATCGGCCCGCCCGTGATGTTGCGCGCGCTGCCCATGAACGCCAGCCCGGCGAACGTCGGCATCCGCAGCGAGAGGTCCGCCAGCACCTGGCTCCCGGTCATGAGGATCATCAGCGGCAGCCCCATGAGCAGCAGGAACACCACGGTCAGGGTGCCCGCCGCGCTGCGCGTCGCCGCGCCGACGCCCAGCGTCATGACCGCCACCAGCGCGTAGAACACCCCGGTGCGCAGCAGGTCGAGCGCGACCTGCCCGGCCGGCAGCACCACGAACCCGCCGAACACGTCGAGCGACAGCACCGCGTACACGGCCGCCACCGTCAGTGCGCCGGTGAGCACGCCCGTCGCCAGCATGACCGGCCCCACCACCAGCGCCTTGGCCGCCAGCACCACGCCGCGCGCGGGGGTGGCCGCCAGCGTGGTCCGGATGCCGCCGGAGGCGTACTCGGAGGTGATCGCCAGCATGGCCAGGGCCACCAGCGCGAACTGCACGAACGACGTGGCCGAGACCACGGGTTCGGCGGCGCTGATCCGCACGCCGGGCGTGCCGTCGCGCAGCGCGCCGGTGGCGGCGTCCACGGCCAGCGTGACGGAGGTCAGCACGGTGAGCGCGAGCGCGCCGGCCAGGCACCACCACGTGGACCTGACCGACCACAACTTGACCCACTCGGCCCCGGCCGCCTGCCACAACCCTCGCGCGCTCATCGGCCCGCCCCGTACTCCACGCTGCCCGCGGTCAGCTCCTGGTACGCCTGCTCCAGGGACGCCTCCTTGGCGCGCAGCTCGTGCAGCCGGATCCCGGCCTCGTGGGCCAGGTCGCCGACCCGTTCGACGGGCGCGCCGGTGACCTCCAGCTCGTTCTCGCCGGGCCGGGACACGCTCATCCCGTCGGCGCGCAGCCGTTCGGCGAGGTCGCCGGCGTGCGGGGTGCGGACCAGCACGCCCGTCAGCGAGCTGCCCGCCAGGACGTCGGCGAGCGGCGCGTCCGCGATGAGCCGGCCCCTGCCGATCACCACGAGGTGGTCGGCGGTGAGCTGCATCTCGCTCATCAGGTGGCTGGAGACGAACACCGTCCGGCCCTCGCCGGCCAGCGCGCGCATGAGCCCGCGCACCCATCGCACGCCGTCCGGGTCCAGCCCGTTGACGGGCTCGTCGAACATGAGCACCCCGGGATCGCCCAGCAGCGCCGCCGCGATCCCGAGCCGCTGGCTCATCCCGAGCGACAGAGTCCCGGCCCGTTTGCGGGCCGGCGCGCCGGCCAGGCCCACCGTCTCCAGCACCTCGTCCACGCGGCGGCGCGGGATGCCGTTGCTCCTTGCCAGCGCCGTCAGGTGGGCGTGACCGCTGCGGCCGGGGTGCGCGGCGCGCGCGTCGAGCAGCGCGCCGACCGCGCGCAGCGGGTCCCGCAGGCGGCGGTACGGCCGGCCGCCGACGAGCGCGGTTCCGGAGGTGGGGTGGTCGAGGCCGAGGACCATGCGCATCGTGGTCGATTTGCCGGCGCCGTTCGGCCCGAGGAAACCGGTCACGCGTCCCGGTTTCAGGTCGAGGGTCAGGTCGTCGACCGCGAGCCGGTCGCCGTACCTCTTGCTCAGGGCGTTGAGACTGATCACGTCCCCGCACGTTAGGCTCCGGCGCGCCCGGCCACCATGGGGGAGAGCCGCCGACCTCGATGGCGGAAAACCGTAAACCGCCGGCCGGGGAGCGGGTCAGGAATACGTGACGTTCATCCAGTCCGGCACCTCGCTGAGCAGGGTGTCCAGCTCGTCGAGGAGGCGGGCGTCCACGGCGTCCCCCGCCCTGGACACGGTCTCGACGCGCTCGCACAGCTCGGCCTCGCGGGCCGCGCCCACCGTCGCGCAGGCGCCCTTGAGCCGGTGCGCGAGCGCGGTCACCGCCGGCTGGTCGCCGTCGCGTACCGCCTGCCGCAGTTCCTCGAACGTGCGCGTGGCGGTCGCCAGGTAGGCCCGCGCCACGTCCGCGAGCGCCTCCTGCGACAGCCCCGCCAGCTCGGGCGGCAGTCCGGCGGAGGCGGTCCACTCCGGGATCCTGGCCAGCACGCGCGGCCAGTCCACCGGCTTGGCCAGGTGGTCGTCCATGCCCGCCTCCAGGCACCGGATCCGGTCGTCCGGCATGGCGGCGGCGGTCATCGCGATGATCGGGGTGTGGACCTCCTCGCGTTCCCTGATCTCCTCGGTGGCGGCCAGGCCGTCGAGCACGGGGAGCTGGCAGTCCATGAACACCAGGTCGTAGCGGCCGGCCAGGACGGCGCGCACGGCCTGCGCGCCGTCGTCGACCACCTCGACCTCGTGCCCGGCCTGGCCCAGCACGAGCATCGCGACCTGGCGGCTCACCTCGTCGTCCTCGGCCACCAGGATGCGCGCGCCGTCCGTCCGGCCGGCGGCGTACGCGCGCTCGCGCGGCTCGCCGGGGCACTCGGCGGTGCCCAGGGCGTTCTCCACGGCGGCGAGCAGGCGGCGGCGGCTGAGCGGCCGGGTGATCGACTGCACGGCCCGCTCCCCCGCCGCGCCCGGCCAGGCGAACGCGGAGCGGCCGGGGGTGACGACCACGATGACGCTGGTGGCCTGGAGCGACGGGTCGCCGAGGATGGCGTCGGCGAGCGAGCGCGCCGCGCCGGGGTCGGCCGGATCACCCGCGCCTCCGATCGGGCCCATCACGGGTCCCGCTCCGAGGTCGAGGGCGACGACCGCCAGCTCGTACGGCCGCCCGTCCACGGCGGCGGCCCGCAGGCGGGCCAGCGCGGCCCCCTCGTCCCTGACCTGCTCCACCTCGGCCCCGGCCTGCTCCAGGCAGCGCGCGGCCAGCGTGCGGTCCTCGGGCCGGGTGTCGGCGACCAGCGCGCGCCGCCCCTCCAGCACTCCGGCCGCCGGCTCGGCCCAGGTCAGCACGTCCACCGGCAGCGTGGCCCAGAACCGGCTGCCCACGCCCTCCACGCTGTCCAGGCCGATGCGTCCGCCCATCAGCTCGACGAGCTGCCTGCTGATGGCCAGGCCGAGGCCGCTGCCGCCGGTGCGGCGGGTGATCGGCGAGTCCACCTGGCGGAAGACGCCGAAGACCCGCTCGCGGTCCTGCGGCCCGACCCCGACGCCCGTGTCGGCCACCGCGAACCTGAGCACCACCCGCTCCTCGCCCAGCTCGCCCTCGTCCAGGGCGACGTGCAGGTCCACGCCGCCCTGCACGGTGAACTTCAGCGCGTTGCCGACCAGGTTCGTCAGCACCTGGCGCAGCCGCGCCGGATCGCCGGAGACCTGGCGCGGCACGTTCTCGTCGAGCCGGAGGGTGAGCCAGAGGCCCTGCTCGTAGGCGTGCGGCGCGAACGGGGCCACGGCCTCGTCGCACAGGCGCGGCAGGTCGAACGGCACGGCCTCGACCTGGAGGTGCCCGGCCTCGATCCGGGACAGGTCGAGGAAGTCGTCGAGCAGGCGCAGCACGTTGTGGGCCGACTCCTGGGCGGTGCTGGCGTAGTAGCGCTGCTCCTCGTCCAGGCGGGTGCCCATGAGCAGGGAGTTCATGCCGAGCACGCCGTTGATGGGGGTGCGGATCTCGTGGCTGATCTTGGCCACGAACTCGGACTTGGCGCTGGAGGCGCTGACCGCCTCGTCCCTGGCCGCGGCCAGTTCGGCGGCGTAGCGGGACAGGGTGGCCTGCGCCCGGCGCCGGCCGTGGGTGCTGTGGATCTGCAGACCGAGCCCGATGAGGATGAGCAGGGCGAGCAGGAGCGCGACGGTGAGCACGTTCGTGCGCAGTTGCTCGGAGGAGGCCATCGCCTCGGCGGCGGAGACCTGGGCGGTGACGGTCCAGCCGATGCCGGGGATGGGCTCGGAGGCCGACAGCACGGTGCCCTCGACGCCGCGGAACTCGCCGCTCCACTGCCGCCCGGCCAGCGCGGCGTCCACCCGGGGGTCCTCGCGCAGGGACGTCAGCGCGTACAGCTTCCTGCCGGGGTCGGCGACCAGCACGCCGGCCTTGTCGGTGATGAGGAGCTGGATGCTCTGCGCGTCGGCGGCCTCCACGGCGAACTCCTGGATGGCGTCCAGGCTGTAGACGACGGTGAACATGCCCAGCATGCGGCTGCCGTCGGCGCTCGGGATCGGCGCGGTCACCGCGACCGCCCGCGACACGCCTACCATGGTGGGTGTGTACGCCTGCGAGACGTGGGCCTGGCGCTGGTCGCGCACCGCGCGGTACCAGTCGGTGCTGGTGATGTCCTGCGGCAGCACGGTGGGCGGTTCGGCGCCCCTGATGTGGCCGTCCGGCGAGTTCACGATCAGCCCGCTGACGCCGTCGCGCATGCGCTGCAGCTCGCCGAGCCAGTCGCGCATCGCGTCGGCGGTGACGTCGTGCACGGCCTCGCGCACCTGGGGCCGGTGGGCGAAGGCGGTGACGAGCTGCTTGAGGGAGTCCATCTGCTGCTCGACCACGACCCGGCCGACGGACGCGGTGGTCTTGACGCGGTCGCTGACCTGCTCGTTCACCGCGTCCTCCGCCAGCGAGATGCTGGAGGAGGTGAGCAGTGCCAGGGGCAGCAGGCCGAGCAGGGTCCACAGGGCCGTCACCGCGAGCAGCCATCGCACGGGCGTCCGTCCCTCCCCCCACTCGCTCGTGTCCAGGGTAGGAGGTAACCGGCGCACGCGCCGGTTCCCCGTAAGCAGAACGCACAAAAGTCGATCTTTTTTAGCAAAAGCCGCTTAAGCTGCAAAGATCTACCAGATTGACGAGGAGCGTGGCGGTGCCTGAGCTCAGGGACATCACCGTTCTCATCGTGGACGACGACCCGGTCGTCACGGCCGCCCTGCAGGCGCAGGTGAACCGGGTGCTCGGGTTCAGAGTCGTGGGAATCGCGCACACCGGGCACGCGGCGCTGGCCGCCGCCGGACGCTTCGCGCCCCGCCTGGTCCTGCTCGATCTGCACCTCCCCGATATGCCCGGCCTGGAGGTGGCGCACCGGCTGCGCCGCCCCGAGCAGCCGCCCGCCGACATCATCGTCATCTCCGGACGCAAGGAGACGGCCACCGTCCGCGCGGCCATCCAGCGCGGCGCGCTCAACTACCTGGTCAAGCCGACCAGGGCGGGCACCCTGGAGCAGGCCCTGCTGCGCTACGCCCTCAGCGTCCGGCAGCTCGAGTCCGAGCCCCGCTTCACCGACCAGCAGGAGATCGACAACATCTTCCGCTCGCTGCACCTCGACGCGGGCACCCGTCCCAAGAGCATCTCCGCGGCCACCGAGCAGCGGGTGCTCGACGCGCTGGCCGACGTCGAGGACGCCTCCGCCGACGAGCTGGCCGCCATGATCGGCGTCAGCCGGGCCACCGCCCGCCGCTACCTGGAGCACCTGGCCGAGCGCGGACTCCTGGAGGGCCGCCCGAAGTACGGCACCACCGGACGCCCCCAGAACCGGTACCGCATCCGATGAGAGCGCTCCGGGTGCTGCTCGTGGCGCTGCTGGCCGGCCTGCTGCCCACGGGCTGCGGCCAGGCCGGCGCCTTCCCCGAGGGCTCTACGATGGCCCGCATCAAGGAGCGCGGCGTCCTGACCGTGGGCATCAAGTTCGACCAGCCGATGTTCGGCTACAAGGACCCGTCGAGCGGCCGGATCACC
Source organism: Nonomuraea sp. MG754425 (assembly GCF_021699195.1). GTDB lineage: Bacteria > Actinomycetota > Actinomycetes > Streptosporangiales > Streptosporangiaceae > Nonomuraea. The sequence goes on along the minus strand of NZ_SSXE01000022.1, from coordinate 55,366 downwards.
GGGTTCGACGCGGAGATGGCCCGGCTGGTGGCGCGGGACCTCACCGGCAGCGAGCGCAACATCCGCTTCGTCGAGACCGTCTCGCGCGAGCGCGAGAACTTCATCGAGCAGGGCGTGGTGGACCTCGTCATCGCCACGTACTCGATCACGCCGGTGCGCTCGGAGCGGGTCTCCTTCACCGACCCGTACTACATCGCCGGGCAGGACATGCTGGTACGCGTCGGCGACACCACCATCAACCAGGTCACCGACCTGGACGGCAAGACCGTCTGCACGGCGACGGGCTCCACCTCCGTCGACCGCCTGCGCTCCACGGTGCCCACCGCCGAGCTGGAGATCGTGGACGCCTACAGCATCTGCGTGCCGGCGCTGGTGGCCGGGCGGGTGGACGCGCTCAGCACCGACGACACCATCCTGCTCGGGCTGTTCGCCCAGCATCCCGACACGCTGCGGCTGGTCGGCAAGCCGTTCGGGCGCGAGCCGTACGGGATGGGGCTGCGCAAGCAGGACGCCGCCTTCCGCGGCTACCTCAACGGCCTGATCGCGCGCTGGCTGCGCGACGGCGAGTGGGACCGCGCCTACATGGCCACCATCGGCGTCAGCGGCGTCACCTCCAGCTCCGCCCGGCCCTCCAACCGGTGAATTCGATCATTCGCTGAGCAGAACGATCACAAGCCGCCCCTGCGGCACACCCGGCTCCTACGGTTACGCCAACGCTGACCGAGACAAGGAGCGTGCCGCATGACACAGGCGGACCTGATCGTCCTGGACCAGGTCAACAAGCGGTTCGGCGACCACCACGTGCTCAGGGACGTCAACCTGAGCGTGCGGCAGGGCGAGGTCGTCGTGGTCATCGGCCCGTCCGGGGCGGGCAAGTCCACCCTGTGCCGGGCGATCAACCGGCTGGAGACCATCGACTCCGGCACGATCAGCCTCGACGGGACCCCGCTGCCGGCCGAGGGCAAGGAGCTGGCCCGGCTGCGCGCCGAGGTCGGCATGGTGTTCCAGTCGTTCAACCTCTTCGCGCACAAGACCGTCCTGGACAACGTCGTCCTGGGGCAGGTGCACGTGCTGAAGCGGTCGAAGGACGCGGCCGTGCGCAAGGCCCGTGAGCTGCTCGACCGGGTCGGCATCGGCGGCCAGGCCGGCAAGTTCCCCGCCCAGCTCTCCGGCGGGCAGCAGCAGCGGGTGGCCATCGCCAGGGCGCTGGCCATGGACCCGAAGGCCATCCTGTTCGACGAACCCACCTCGGCGCTGGACCCGGAGATGGTCAACGAGGTGCTGGAGGTGATGACGGCGCTCGCCCGCGAGGGCATGACGATGGTCGTCGTCACCCACGAGATGGGCTTCGCCCGCCGCGCGGCCGACCGGGTGGTCTTCATGGCCGACGGCGAGATCGTCGAGCAGAACGTCCCCGACGCCTTCTTCGGCGCGCCCAGCAGCGACCGCGCCCAGTCCTTCCTCGCCAAGATCCTCACGCACTAAGGAGTGCCATGTTCGGCAGATCCCTCTACGCCGCCTTCGCCGTGCTCGCCGTCACCGCCGCCGCCACCGGGTGCGGCGGCGGCTCGGACGCCGGCGCCTCCCTCGTGGACAAGGCCAAGAACGACAAGAAGCTGGTGATCGGCGTCAAGGCCGACCAGCCGGGCCTCGGCCTGCGCACGCCGGACGGCGCCTTCGCCGGCTTCGACATCGAGGTCGCCAAGTACGTGGCCAAGCAGCTCGGGGTCGAGGCGAACGCCATCACCTTCAAGGAGACCGTCTCGGCCAACCGCGAGGCGTTCATCGAGCAGGGCCAGGTGGACATGGTGGTGGCCACCTACTCGATCACCGACGCGCGCAAGGAGAAGGTGTCCTTCGCCGGGCCGTACTTCGTGGCCGGGCAGGACCTGCTGGTGCGCGCCGACGAGTCGGGGCTGACCGGGCCCGAGGCGCTCGACGGCAAGAAGCTGTGCTCGGTCGCCGGCTCGACCCCGGCGCAGAAGGTCAAGTCGGAGTACTCCAAGGAGGTGCAGCTCCAGGAGGAGCGCACGTACTCGGCGTGCGTGGACCGCGTGCTCGGCGGCCAGCTCGACGCCATCACCACCGACAACGTCATCCTGGCCGGGTACGCCGCGCAGCACGGCGGCAAGCTCAAGGTGGTCGGCAAGCCGTTCAGCACCGAGAAGTACGGCATCGGGCTGAAGAAGGACGACACTACCGGGCGCAAGGCGGTCAACGACGCCCTGGAGAAGATGTTCGCCGACGGGAGCTGGACCCAGGCGCTGCAGGCCAGCGTGGGCGCCTCCGGCTTCGCCCTGCCGCAGGCCCCGCAGCTCGAGCGGTACTGAGGCGCGATGGAAGCGTTGCTGACCGAAGGCGGCACCATCCTGGCCGCCTTCTGGATGACGGTGCGGCTGACGGCGGTCAGCGCGCTCGGCTCGCTGGTGCTGGGCACGCTGCTGACCGCCATGCGGGTGGCCCCGCTGGCCTCCCTGCGCGCCACGGCGACCGCGTACGTGACCGTGGCCCGCAACACCCCGCTGACCCTGGTGCTGCTGTTCACCGGCCTGGGCATCGGCGCGAACCTGGGCCTTGAGCTGTCCGACGACATCGCGACCAACAACTTCTGGCTCGCCGTCATCGGGCTGACCGCCTACACCTCGGCGTTCGTCTGCGAGGCGCTGCGCTCGGGGCTCAACACGGTGCCCGTGGGGCAGGCGGAGGCGGCCCGCTCGCTGGGGCTGGGCTTCGTCAAGACGCTGGCGCTGATCACGCTGCCGCAGGCGTTCCGCGCGGTGGTGGCGCCGCTGGGCAGCCTGCTCATCGCGCTGACCAAGAACACCACGATCGCGCTGGTGGTGGGCGTCGCGGAGGCGTCGGTGCGGATGCGCGAGATGATCGAGACCTACGGTGACCAGGTCATCGAGATCTTCCTCGGGTTCGCGGCCGGGTTCGTGCTGCTGTGCCTGCCCATGGGGTTGTTGTTCGGCTGGTTGTCCAAGCGGATGGCGGTGGCCCGGTGAGCTACGCGAACCTGTACGAGCCGCCGGGGCCGCGCGGCGTGGCCCGCAACCGCGTGCTGACGGCGTTCGTCGCGCTGGCGCTGCTGGCGGTGGGGTACTTCGTCTACACGCGCTTCGACGCCAAGGACCAGTGGACGGCCGAGAAGTGGACGCCGCTGCTGCGGGGCGACGTGTGGCTCACCTTCATCCTGCCGGGGCTGGCGGGCACGCTGGCGGCGGCCGTCGCCGGGGTGGTGCTGGCCGCGCTGTTCGGTATCGTGTTCGCCACCGCCCGGCTGTCGGACCACGCCTGGATCCGGGTGCCGGCGGCCACGGTGGTGGAGTTCTTCCGTTCGGTGCCGCTGCTGCTGCTGATCTTCTTCGCCTTCTTCGGGTCGTTCGTGCTCATCGGCGTGAACGTCTCGGCCTTCGCCGCCGTGGTGTTCGGGCTGACGCTCTACAACGGGTCGGTGATCGCGGAGATCATCCGGGCCGGGGTGCTGAGCCTGCCGAAGGGGCAGCGGGAGGCCGCGTACGCGGTCGGCATGCGCAAGGGGCAGGCGATGCGGCTGGTCCTGCTGCCGCAGGGCGTCAAGGCCATGCTGCCCGCGCTGGTCAGCCAGTTCGTGGTGCTGCTGAAGGACTCGGCGCTGGGCTTCATCGTGGGCTACGACGAACTGGTGGACCGGGGGCTGAACGGGATCGCGGCCAACTTCTCCAACGTCATCCCGGCGGCGGTGCTGATCGCGGGCGTCTTCATCGTGATCAACATGGCGCTGGACCGGCTGGCGCACCGCCTGGGCGCGGCCTCGTCAGGCGCCGCCTGAGCGCGGGCAGCCAGGGCGCGGCCCCGACGACGGTCAGCAGGGCCAGCAGCGGGGCCCGCCACCACCACGGGACGCTCGCCGGCGGCGGCTCGCCCGCCCTCGACACCCAGGGGCGGGCGGTCTTCGACCAGGCGAGGAAGGCGTCCCCGATCGGCAGCAGGCCGAAGGCGTACCGCTTGGTCCACGGGGTGCCGACCGGCAGCCCGGCCAGCTCGCCGTAGCCGGCCAGGGCCCCGGCGAGCGCGGTGTCACCCCGCGCCTGGGCCGCGCCCACGGTGACCGCCGTGGCCGACAGGCTCACGCCCAGCGGCAGCGGCCCCGAGTCGACGTCGCCCGGCCCGTCCATGCCCACGGGGTACTCGCGGACGGCCGGGCCGAGCCCGAGCGGGGTGACGACGTAGCGCTCGCGGAAGCGCGCGTACTGCTGCGCCGCGAAGGCCGGATCGACGTCGGCCAGGAAGCGCTGGATCATGCTCTGCGAGGAGCCCCTCGCCACCTCGGCCGGGACGCCGGTGCCGGGCTCGGCCTCGTGCGGGATCAGCCCGGTGCCCGGGTCGAGGCGCTCGCGGGTCAGGCGCAGCCAGCGTGCGACGGCTCCGGCGTAACGGGGCGGGCGCAGCACGTCGTGCAGCCGCAGCGAGGCCACCGCCACGACCGAGTCGACCGGCCACGACCGGCCCGGGTAGGCCGTCAGGAACGGCGAGCGCGACGCGGCGAACGCCCGGCCCAGCGCGGCCGAGTCGTCGGTGAAGCGGCGCAGCTCACCCGGGTCGCGCCGGTCGGGCGGCTGCAGGCTCAGCACGCCGCCGCGCAGCCAGTTGCACCAGCCCCGGTAGAAGACCCCGTACGACGGCGTGAGGTCAGGGCTGAACGGGGCGCGGCCGGCCGGACCGTCGAGGCGGTCCAGCGCCCACCTAGCCTCGCGCAGCGCGCTCGCCCGCACCGCCGCCTCGCCCGGTTCGCGCAGGGCGAGCTCGACCCAGGTCAGGCCGTACAGGGCGTGCAGGAAGAAGTAGCCCTCGGGGAACAGCTCCTGCGCCCGCTCGCCCGCGCCGGAGTCCAGGGCCGCGCGCAGGAAGGCGAGCTGGCGGCGCACCCCGGGCGGCTCCCCGCCGGGACCGTCGGGGACGGCGGGCACGGTCAGGCGCACGGCCCCGGCGAGCGCGAACAGGCTGACCAGGACGGCGGCGAACCGGCGGGACCAGCGCAGGAGGCGGCGGGCGGCGGACATCCCGTCGATCGTAGTGGCGGCGAGCGGGCCGATCCGCCCGTCATGATGGGTTCATGCCGCTTCCTCCTGGCCCCTTCACCGGCCGCACCCTGTCCGACCTCGCCCGGGACCTGCGCGACGGGCGCGTCACCTCCGTCGCTCTGGTGGAGCGGGCGCTCGGCGCCGTCGCGGCGCTCGACCCGGCGCTGAACGCGTTCGTCACCGTGGACGCCGCCGGGGCGCTGGCGGCGGCACGCCGGGCGGACGAGGAACTGGCCGCCGGCGCCGACCGGGGGCCGCTGCACGGGCTGCCGGTCGCGGTCAAGGACCTGATCATGGTGGCCGGGCTGCCCGCGACCATGGGCTCGCGGCACTTCGCGAACCACGTGCCCGGCTCCGATGCCGTGTGCGTGACGCGGCTGCGCGAGGCCGGGGCGGTCATCGTGGGCAAGACGACGACGCACGAGTTCGCGTACGGGCCGACCGGCGACCGCTCGGCGAACGGCCCCTCGCGCAACCCCCGGGACCCGGCGCGCATGTCGGGCGGCTCCAGCGGCGGCAGCGCGGCGGCCGTGGCGGCGGGCATCGTGCCGCTCGCGATCGGCACCGACACCGGCGGGTCCGTGCGCATCCCGGCCGCGCTGTGCGGGATCGCCGGGTTCAAGCCCGCGTACGGGGCGATCCCGGCCGGCGGGGTGTTCCCCCTGTCGCGCAGCCTGGACCACGTGGGCGTCATGGCGGGCGACGCGGCCGGCTGCCTGCTCGCCTACCGCTGCCTGGGCGGGGACGTGGCGCGGGCCGAACCCGGCGCCGTGCGGGTGGGCTGGCTCGATCCCGCCGGGCTGTCCGACGGTGACGTCCGGGTGGCGGACGCCGTACGGGCGGCGGCGGACGCGGGCATCGGCGGGATGGAGGAGGTGAAGCTGCCCGAGGGGTTCGCGCAGGAGGTGCGGGAGACGTACACGGCGATCCAGAGCGCCGAGACCGCCGCCGTGCACGCCGAGCGGCTGGCGCGGGCCCCCGAGCTGTTCGAGGCCGAGGTGCTGGAGCGGCTGCGGGTCGCCGCCGAGCTGCCGGGCTGGCGGTACGTGCGCGCCCTGGAGGCGCGGGACCAGCTGGCCGAGGCCGCCGAGGCGCTGTTCGGGCGGCACGACGTGCTCGCGCTGCCGGCGGCGCCGATCGTCGCGCCGCTGCTCGGCCAGCGCGAGCTGGAGCTGGACGGGCGGCCCGTCGCGGTGCGTCCCGCGCTGCTGTCGCTGACCAGCCCGTGGAACGTGTTCGGCCTGCCCGCCCTGACCGTCCCGGCGGGCACGGTGGCCGGGCTGCCGGTCGGGCTGCAGCTCGTGGCCCGCCCGGGTGCGGAGGCCCGGCTGTTCGCGGTGGCCGCCGGGGTCACAACCGGGGCCTGAGGACGTCCGGGAGGTCAGCGTTCCGTGGCCGGGCGGGGGGTGATGGGGGCCAGGGCGCGCACGATCCCGGCGTCCAGCCCGATGTCGTAGCCCTCGGTGAAGGCCGCCCGGTAGGCGTCGTCGCCGATCGCGGCGCGCGCCTGCCGCTCGCAGTTCTCGCGGGCCGAGACCCACTCGCGGATCCCGACCTGCGCCCGCCCGAGCGTGTCCCACACCTGCTGGGCCAGGCCGAGCCGGCGGGCGGCGACCTCGCCCTGCCCCGAGGCGGACGCGGCGCAGGCCAGGATGTCGAGGGCGAGGGCGATGCCGATGCTGTCGTGCAGCCGGTACTTGACCTCCAGCGCCGAGCCGGCGGACACCTGCGCGGCCTCGTTACGGCCGAGTGACAGCTCCGCCAGGGCGCGGAAGAGGTCGGCGTAGGAGCGCATCCAGCGTTCGCCGTGCTCGTCGCACTCGGCGCACATCTCCTCCAGCGCCTTGACCGCCTCCTCGACGCGGCCCGCGGCGGTGTGCACGTGGCTCTGCCCGAGCCGGGCGAGCAGCGTCGGCAGCGTGAGGCCGTGCTCGGGCCGGTGCACGGCGAGCAGGCTGTCGGCCAGGGCCAGCGCCAGCGTGAGATCTCCCCTGATGGTGGCGGCGGCCATCACCATGGCCTGGGCGGCGTGCGCGGCGGCGGTGTCGCCGAGCTGCTCGGCGGCTCCCGCGCACTCGGCGGCCCACGCCATGCCGGCGCTGGGGTCGCCCTGGACCATGAGGGTCAGGCTGCACACCCACAGCGCCCGGTTGCGCACCGTGCCCGGCTCGGTGTCCAGCGCCAGGGCGCGCTCCAGGTAGTGCTGGCCCTCGCGCAGGAAGCCGCAGGGGTACCAGAAGAACCACAGCGCGGCGGCCAGCTCCAGCGCGACGTGGTCGCCGGGGGCCGACAGGCTGTGGTCGAGCGCCGTGCGCAGGTTGTCGTGCTCGGCGGTGGTGCGGTCGTTCCAGGAGACCTGGTCGGGCCCCAGCCAGGCGGCGTCGCCGCGGCGGGCCAGGCGCAGGTAGAAGTCGCGGTGGCGGCGGCGCAGCCCCTCCTGCTCGCCCAGGGCGCGCAGCCAGCCGGCGCCGTACTCGCGGATGGTGTCCAGCATCCGGTACCGCTCGCCGCCGCCGGTGGGCGACCAGATCAGGATCGACTTGTCCACCAGCCCGGCCAGCAGGCCGGGGACGGCGTCGGCGGGCAGCAGGTCGTCGGCGCAGACCTCGGCCGCGGCCGTGCCGTCGAAGCTGCCCGCGAAGACCGAGGCGCGCGCCCACAGCAGCCGCTCCTGCGGCGTGCAGAGCTGGTGGCTCCACCCGATCGCGGTACGCAGCGCCTGGTGCCAGGGCGGGTCGGCGTCGCCCGCCACGGTGTCGGTGTCGCCCAGCAGGGCGAAGCGGTCGTCGAGCCGTTCGCACAGCTCGGCGGCGGGCAGCTCGCGCAGCCGGGCCGCGGCCAGCTCGATGGCCAGCGGCAGCCCTTCCAGGCGGCGGCACAGGCGGGCCAGCTCGGCCCGGTTGCCGTCGGTGACGGCGAAGCCGGGCACGGTGCGGGCGGTGCGCTCGGCGAGCAGCACCACCGCCTCCTGCCGGCCGCCGCCGCCGGGGTCGGGGACCGGCAGCGGGTCGATGATCAGCACCTGCTCGTCGGGCACGCCCAGCGGGCGGCGGCTGGTGGCCAGGATCGACAGCCGGGGGGCGGCGACCAGCAGTTCGCGGGCGGCGCCCGCGCAGTCGTCGATGAGGTGCTCGCAGGTGTCGAGCACCAGCAGGAGGTGCCGGTCCTCGAGGTATTCGGTCAGCACCTCCAGCATGGGACGGGTGGAGCGGTCGGCCAGCGGCAGCGTCTCGGCGACGGCGTAGGGCACCAGCGCGCCCTCGTCGAGCGCCGAGAGCGCGACGAACCAGGCGCCGTCGCCGAAGCCGGAGCGCATGAGGGCGGCGGCGCGCAACGCGAGCCGGGTCTTGCCGACCCCGCCCACGCCGGTCAGCGTCACCATCCGGTACTCCCTGCACAACCGGCGGATCCGGGCGAGTTCTCCGCGGCGGCCCACCAGGCTGGTCGTCTCCGCCGGCAGATTCCCGGCGTGCCGCCCACCCATGCTCATGATCCTCACCTGTCCGGGTCGGTCCGCCGCGTTCGGTGACAGCAGCTTGCCGGACGCGGGCCGGATCCGCCACGAAAAGTGAGAAAGTGACTACCCACCATGCCGGGTTACGGACATCTCCGAACTCCCCTCGTGCTCGCGGCGTGCGCGTGACCTCGGGTTCGACGGTCGGGAACGGCGGTTCCGGCGGGCCCTTCCCACTTAACCAAGCGCTTGCTACGCTCCGCCCATGGTGTCCACGATCGTCTGGGGTACCGGCAACGTCGGCCGCGCCGCCATCCGCGCCGTCGAAGCCCATCCGGGGCTCGAACTGACCGGCGTCGTCGTCCACGACCCGGCCAAGGCCGGCCGCGACGCGGGCGAACTGGCCGGGCTCGGCCGTCGCCTGGGCGTCGCGGCGACCGCCGACGCCGCCGCGGCGCTGTCGGCCGGCCCGCGCGCCGTCGTGTACGCGGCCTCCGGTGACATCCGCCCGGCCGAGGCCCTGGCCGACGTCGTCCGCGCCCTGGAGGCGGGCGCGGTGGTCGTCACCCCCTCCCTGTACGCCCTGTACGACCACCGCAGCGCCCCGCCCGAGACCCGCGAACCGGTGCTGGCCGCCGTCGCACGCGGCGGCGGCTCGCTGTTCGTCTCCGGCGTCGATCCCGGCTGGGCCAACGACGTGCTGCCGCTGCTGGTCAGCGGGCTGGCCGCGACCGTCGACTCCGTACGCTGCCAGGAGCTGTTCGACTACTCCACCTACGACCAGCCGGACGCCGTCCGCCACCTGGTCGGCATGGGCCTGCCCATGGACTACCAGCCGCCGATGCTCGCCCCCGGCGTCCCGTCCATGGTGTGGGGCGGCCAGGTGCGGCTGATCGCCAGAGCCCTCGGCGCCGAACTGGACGAGATCCGCGAGCACGTGGAGCGCCGCCCGCTGGCCGCCACGGTCACGACCGCCTCGATGGGCGCGTTCGAGGCGGGCACGCAGGGCGCGGCGCGCTTCGAGGTGCGCGGCGTCGTCGGCGGGACGCCCAGGATCGTGATCGAGCACGTCACCCGCATCCACCCGTCCTGCGCCCCCGACTGGCCGGTCCCGCCCGGCGGCACGGGCGCGCACCGGGTGATCATCGAGGGCCGGCCGCGCATCGAGGTCACGGTGGAGGCCGCCGACGAGGACGGCAACAGCTCGGCGGGCGGCAACGCCACGGCCGCGGGCCGCCTGGTGGGCGCCATCGACTGGCTCGTGCAGGCCGGGCCTGGGCTCTACGACGCGCTCGACGTACCGATCCGCCCCGCAACCGGCAAACTCGGAAGGAGAGGCGCGTGAAGATCGACATCCCTGAGGGCAAGGACGCGATCGAGTACGTGTGGGGGGAGATGGTGCCCGGCATCGGGCCCGCCGCCTCACGGCTCTCCCTCGCGGTGTACACGCACACGACGCTCGGGCTGCGCGAGTTCGAGGCGGCCAGGCTGCGCATCGCACAGCTCAACGGCTGCGCGTTCTGCCTGGACTGGCGGACCGAGCGGGACGGGGACACGGTCGAGGACGACTTCGCCGACTCGGTCGCCGTGTGGCGCACCGCCGGCGACTTCGACGAGCGCACCCGGCTGGCCGCCGAGTACGCCGAACGCTACACCCTCGACCACCACGGGCTCGACGAGGAGTTCTGGGGCCGGATGAGCGCCCACTACACCGAGACCGAGATCGTGGAGCTGAGCATGTGCATCGGCTCGTGGCTGGCCTTCGGCCGGCTCAACCGCGTCCTCGGCCTGGACACCGTCTGCCGCCTGCCGCGCGGCTCGTCACCCACGTCACCCACGTCGAACCGAGAGTGAGGACGCCCCCATGAGCGACGACGTCTCCCGCCGCGGTTTCCTCACCGCCACCGGAACCCTCCTCGGCACCGCCGCCCTCGGCGTCCCCTCCCCCGCCGCCCGCGCCGCGAGCCTGGCCGCCGGCCCCATCTCCTCCGGCGCGCACGTCGCGGCCCTGGTGATCGGCACCGGCTACGGCGGCTCGGTGGCCGCCCTGCGCCTGGCCCAGGCGGGCGTGGACGTGCACCTGATCGAGATGGGCCTGGCCTGGGACACCCCCGGCCCCGACGGCAAGATCTTCTGCAACACGCGCGAGCCCGACTACCGCTCCTACTGGCTGCGCACCCGTACCAAGGCCCCGCTGAACTACTTCCTCGGCTTCCCCATCGACCGCGACATCCCCCGGCACACGGGCGTGCTGGACGCGGAGGAGTTCGGCGGCATCACCGTCTACCAGGGGCGCGGCGTCGGCGGCGGCTCGCTCGTCAACGGCGGCATGGCGGTCACCCCCAAGCGGGAGAACTTCGCCTCCGTGCTCCCCTCCGTGGACCCCGGCGAGATGTACGACGTCTACTACCCGCGCGCCAACGCCGCGCTCGGCGTGGGCACCGTGGACCCGGCCTGGTTCGAGACGACGGACTACTACCAGTACGCGCGGGTCGGCCGCAAGCACGCCCAGCGCTCCGGCTTCCCGTTCGTGTTCGTGCCGGACGTCTACGACTGGGACTACATGAAGCAGGAGGCGGCCGGCACCGTCCCCCAGTCGGCGCTGGCCGGCGAGATCCTCTACGGCAACAACCACGGCAAGAAGTCGCTGCAGAAGACCTACCTCGCCCGCGCCGCGGCCACCGGCCGGGTGACGATCTCGCCGCTGCACCGGGTCACCTCGGTCACCCCCGCCGGGGGCGGCTCGTACACGGTCACCATCCAGCAGCTCGACACGACCGGAGCCACCGTCGCCACCAAGACGGTCACCGCCGACCGGGTCTTCTTCGCGGCGGGCAGCGTCGGCACCAGCAAGCTGCTGGTCAAGCTGAAGGCCACCGGCGCGCTGCCCGCGCTCAACGGCGAGATCGGCAAGGGCTGGGGAGACAACGGCAACGTCATGTGCGGCCGGGCCAACCACCTGTGGGACCCCACGGGCAAGCTCCAGTCGGCCATCCCGTGCTCGGGCATCGACAACTGGACGGCCGGAGGCGCGTTCGCCGAGGTCGCGCCGCTGCCGACCGGCATCGAGACGTTCGCGTCGTTCTACCTGTCCATCACCGCCAACCCGCACCGCGCGCAGTTCTCCTGGAACGCGGGGACGGGGCAGGTGGAGCTGAACTGGCAGACCGCGTGGAAGCAGCCGTCGATCGACATGGCCAAGAGCATCTTCGACAAGATCAACTCCAAGGAGGGGACGATCTACCGGACGGACCTGTTCGGCGTCTACAAGATCTGGGGCGACCACCTGACCTACCACCCGCTCGGCGGCGCCGTGCTCAACCGGGCCACCGACAACTACGGACGGCTGACCGCCTACCCGGGGCTGTACGTCATCGACGGGGCGCTGATCCCGGGGAACACGACCGTCAACCCGTTCGTCACGATCACGGCCCTGGCCGAGCGGAACATCGAGCGGATCATCGCCACCGACCTGTGACGCCTCCGGGCCACGCGCGACACGCCGGACGTCGTCCGCCCGCGCGTCACGCGTGGTCCACCTGAGCGGTCTACGGTGCGCGCATGACGATGCGCAGGTTGCTCGCGAGCGTGCTCGCCACCGTCCTCGCCGGCGGTACGGTCGCCGTCGTGCTGACCCAGACCTCTTCCGCGACCTCTTCCGGCACGGCCGAGCGCCGTGGCCGGTCCCCCATCGTGATCGGCCACCGGGGCGCCTCCGCCCACCGTCCGGAGCACACGCTCCTGTCGTACGAGGCGGCCATCGCGATGGGGGCCGACTACATCGAGCCCGACCTCGTCTCCACCAAGGACCACGTACTGGTGGCCAGGCACGAGAACGAGATCTCCGGCACCACCGACGTGGCCGCGCGTCCCGAGTTCGCCGGCCGGCGCACCACCAGGACCGTGGACGGCCGGCCGGTCACCGGCTGGTTCACCGAGGACTTCACGCTGGCCGAACTGCGGACGCTGCGCGCCAAGGAACGCGTGCCCGACCTGCGCCCCGGCAACACCGCCTTCGACGGGCTGGCGCGGATCCCGACGTTCGAGGAGGTCGTGCGGCTCGCGCTGGAGCACGGCGTCGGCGTCTACCCCGAGACCAAGCACCCCACCTACTTCGACTCCATCGGCCTGTCGCTGGAGGAGCCGCTGCTCGACGTGCTGAACCGGCACCGGGTGCGCAAGGCGTACATCCAGTCCTTCGAGACCGCGAACCTGCGCGAGCTGAGGGGCAGGACACGGCTGCCGCTGATCCAGCTCATCACCTCCGGCGGCGCGCCCTACGACTGGGTGGCGGCCGGCAGCACCATGACCTACGACGACATGGTCACCCCGGACGGGCTGCGCGAGGTCGCCTCCTACGCGGACGGGATCGGCGTGGACACCCGGCGGGTCGTGCCGGTGGACGCCTCGGGGGCCACCCTGGAGCCCACCACGCTGGTCGCCGACGCCCACCGCAGGCGGCTGGACGTGCACGTCTGGACGGTGCGCAACGAGAACGCGCAGCTCCCCGCCGACTACCGGCTCGGCGACCCCGCCAGCGCCGTGTACCCGCGGGCGACGGGGAACGTGATGGGCTGGCTGTCGCGGCTGGTCGAACTGGGCGTGGACGGAGCGTTCTGCGACGACCCGGCCATGGGCCGCGCCGTCGTGTCGCGGCGCGCCGGGTAGCCCGGGATCCGCTTGCCCGTAGAGCCCTGTCAGGAACGATCCGGCTGGTTACAGTGGTGCGGTGACCCACGACCAGCACGGTTCGGCCATGACGGGTGCGAGTGCCGCGGCGGTCCGGCACTACGACCGGGCGATCGACGAGTTGCTGCACTTCAGGGCCGAGGTGGACGCCGAGGCGAACGCCGCGCTGGCCGAGTCGCCCGACTTCCCGATGGGCAACGTCCTGGCCGCCTACCTCGGGCTGCTGACCACCGAGGTCGAGGACGCGCGCACCGCCCGGGTGCGCTTCGAGGCGTTCCTGCGCCGGATCGACGCCACCGCGCTGCTGCCCCGCGAGCGCGCCCACCTGGCCGCCGTGCGGGCGCTGCTCGGCGGCGACTTCCTGACCTGCGGGGCGCTGCTCGCCGAGATCACGACGGCGCACCCGCGCGACGCGCTGGCGCTGATCGCCGGGCACCAGATCGACTTCTTCACCGGCGACGCCCGCATGCTGCGCGACCGGGTCGGCGGGGCGCTGACCTCCTGGCGCGCCGACGACCGCCACTACGGGCACCTGCTCGGCATGTACGCCTTCGGCCTGGAGGAGGCCGGGCACTACGACCGGTCCGAGGAGGTCGGGCTGCGGGCGGTGGAGCTGAACCCGCGTGACGTGTGGGGCATCCACGCGGTGGCGCACACGTACGAGATGCAGGGCCGCTTCGGCGACGGGCTGCGCTACCTCGACGCGCGGGTGCCCGACTGGTCCACCGGGACGTTCTTCAACGTCCACAGTTGGTGGCACTACTGCCTGTACGCGCTGGAGACCGGCGACGTCGCCCGCGTGCTGGCGATCTACGACGCGGTCCTCGCGGACGGGCAGTCCTGCATGGAGCTGCTCGACGCCGCCGCGCTGCTGTGGCGGCTCCACCTGGAGGGATCCGACCAGCACGCGCGCTGGCGGGCGCTGGCCGACGCCTGGCCGGCGCGGGTGGCCGAGCCGTTCTACGCCTTCAACGACATGCACGCGGTGATGTCGTACGTCGGGGCCGGGCGGGTCGGCGAGGCGGAGAAACTGATCGCGGCGCGGGAGGCGTACGTCGCCGAGCCGCGTCCCGGGGTCACCAACCGCGAGATGACGCTCAGGGTGGGACTGCCGGTGTGCCGGGCGATCGTGGCGTTCGGGCGGGGCGAGTACGAGGCCGCGGTGGAGTTGCTGCTGCCGATCAGGCACCGGGTCAACGAGTTCGGCGGCAGCCACGCGCAGCGGGACGCCGTCCAGCGCACGCTGCTGGAGGCGGCGCTGCGGGCGGGGCGGCGGGAGGTGGCCAGGGTGCTGGTGAGCGAGCGGATCGGCGTGCGGCCGTGCAGCCCGTACAACTGGCTCAAGCAGGCGGCGCTGGCCGACACGCTCGGCGACGCGGCGGTCGCGGCCGTCGCCCGCGACCGGGCCGGCGACCTGGCCCGCGCCGCCCTGCGCGACTGCTGACAGGGGGGCTTCGCGGTCGGCGAACGTGCCCGGACGACCTGCGCGGCCGTTTGTCGGACCCGCCGAGTAGGGTTCCACGCATGGATCGGCAACTCACCCTGATGGTCGTGCACGCCCACCCCGACGACGAGTGCCTGAGCACCGGCGGCATCCTGGCCCGCTACACCGAGGAGGGCATCCGCACGGTCCTGGTCACCTGCACCAACGGCGAGCAGGGCGACGACGACGGCGGCCGCAAGCCGGGCGAGCCCGGCCACGACGACGCGGCGGTGGCCCGGCGGCGGCTGGGCGAGCTGCGCGAGTCGGTCGGTCACCTGGGCCTCAACCATCTGGAGCTGCTCGGCTACCGCGACTCCGGCATGGAGGGCTGGGAGGCCAACGCCCACCCCGACGCCTTCGCCAACGTCCCGGTCGAGACGGCCGCCGGGAAGCTCGCCGCCCTGATGGAGCACTACCGGCCGCAGGTCGTGGTCACCTACGACGCGACGGGCGGCGGCGGTTACGGCCACCCCGACCACGTGCAGGCCCACCGCATCACGGTGGCCGCCACCGAGCGCACCGGCATCCCCGACAAGCTCTACTACACGGCCATCCCCCGGTCGGCGATCAAGCGCATGTTCGAGATGATGGGCGAGCACGGCGTCGACCTCGGCGACTTCACGCCCTCCGACGACTTCGGCACCCCCGACGAGCAGGTCACCAGCATCGTCGACGTCACCCCCTACGCCGAGCGCAAGCTCAAGTCGCTGCGGGCGCACGAGAGCCAGGGGGAGAACATCTTCCTGCTGCGCATGCCGGAGGAGGCGCAGCAGGAGGCGTTCTCGCACGAGGCGTTCGAACGGGTGCTGAGCAAGGTGAAGTCTCCCAAGCGGGAGGATGACCTGTTCGCGGGCCTACGCGACACCACCGCCTGACCCAGCGCCGAACCGGGCACCACCTGCCGTGCGAGCCGGGCCCGCGCGACCACCTGCCCCCAGGGCGGGGCGGCCCCGGTGCACGGGTGTGGGTGGGTGAAAGTTTCACGGTGTCGCCGCAGATCCGTGGATCACGGGCGGTGTCGCGGTTGTGGTCGGGCCGCCGCCCGTTTACGGTGGCGGCACCGATCCGGTCAAGGAGCTTGTCATGCGCGCCCGTGTCGTCCCGGCCCTGGTCCTGACCCTGCTGGCCAACCTGCTCGTCCTCGGCGCCGCCGTCCCGCGGGCGTACGCGCAGGTGGTCGGCGGATTCGACTTCGCCAGGGCGGAGGTGTCCGTCACGGGCCTGCAGACACCGTGGGCCATGGCGTTCCTGCCGGACGGCGCCGCGCTGGTCTCCGAGCGGAACACGGGCCGGGTCATGCGGGTCCGCCCCGGCCAGGCGGCCGTGCAGGTCGCCACGGTCAACGGGGTGAGCGCGTCGGGCGAGAGCGGCCTGCTGGGCCTGGCGCTCTCGCCGTCGTACGCGCAGGACGGCTGGGTGTACGCGTACTTCACCAGCACCGGCGGCGACAACCGCCTGGTCAGGTTCCAGCTCACCGCCCCGCAGACACAGACGGTGCTCCTGTCGGGCGTGCCGAGCGCGACCATCCACGACGGCGGCCGGATCGCCTTCGGCCCCGACGGCATGCTGTACGTCGCCACCGGCGACGCCGGCAACACCGCCAACGCGCAGAACCTCGGCAGCCTCGGCGGCAAGATCCTGCGCGTGACGCCGACCGGCGGGATCCCGGCGGGCAACCCGTTCGCCAGCTCCCGCGTCTGGAGCTACGGCCACCGCAACGTCCAGGGCCTGGCCTGGGACGAGCAGGGCCGGATGTACGCCACCGAGTTCGGCCAGAACACCTGGGACGAGGTCAACCAGATCGTCGCGGGTGGCAACTACGGCTGGCCCACCTGCGAGGGCACCTGCTCGGGCGGCTCCTTCCGCAACCCGATCGTCACGTGGACGACGGCCCAGGCGTCGCCCAGCGGCCTGGCGTACGCGAACGGCACGCTGTTCGCGGCGGCGCTGCGCGGCCAGCGGCTGTGGGCGGTCCCCCTGACCTCGGGCGGCGGGGCCGGCACGCCGGTGGCCGAGTTCCAGTCGGCGTACGGGCGGCTGCGCGCGGTGGCGGCCGGGCCGGACGGCTGGCTCTGGGTGGCGACCAGCAACCGTGACGGCCGCGGCGTCCCGGTGGCCCAGGACGACCGGATCATCCGCGTCCCACCGGCGACCGGCGGCACGGACACCGCGAGGCCGTCCGCACCCGGCCCGTCCGCCGCGGGCACCACGCCCACCTCGGCCTCGCCGACCTGAGCCCCGCGGCCCGGCCGCGTCACGTCCGCGGGGGCAGTTCGCCGGAGCCGCGGGTGATCAGCCGGGTCGGCACCAGGGTGCGGCGGGCCCTGGACCGGTCGCCGTCCAGCCGCGACAGGGCCAGCTCGGCCGCCGCGGCCCCGACGGCGGCCGGGTCCTGGGCGACCACGGTGAGCGGCGGGTCGAGCGCCTCGGCCAGCGGCAGGTCGTCGAACCCGACCAGCGCCACGTCCTTGCGCCCGGCCCGCGACAGCGCCACCACCACCCCCATGGAGGCGAGGTTGTTGCCCGCGAACAGCGCCGTGGGCGGGTCGGCCAGGGCCAGCAGCCGCATCGTGGCCCGGCCCGCGGCCTCGGGGTCGTGCCCGGTCTCCACCAGCGCGCGCTCGAACGGCAGCCCCGCCAGGTCGAGCGCGTCGCGGTAGCCCTGGAGCCGCTCGCGGCGCGTGTAGAGGGCGGCGGGCAGGTCGCCCACGAAGCCGATCCTGCGGTGCCCGTGCGCGATCAGGTGGCTGACCCCGGCCCGCGCGCCGTCCCGGTTGGCGCTGACCACGCAGTCGGCGGTCAGGCCGACGGCCGGGCGGTCGAGGAAGACGATCGGCAGCCCGGCCACCCGCTCGGAGCGCAGGTGGCGGTGGTCGCCGGCGGCGGCGGGCACGACGATGAGGGCGCTGACCCGGCGGGCCAGGAACGTGGCGATGAGCGACTGCTCGTGGCCGGCCGTCTCGCCGGAGGAGCCGACGATGAGCGTGAGCCCGCGGGGCCGCACGGCCCCCTCGACGCCGCCGGCGACCGTGCCGTAGAACGGGTTGCCCAGCTCGGGGACGACCAGGCCGACCGTGGCGTCCCGCGCGCCCACCCGCATGTTGCGGGCCATGAGGTTGGGCCGGTAGCCCAGCTTCGTGACCGCCGCCAGCACCCGCTCGCGCGTCTCCACGGCGACCGGGCCCTCGTCGTTGAGCACCCGGGAGACGGTCTTCGCGGTGACGCCGACCTCGCGGGCCACGTCTGTCATCGTCGGACGCCGCACTCGGCCCATGCTAGTGACCCCAGCCACACCACGTCAGGACAGGTCACGACACGTCAGGACAGGCCGATGGCCTTGGCCGCCTCCTCGTCCGCCACCACCGTCCGGCCACCCGTCATCCGGAGCGCGCCGGTCATGATGGCCACCACCTCGGCCATGCTGTGCTCGCGCGGGTTCAGCTCGGCGACCCTGCGGCCGAGCCGCTGGACGTGCACGCGGTCGGCGATCTCGACGACGTGCGGCATGTTGTGGCTGATCAGCACCACCGGCGTGCCTCGGTCGCGGACCTGCCTGATCAGGTCCAGTACCTGGGCGGACTCCTTGACGCCGAGCGCCGCCGTCGGCTCGTCCATGACCACGACGTGCCTGGCCCACGCCACCGCCCTGGCCACGGCCACGCCCTGCCGCTGCCCGCCCGACAGCGACTCGACCGGCTGGGTGAGCGAGCGCAGCACGATCCCGAGCTCGGCCATGTGCCGGGCCGACTCCGCGCGCATGCGCTTCTTGTCCAGCATCCGGAACACCTTGCCGAGCACGCCGGGCCGGCGCAGCTCGCGGCCGAGGAACATGTTCGCGGCGATGTCGAGCGAGGCCGCGATCGCCAGGTCCTGGTAGACGGTCTCGATGCCGTGCCGGCGGGCGTCGAGGGGGTCGCGGAAGCGCACGGGCCGCCCGTCGAGCCGGATCTCGCCCGCGTCGGGCTGGAGCGCGCCGGTCAGCGCCTTGATGAGGCTGGTCTTGCCGGCGCCGTTGTCGCCGATGACCGCGAGCACCTCGCCGGGCATGAGGTCGAAGTCGGCTCCGTCGAGGGCGGTCACGTGGCCGTACCGCTTGACCAGGCCGCGCGCCTGGAGCACGGGCTCGCTCATCGGGTCCTCCTGCGGGAGAGCTGGTCGACGGCGACGGCGAGGATCACCAGGACGCCGGTGATGAGGGTCTGGTAGATCGACGGCACGCCCATGAGCTGCAGGCCGTTGCGGAACACGCCCACGATGAGCGCGCCGATGAGCGTGCCCAGCACCAGGCCCCGGCCGCCGAACAGGCTGGTGCCGCCGAGCACGACGGCGGTGATGCTGTCGAGGTTGTCGGTCTGGCCGGCCTGCGGGTCGCCGACGCCGGTGCGGGAGACCAGGAGCAGGGCGGCGACGCCGTAGACGAGACCTGCCAGGGTGTAGACGCCGACGGTCAGCCGGCCGGTCCTGATGCCGCTCAGGCGGGCCACCTCGGGGTTGTTGCCGAGGGCGTACACGTGGCGGCCCCACGCGGTCGAGCCGAGCAGGTACGCGAACAGCAGGAACAGCAGGATCGTCAGCAGCGAGCCGTAGGTGACGTTCGTCTGCCCGAGGCGGAAGGTCTGCCCGAGGAAGGTGAGCGTCGCGGGCAGGCCGGTGACCGTGCGCTCCTGCGAGTAGATGTGCGTCAGGGCGAAGACCACGTTCAGCATGCCGAGCGTCACGATGAACGGCGGCAACGCGATCCGCGTCACCAGCAGCCCGTTGACCAGCCCGAACGCGGCGCACACGGCGAGCCCGGCGGCCAGGGCGAGCAGCGGCGGCAGGCCGGAGTCCACGGCCAGCCTGGTCATCACGATCCCGCCGAACGCCATGATGGCCCCGCAGGCGAGGTCGATGCCCGCGGTCAGGATGATCAGGGTCTGCCCGATGGCCAGCGTGCCGACCACCATGACCTGCTGGATGATCAGGGAGAAGTTGGGCCCGGTGAAGAACTGGCCGCTGTTGAGGCCGAAGAACAGGCAGGCCAGCAGGAGCGCGGCCAGCGGTCCGGCGATTGGGGCGCCGGCCAGGCGGCGCGGCAGCGAGGCTTCGAGCGCGGCCATCCTCAGCCCCAGCAGTTGGCCAGGCCGAAGGCGGCGTCCTCGGCCTCGACGCCGGAGACGGGCCGGTCGGTGACGAGCGTGACGCCGGTGTCGGTGTATCCGGCGGCCTTCTGCCCGTTCTTCGCGAAGGCGGCCACGGCCTTGACGCCGTCCTCGGCCATCTTGAGCGGGTACTGCTGGCTGGTGGCCGCGATCTGCCCGGCCTGCACGGCCCTGACGCCGGCGCAGCCGCCGTCCACGGAGACGATCAGCACGTCCTTCTCCCTGCCCTTGGCCTTGAGCGCCGTGTACGCCCCGAGCGCGGCGGGCTCGTTGATGGTGTAGACGAGGTTGACGCCGGGGTCCTTCTGCAGGCAGTTCTCCATCGCGGTCTGGCCCTTGGCCTGGTCGCCGCGGGTGTCCTGGGAGCACACGACGGACGGGTCGCCCTCCTGGACGCCGAACCCCTTCAGGAAGCCGTCGTGCCTGAGCTGCCCGACCGTGATGCCGGGGGCCAGGTCCAGCGTGGCGATTCTGGCGGGCCGGCCGGCCAGGGCGGCTTTGGCGTAGCGGCCGATCAGCTCGCCGGCCTTGAAGTTGTCGGTGGCCAACAGCGCGTCGGTGGCCTCCTGCGGCTCCGTGGGGGTGTCGAGGGCGATGACGAGCACGCCCGCGTCACGCGCCTTCTTGATCGCGGGGACGATGGCCCTGGTGTCGCTCGGGGTGATGAGGATGCCCTTCACCCCGGCGGCGACCATGTTCTCGATGGCGGTGATCTGGGCGGCGTTGTCGCCGTCGAACTTGCCCGCGGCGCTCATCAGCTCCAGGCCGCCGGCCTGGGCCGCCCGCTGCGCGCCCTCTCTCATCTTGACGAAGAACGGGTTCGTCTCGGTCTTGGTGATCAGCCCGACCTTGGGGGCGGCGGGCGCGGCGTCCTGCCCGGTGCCGGCGCAGCCGGTGATCAGGAGTGCGGTGACGAGGAGTCCGGCCGGAAGCTTCGCGTTCATGGCGGTTCCTATCAGGGGGGATTCGATGTCATCGTTGACATATGCCAACGTTGACATCGGCCGTGCTGCGATGATGGGCTCCGATCCGGGAAACGTCAATGCCCCCCCTGCCGTCACCCCTGCCGTCACCCGTCGGCATCCCGCCGTCCGAGAGGCTGGCCCGATGATCGCTGTCCTGGGCGAGTGCGTCGCCGACGCCTTCACCCGCTGGGAGCCCCCCGCGACGGGGCGCACGGCCGCCGGCACCGCCATGGAGCTGCGGGCGCATCCCGGCGGCGGCCCCGCCAACACGGCGGTGGCGCTGGCCCGGCTGGGCACGCCGGCCCGCTTCCTCGGCCGCCTGTCGCACGACGTCTTCGGCACGATGTTCCGCCACCACCTGTCCTCGTCGGGGGTGGACCTGAGCGCCTGCGTGCGGGCCGGCGAGCCGAGCACGCTCGCGGTCGCCGCCCTCGACGAGCGCGGCCGGGCCGAGTACACCTTCTACGCCACGGGCACGGCCGACTGGCGCTGGACCCCCGGCGAGCTGACCCCCGACCGGCTGGGCCCCGCCTCCTGCCTGCACACCGGCTCGCTCGCGCTGGTCAGGCAGCCGGGACGGTCGGCGGTGGAGGAGTTCGCCAGGGCGGCGGCGGCGCGGGCCACGGTCTCGATCGACCCCAACGTGCGCCCCAGCCTGGCCGCGCGGCACGACTACCAGGTGGAGCGGTGGTGCGAGTTCGCCGACATCCTCAGGCTCAGCGACGACGACCTCGCCTTCCTGCTGCCCGGCGTGCCGCCGGAGCGGGCCTGCGACGTCTGGCACGCCGCGGGCGCCCGGCTCGTCGTCGTCACGCTGGGCGCGGCGGGCGCGCTGGTGTCGCTGGACGGCGAGCGGGCCACGATCGCCGCGCCCCGCGTGCCGGTCGTGGACACGGTGGGCGCGGGCGACGCGTTCACCGCCGGGCTGCTGCACGGCCTGGAGGCCGCGGGCCTGCTCGGCGGCCGGCTCGACGGGCTCGACCTGGACACGGTGGTGACGGCGGCCGGGTACGCGGCCAGGGTGGCGGCGCGTACCTGCTCGGTCAGGGGCGCGGACCCGCCCTGGGCGCACCAGGTCTGAGCCCGGAGCGGGGCCGCGCCTGCCTGGCGTCAGAAGTCGAAGTCGTCCACGTTGTCCTTGGTGAACACGAACGGGTCGCCGAGCAGCACCGCGCCGTCCTTGCCGACGGTGTACTCGCCGAGCTTGCCGGCGGTGAACGTGTCGCCCTCCTTGCCGCTGATCATCCCGGAGGCCAGCGCGCCACCGGTGTAGGCGGCCAGGTAGCCGAGGTCGGACGGGTTCCACAGGGCGAACGACCTGACCGTGCCGTCCTTGACGTACTCGCGCATCTGGTTCGGCGTGCCGAGGCCGGTGAGCTGCACCTTGCCCTTGTACTCCGAGGTGGACAGGTAGCGGGCCGCGGCGGCGACGCCGACCGTGGTGGGCGAGATGACGCCCTTCAGGTTCGGGTACTTCGCCATCAGGCCCTGGGTCTCCTGGAAGGACTTCTGGTCGTCGTCGTCGCCGTAGACGGTGGTGACCAGCTTCAGCTTGGCGTTCTCCGGCTTGGCCAGCTCGGTCTTCATCATCTCGATCCAGGCGTTCTGGTTCGTCGCGTTCGCCGTCGCCGACAGGATCGCGATCTCGCCGCCGTCCGGGCCGACGGCCTCGGAGATGAGCTTGATCTGGGAGGCCGCGATGCCCTCGGGGCTGGCCTGGTTGATGAAGGCGTCGCGGCAGGCCGGGTTCGTGTCGGAGTCGTAGGTGACGATCTTGGCTCCGGCGGTGCGGGCCTCCTGGAGCGCCCCGCAGATGGCGTCCTTGTCGTTGGCCGAGACCACGATCACGTCGGTGCCCTGCTGCGACAGCGTGTTGATGTAGCTGACCTGCGCCGACGGGCTGGCCTCCGACGGGCCGGTCTGGCTGTAGACGCCCTTGAACTCCTCGACCGCGACCTTGCCGCCCTTGTTGTCGGAAGCGTCGAAGTACGGGTTGTTGACCTGCTTGGGGAGGAAGGCGACCTTCAGCCCTTCCTTGATCGTCGCCGCCGCGCCTCCTGAGCCTGCGGGGGCGGGCTCGGTGGCGGCCGGCTCCTGGCTCGCGCAACCGGTGACGGCGAGGCTGAGCGCGGCGAGCGCCGCGAGAACGATGACCCGGTTTCTGGCTCCCATGATGTGTCCTTTCGTGCCCTGCGGCTGATCACTCGGCCTGGGTGACGGGGGTGGCGGCGGGTCGCCGGCGACGTAGCCGCTCGCGGAGCAGGCCGGCGACGTTGGGTCCCACGACGGAGACGATGAGCAGGGATCCGGTGATGATGGTGAGGGTGTTGGCCGGGACGTAGGCCAGTTGCAGGGCGTTGCGCAGCGTGCCGAGCAGCACGACCGCGGCGATGACGCCGATCAGGCCGCCCCGGCCGCCGAAGATGGACACGCCGCCCAGCAGCACGGCGGCCACCACCGCGAGTTCGAGTCCGCTGCCGTTGTCGGCGCGGGCGCTGGCGTAGCGCAGCGTCCAGAAGACGCCGGCCAGCGCCGACATGGCCCCGGTGGCGACGAACAGCCAGAACTTCGTCCGGACGACGGAGATCCCGGCGAAGCGGGCGGCCTCGGCGTTGTTGCCCATGGCGTACAGGCCGCGGCCGATCGGGGTGGCGTGCAGGACGATCCCGAACGCCACGGCGAGCACCACGACCACGATGATCGCCCAGGGGATGGTCAGGCCGGGGATCGCGCCGATCGCGCCCGCCGTCCACTGCGGCGGGTAGTCGGCCACCGCGCGGTCGCCCAGCACGACGTACGCCAGCCCGCGGTAGAGGGCGAGCGTGCCGATCGTGACGGCCAGCGACGGCAGCCCGAACACGGTCACGAACAGTCCGTTGACCGCGCCGAGCAGGGCGCCCAGCAGCAGCCCGGCGACGACGAGCACGGGCAGCGACGTGACGCCCCACAGCCAGAGCTGCCCCATGACCGTGCAGGTCAGGCCGAGGACGCTGGCCACCGACAGGTCGATCTCGCCGGTGACGATGACCAGCGTCATGGGCAGCGCGATGAGCGCGATCGGGATGACCTCCAGCGTGACGAACCGCCAGAAGCGCGGGCTGGCCACGCCCTCGACGGTGACCGCGCCGACCGCGACGACCAGGACCAGGGCCACGAGCAGGGCGGCGTCCCAGGAGCCGACGAGCGAGCGCAGGCGCGAGATCCGCTCAGCCATGGCCCTTCCTTCCTCTCAGTGAGCGGGCCAGCCGCGCCGACAGCGCCCGGTCGAGGCCGATCGCGGCCAGGATGAGCGCGCCGACGGCGGCCCGCTGCCAGAACGGGCTGACCCCGAGCACCGGCAGCGCGCTGCTGATCGTGGTGAGCAGCACCGCGCCGAGCGCGGCACCGTACACCGAGCCGCTGCCGCCGAAGATCGCCACGCCGCCGACCACGACGGCCGCCACCACGTTCAGCTCGAAGCCGTTGCCGGCGTTGGCGTCGAGGGTGCCGAAGCGGGCCGCGTACAGGACGCCGGCCAGGCCCGCCAGCGCGCCGCTGGCGACGAACGCGGCGAACACCCGCCGGCCGACGGGGATGCCGGCCAGGCGGGCGGCGGCGGGACTGGAGCCGATCGCGTACAGTTCACGCCCGCTGCGGTAGGAGCGCAGGTAGTAGCCGGCGGCGACCAGCACCACCACGGCGAACAGCGCGAGCACGGGCACGCCCGCCACGGTCGCGCCGCCCATCCGCAGGAACCCGGGCGGCATGTCGGCGGCGTTGATCTGCCGGCCCGTGGCCCAGGTGTAGTCGAGGCCGCGGAAGACGTACAGGGTGCCGAGGGTGACGACGAGGGCGGGGACGCGGGCGGCGGCGATCAGCGCGCCGTTCACCGCCCCGCAGACGGCGCCGAGCAGCACGCCGGCCGCGAGCGCGACCGGGACGGGCAGGCCGGGGTTGGCCACGAGCAGGCTGCCCGTCGCGAACGCCGACAGGCCGAGCACCGAGCCCACCGACAGGTCCACGTTGCGGGTGATGACCACGACGCTCTGGCCGACCGCGAGCACGGCCAGGATGGTCGAGCCGAGCAGCAGGTCCTTGACGCCCTGGGCGGTCAGGAAGCGCGGGTTGACCAGCACCGTCACCCCGACGAGCAGCACCAGCGCCAGGACGATGCCCAGCTCCCTGACCACCAGGACGCGCTGGACCAGGCGGGCGCCCTCCCGCTCCCCGCCGAGCACGCCGGCCGCCGTCATCCGGCACCGCCCTGGCCGGTGGCGGCGAGCAGCACCGACTGCTCGTCGGCGCGCGTGCGCGGGAGGTCGGCGACCAGCCGGCCCTCGTGCATCACCAGCACCCGATCGGCCATGCCGAGCACCTCGGGCAGCTCGCTGGAGATCATCAGCACCGCGACGCCCTGCCCGGCCAGCTCCGACAGCAGCCGGTGCACCTCGGCCTTGGTGCCCACGTCGATGCCGCGCGTGGGCTCGTCCACGATGAGCACCTTCGGCCCGGTCGAGAGCCACTTGGCCAGGACGACCTTCTGCTGGTTGCCGCCGGACAACGTGGCGACGGGGTCGCTCAGCCGGGCGGCCTTGACCCGCAGCCGCTCGCTCCACTCGCGGGCCGCCGCCCGTTCGCCGCCGCCGAGCAGCAGTCCGAGCCTGCTCAGCGACCAGCGCCGGGTGAGGGTGGCGTTGCGCTCCACCGACAGCTCCATCACCAGGCCCTGCTGGCGGCGGTCCTCCGGGACGAGGGCCAGCCCGGCGGCGATGGCCGCGGCCGTGTCCCCCTTGGGCAGCCGGCCGCCGCCGGCCAGGACCTCGCCCGCGTCGTAGCGGTCGACGCCGAACACCGCGCGGGCCACCTCGCTCCGCCCGGCCCCGACCAGCCCCGCCAGGGCGACGATCTCGCCGCCGCGCACCGTGAAGGAGACGTCGTCGAACACGCCGTGCCGGGTCAGCCCGCGGACCTCCAGCAGGGGTTCGCCGGGAGCCGTCTCGGTCTTGGGATACAGGGAGGACACCTCGCGGCCGACCATGCGGCGGACGAGGTCGTCCACCGTGAGCCCGGCGGCGGGGTCGGTGGAGACCCAGCGGCCGTCCCGCATGACGGTGACCCGCCGGCACAGCGCGAAGATCTCGTCGAACCGGTGGGAGATGAACAGCACGGCCGCGCCCGACTCGCGCAGCGAGGCCACCACCGAGAACAGTCGCTCGACCTCGACCCCCGACAGCGCCGCGGTCGGCTCGTCCATGATCAGTACCCGCGCGTCGAACGCCAGCGCCTTCGCGATCTCCACGAGTTGCTGGTCGGCGATGGACAGCCCGCGCGCGGGACGTCCGGGGTCGAGGTGGATGCCGAGCCGGGCGAACAGGCCGGCCGTGGCCGCGCGCATGGCCCCGGCGTCGATGCGGCGCAGCGAGCGCAGGGGCTGGCGGCTCATGAAGATGTTCTCGGCCACGGACAGGTCGGGGAAAAGCGTCGGCTCCTGGTAGATGACCGCGATGCCGGCGGCGCGGGCGTCCGCGGGGCCGGACGGCCTCAGCTCCTTCCCGTCGACGGTCAACGTGCCCGCGTCCGCCGGGTGGGCGCCGGCGAGGATCTTCACCAAGGTCGACTTGCCGGCGCCGTTCTCGCCGACCAGCCCGTGGACCTCACCGGCCCGCAGGTCCAGCCGCACGTCCGTGAGTGCGTGGACGGCGCCGAAAGACTTGCTGACGTTGCGTAGTGAAAGGATGGGAGGTGATTCACGCATGCGCCCTCCGGCAACGTTTTGGCAAAACGTTTTAAGGTGCCCAGAACGTAAAACGGGCGCATGTTGGGTGTCAATACCTCGTCAATCCACGGGCGTCCGGGTAGATTTTCCCGTTTACCGTGGTATTTGTAAAAACGATTCAGCAATGCCGGACGAACGGCGCTCACAGGTCGTCGAACAGCCGTTCCGCCACGAGCTCCTCCGGCACCGCCACCCCGTGGGCGCGCATCGCGGGAGCCAGCCCCGCGTCCCAGGGCGCGTCGCTCACCGGCCCGAGGGCCGGGCCGGGCGGCGGGCGGTCCGCCAGCGCCCCCAGGTAGTCGGCGCTCGACATGCGCCACGGCAACGCGCCGGTCTTGGCCATCGTGTACGCGGCGATCCGCAGCCCCGCCCCGTCGAAGTCGCCGTGGCAGCGCAGCTCCGCCCCGGCCGCGGCGAGCGCGCGCAGCAGGCGGACGGCGGCGCTGTTGGGCCAGCCCGAGGTGCACACCATCGGCGGGCCCTGCGTCGTGCCGAACCGCCGCCTGGCCAGCGCCAGCACCGTCGGGTTCTCCACCACCCACACGGTCCGCTCCGCCGGCTCCAGCGCGCGCACGTCCCGGAGCTGGGCCAGGGTGATCACGCTCGGCTCGCCGTCCCAGGCCCGCAACACCCTGGCCAGGATGCCGTCCCCGGCGGGACGTAACCCGGCGACCAGCACCGTGGTGGACAGCGCGTCACAGGCCACGCCCGCCCGCGCCCACAACGCGCGCCGCGCCTCGGCGTCCTCGGGCGGCGGCACGTCGTACAGCAGGGACAGGGCCTTGAGCACCAGGGACGACAGCCGCGTGCCGTCGTCGAGGGCGTGCGGGTCGCCGGTCAGGCGGGCGGCCACCTCCGGCAGCGGCCGACCCGAGGCGGGCAGCGCGGCCAGCACGCCGAGCGCCCGCTCCATGAGGTCGCGACCGGCACGCGCGGCGGACAGCGTCAGCAGCGCCGGCTGGGCCGTGACCACCGGGTGGGCGGCGAACCAGCCGAGCAGCGCGTCCCGGTCCCGGCTGCGCTCGGCCCGCCTGCGCCCCCGGTCGTCGATCGGGCCGATCACCGCCTCGGCGACGGTGCGCGCGTCCAGGCCGCCGCCCAGCGCGGCGTCGAGCCGGGCCACCTCGATCGTGACGGCCGGGCCCGGGTAGCGGTCGAGGCCGAGCAGGTCGGCCACGGCGGCCTGCTGCGCCTGCGCCAGCCCGCGCACCCTGACCCGGCTGACCGGCCGGCCTGAGCAGCACCGCGCGTGCACCGCCGCCCACACCGGCCGCAGCTCCGCCGCCCACAACCGCTCCGGCACCCGCGCCGGAGCCCCGGTCCGCGGCGGCCCCGGCGTCGGCGCGGCCGGGGCGTGGTCGTGGTCGCCGCCGGTCATTCGGTGGGCACCGTCCGGTAGCCGTTCCACACGAAGCGGGCCGTGGTCACCGCGTCGTCGCCGTCCCCGGTGATGAGCTGGTGGATCGCGATCCCGTCCAGCTCGCGGTACTCGCACCACTCGTGGTCGGACGTCAGCACCAGGTCCAGCCCCAGATCGACCAGCAGGTCGAACACCTGCCCTCGGTTCGTCCGGTCCACCCCCACGAACACCTCGTCGAGCAGGATGAAGCGCGGGCACCCCGGATCGGTCCGGTAGTGCGCCGCCACGGCGGCGAACAGCGGCAGGTGCAGCGCGATCGCCTTCTCCCCGCCCGACAGCGCCCCGTGCAGCTTCCTGGTCAGGTCCTGCCAGCCGTGCCCGTCGCCCCGGTCGAGCTTGACCACGAACCGGTGCCAGGCCGTGTAGTCGAGCACCTTCATGAGCTGGTCCTCCCAGCTCGCCGAGGAGTTGTCGGCCCTGGCCTCCTCCACACGGTCCCGGAAGAAGACGTACAGCGCCTCCTTGTCGGCCTCCGACAGCCCGGCGGGGTCGCGCAGCAGCAGGTCGCGGGCGGCGCGGGTGCCGGCCGACTGGGTGGGATCGACCTGCCACACCAGCCGCACCGCCACCCGGGAGGCCGTGCGGACCCGTTCGAGGCGCTGGTTCATGCCCTCCACCAGGGCCGTCGCCTGCCTGATGCGGTCGGCCAGGTGCCGCCGCGTGTCGCCGGCCAGGGTGCGGTCGAACAGGTCGCGTTCGGCCTCGGTGATGTCGGAGCGCCGCTCGTCGCGCTCCTTGCGCAGCGCCTCGCTGAGCGCCGCCGCGCCCGCCCGCACGCCGTTGACGGTGGCGGTGAGCACCTGCACGTCGTCGTCCGGCGCCAGCTCCAGGTCGGCCCGGTCGGCCAGCACCTCCCTGGCGTGGTGGAAGGCGTCCTGCAGCCGCGCCTCGGCCTCCCTGACGTTCTTGTGCTCGTACGGCACCGACGCGAGCTGCTCGGCCGCTGCCCTGGCCGCCTCCAGCACGGCCCGCACCCCGGACTCGGGGGCCAGCGTGAGCGGCACCTTCGCGTCCACCGGCAGGTGCCCGGCGGCCAGGCGGCGGAAGCGGTCGGACACCTCGTCGCGCGCCCGTCCGGCCTGCGCGTGCTTGTCCTCGGCGGTGCCGAGCTCGCCCCTGAGCCGGCCGAGCCGGGCGTTGAGCCGCGCCAGGCCGTCGTTGACGGACTTGATCAGGCGGCGGCACGCCTGGTAGGCGTGCTGGGCGTGCTGCAGCCGGTCGAGGACGCGCAGGTGCTCGGCGCCGACCGTCGACTCGATCGCCGCCAGCCGCTCCGCCAGCGCCACGGCCGCGCCGGCCGCCTCCTCGGCGCGCTCGACGGCCTCGACGGCGAGCTGCTCGTACTCGGCGGCGGTCTCGGCCGACAGGCCGGCGCGTTCGGCGGCGGCACGCGCGTCGGCGCGGCGGTCGTGCCAGACGGTGCCGGTCGTCTCGGCGGTGCGCAGCGCCCGCTCCAGGTTGTCGAGCGCGGGCTGCGCGGTGGGCAGGGCGTGCCGGGCGGCCAGTTCGGTGAGGTGACGCAGCGACCTGGTGACGTCCCGCTCGCGCTCGTGCAGCCGCCCCTCGTACGCCCTGAGCTGGTCCTCCATCAGCGCCACCCGCTGCACGGCCTCGTCGTGGGCCTGGACCGCCTCGGCGTACGGCCTGCGGTCGGGCCTGCGCCGCAGCTCGGCGGTCAGCGTGTCGCGCTCGCGGTCCACCACGGCCAGCAGGTGGTCGCACTCGGCGATCCGCCCGGCCAGCTCGCCGAGCCGGTCGTCCAGCTCGGCGACGCGGCGGCGGCGGGCGCGCTCGCGGGCGGTGGCGCCGACGTACGAGGGCTCCGGCTTGACCCACCGCCCGGCCGCGGGACCCAGCCGCCAGGTGCCGTCGGCGCCGACGACCGCCGGGTGGTCGACCCCGATCGCGGTCGGCGCGAACGCGATGCCGGCCAGCACCGGATCGGCGGGCACCGGGGACTCGGCCTCGGTGACCAGCACGTGCGCCAGGCTGTAGCCGGGGGCGGGCTTGGACAGCGCGGCCACGGCGAACGCGTCGTGCTCCCCGGGGTCGAACCCTCCGTCGGGCCGCAGCCACAGGTCGAGCAGCCCCGACGCCTCGAGCGCCGCCTCCACCCCGGCCTGGGCGACGGGGTCGAGCCCGGACCGGAAGGCGACGGCCCGCCACAGCGGGACGCCCGGCCGTCCGGCCCTGGCGGCGGCGCCGCGGGTGTGCGGGACGGGCGGCTCCAGCACGGTCCGGTCGTTGAGGCTCTCGCGCTCGCGCGCCAGCTCGGCCCGCTCGGCGGTGAGCCCCTCGCGCCGGGCGCTGAGGTGCTGCTCGCGGGCGGCCAGTTCGACGGCGGCCATCGTGCGGGCCGTGGCGACCAGTTCGTCGGCCTGTTCGAAGTCGTCGGCCAGCCCGGCGAGGGTGCCGGGGTCGAGCTGGAGCTGGGTGCAGCCGCCCGCCCAGTCGGCCAGCCCGGCCGCCAGGTCGCGGGCCCGGTCGTCGCGCAGGCGGCCGGCCCGCTCGTGGGCCTCCTGGGCGGTGGCGAGGTCGTCGCGGGCCCGGTCGCGATCGTGCTCGGCGGCGGTACGGCGGTTGATCGCCTCCTCGTGCTGGATCGCGCCCGCCCGTACCTCCCTGATCTGGGCGGAGCGGCTGGTGACGGCGGCGCGCAGCAGCTCCCGCGCCCGGTGCACGGCCGCCTCGCTGTCCGGCCCCTCCGTCCCGTCGTGCGGGACGGGCCGGCCGGCGCGTTCCGTCTCCTCGTGGACGGTGAGCAGGCCGGCGCGTTCGGCGGCGTGGCGGGCCTCCGCGCGGGCGCGGTCGGCGAGCGCCGCCGCCGTACGGGCTGAGGCGGCGGCGTGGGCCGACACCTCCTGCTTGGCCGTCACCGCCCGCGCCGACTCCGCCGCCTGGTCGCGCAGCCGGGCCGCGGCCTCGTGCGCGGCCTGCGCCTCGGTGCGCAGCCGGTGCAGGTCGCCGCCCGCCTGGTAGGCCCCGCTCTCCTTGAGCCCGTCGATCTGCGCGGCGAGGGCCAGCTCCTGCGCCTCCTCCTCCCCCAGCCGCGCGGTGGTCGCGTCGAGCTCGTGCTCGGCCTCCTTCAGTGCCTCCCGCTTGGCCTTGACCTCGGCGGCCAGCGACTCCAGCGTGTACCCGGCCGAGGTCACCGCCGCGGCGGCGGCCCGCAGCACGCGCCGGGCGTAGCCGCGCTGGCAGCCGGCGAGCCGCTCGGCCTCCTCCACGTCGCGGTCGAGCAGCCGCAGCTCCTCGCGCTGCCGGTCGAGCCGCTCGAACCCCTCCGCGATCTCGTGGATCTCCCCCTCCCCCAGCGGCGGCAGCGCGCTCGACAGCAGCTCCGACAGCAGGCCGGGGTCGAGCCGTTCGGACAGCTTGGGCGTGCGAAGCTGGCGCAGCGCGGTCAGCAGCGAGTCGTAGCGCTGCTCGTTCAACGCCCGGTAGAGCGTCTGGCGCACGACGGCCCGGTAGGAGTCGGCCGACTCGTGAACCGTCCCGGACGGGCCGAGTTCCTCCACGAGCTGCGCCTTGGTCAGCGGCTGCCCGCCGTCACCGGTGAGCCGGACGCCGTCGGGGGTGTCGACGCGGGCGTCGGTGGTGAAGTAGGCGGCGGTGACGTTCTTGGTGTGCACGGTGGCCTGCAGCCGGGCGCCGCAGGTGAACCAGCGGCCGTCGGCGTGCCGGAACTCCAGCCACACGTAGCCGACCCGGGTGGCGCCGGAGGCGCCGTCGCCCATGAGGTTCCAGTGCATGGTGCGCTCGGTGCCGCCGAACGTGGACAGCCTGCTCGGCTTGAGGCTGGCGTCGAGCACGTACGGGAGCAGCAGCTCCAGCACCTTGGACTTGCCGCTGCCGTTGGGCCCGCGCAGCAGCAGCCGGCCCCGGTGGAACTCGAACACCTCGTCGTAGTAGCGCCAGACGTTCAGGATCCCCGCGCGGACGGGGATCCAGCGGGCCTCCACCCCCTGCGCGCCGCGCGGGGCTGCGAGCTCGGTGACTGTCACGAATCCTCCTGTACGGCGCGATCGACGCGGTAGCGGGCCGCGGCGGGCAGGGCGGCGATCCGGTCACCGCTGCGGCGGGCCAGCCCGAACAGCGTGAGCACCTCCAGCGCGTCGGCGGCCAGCCGCGGCCCGCCGCCGTCGGACTGGTACGCCTTGGCCCACTGCGGGAAGCGCCGCAGCAGCCCGGCGGCCTCGGCGTCGAGCCGGCCGGCGGTGACCGGGCCCGCGGTGACCAGCAGGTCGAGCAGGAGCAGGGCGGCCACCTTGGCGTGGCCGCCGTCGTCGGGGAACCTGACGTCGGTGGCGATGGCGTCGGGATCGACGAGCAGGAAGCCCTCGGCCCGCTCCTCCAGCACGAACCCGGCCTCCTCGGCGGCCCTGCGCAGGATCTGGCGGCCGGTGAGCGAGGCGGCGTAGGCGGACTGGGCGGGGGTGAGCTCGTCGCGGTAGACGACGGGCTCGTCGAGCAGGCGGCGGATGAGGGAGTGGCGGGCCCACAGGTTGCGCTGGGTCTCGGTGGGCTCGTCGCCGCCGTACCTGGCCTCGGTGGTCAGCGCCGCCGGCACGCCCCGCGCGCCGTCGGGATCGGCCGCCGTGTCCTGCCAGGCGTCGTGGCCGGGCAGCGCGGCGGCCACCCTGGACGGTGGCACGGGGGCGGCCAGCAGCCGGATCACCCTGGTGGTGTCCACCCGGTAGAGCACCTTGGCGTCCTCGTCGGCCAGGTAGGCGTCGGTGGCGCCGTCCATGGCGACGAGCGCGCCGTAGTGTTCGAGCAGCCTGAGCGCGTCCACGAAGGCGGCCCGCTCGTCGTTCCTGACCGGGTCGAACGCGGGCACGTCCGGCTCGACGGCGGCGGCCTGCACCACCCGCTGGGCCAGCATCCCGATCGTGGTGACCGGGGAGGTGAGCAGTTCGGCCGCGCACAGGCACAGCAGCGTGTAGCGGCGGCGGTCGAACGGCGCGCGGGTGGTGCGGCGACGCCGGGCGGGCCGGGTCGCGCCCGGCGTCGAGCCGATCTTGACCAGCCGGGCGTAGCCCTGGCGTGGCTCCACGACCAGCCGCCAGCCGCAGAAGTAGTCGAACCACTGGATCAGCGGTTGCCGCCGCTTCCTGATCAGGTCGAAGGCGGCGGGGTCGTCGTGCAGGGACACTAGGGGCCGGCCGAGCAAGGTCCGGACGGCCCGCGCGATCTCCTCCTTCTCGGCCCTGACGAGCTGGTTGGCCAGGCTGCTCATGCGCCCGCCGCCCGCCCGTGGTCCCGCGCCTCGCCCAGGGCGCGCACGTCGATGAGGTAGTCGGGCCCCCGGAACCAGCCCTCGGACGTGCGCAGCACCGCCACGGCACCGTCGTCGGGCGCGCGCAGCACGATCTCCACCCTGCCGTCGGAGGTGACCGCCCGCCGGAAGCCGGTGGAGTCGGGCCGTTCGGCCAGGGCCCGTCCGAGCAGGTCGAGCAGCCGGCCGAACGTGTCGTGGTCGAGCTTGCCGAGTTGCGACAGCCGCAGCGCGCCCGTCGTGGCCAGGGCCGTCCACGCGGCCTCCAGTTCGGCCCGCTCCTTCTCGGCCCGCGCCCGGCGCTCGGCGCGGACGGCGGCCACGTCGCGCACCTTCCCCGTGCGTCCCATGCGTTCCGTGCGTCCCCGTGAGCGCAGCAGGGCCGACACCTCGACCGGTTGGGCCTGCGCCCACGGCACCCCGGCCGGGATCAGCTCGGCGTCGGCGTGCCCGAGGTGGGCGTGCCTGGCCGGGCCGAGCCCGAACGCCGCCTCCCACAGCCGGTGCGCGTCGTCCTCGCCGGGCGCGGTGGCGAACCAGCGGGCCAGCGTGCGGAAGTCGGCGGCGGCGCTGGAGGAGCGGCGGCGCGAGTCGGTGATCCGGTCGAGCACCTGCAGCAGTGACACGATGGCCCGCCGCGCCACGTCGTGGAGCTGCCGCACCCGAGGCACGCCGGGCTCGTCTCCCGGGGCGAACCAGGCGCGCAGCCCCTCCCAGCGCGCCGCCCGCACCGCCAGCCACGCGGTGGCGTGGTCGGTTCCGGGCACCTTCGGCAGGTCGGCCCCGTCGAGCGCGCGGGCGTGCAGCACGCTGACGCCGTGCCGCGCGAGCGCCCGCAGCGCGGTGGCGATGGTGTCGCCGCGCTGCTCCAGGTTGGTCACGAACTCCTGGAGGTAGGCCACCGTGGCGGCCTTGACCTCGTGGAACGTGGCCAGGTCGGCGCCTTCGACCCGGAGCAGCCGCTGCAGCTCGCCGTTGAACTGCTTGGTGTTGCCGCGCAGGCCGTCGAGGTGCCCCTCCAGCTCCTGGAGGCTGGTGAAGATCCGCCGGTTGCGCCCGGGGTCGGGGTCGCGCAGCAGCTCCTCCAGCTCGCCCAGCCGGTCGGCGATGGCGTCGAGCACGGCCGTCTGCAGCGCGCCGGCCGAGGCCAGCATCCCCATGGCGTGCTGCACGCCGGCGAAGGCGGCCTCGCCGCGCCTGGTCAGGGAGTACTGGAGGTTCTTGCGCTCGTACTCCTCGGCGGTGGCGAAGCTGCCGGCGTGGTTGAAGATCACGTCGAGCAGGCCCCAGCCCGCGAGCTGTTTGAGCGTCGCGGCCAGGTCCTGCTCGCCGACCGGCGCGTACCAGCCCACCGTGCGCAGCCGCTCGCGCACCTCTTCGACGGTCAGGGCGGTCTCGAGCCGCTCGTTGGCCTCGCCGAAGGCGTACAGGACCGCGGTGTGCAGGTCTGCCCGCTCGGTGGTGGTGAACCGGAACATCTCCGGCGGCACCCGTGGCGGCTCCGCCATCGCCCCTCTCCCCTCACCGCTCGACTACCCGCGCACGCAACGGTAGCGGGAGACACCTCCGTGACGACCGCTGTTTGCGACCAGATCACAGGGGTACGGCGCTGGAATTGGAACTCGGGGGGCACTGGGGGACGGTATGGCGGAGTTCGAGGCGACCCGCGGGATGCCGGCGGAGAGCATGGTGGTCTTCGGGGTCGCGTCCGACGTCGAGATCATGGACCGGTGGCTGCCGCGCGGGTTGTCGGTGCACGGCAGCGGGCCCGGCACGATCGAGGCCGACGGCTCGCTGGTGCCCGGCGCGGGCCGGCACGAGGGGCTGTTCCGCGCCTCGGAGGAGCAGCTCCGGGTGGAGTGGGGCGGGCGCGACCATCCCGGTTACGCGGGGTGGCTGCAGGTGTCCGACTCAGCCGGCGGCCTCAGCGAGGTGACGGTGCACCTGAGCCTGCTCGACGAGACCGAGCCGGGCAGCCGGGCCGGCGAGGTGCGCGCGCTGCTGGAGCGCTCGCTCGACCGGCTGGCCGACGAGGTGCGCAGGCGCGTCTCGGGCTGACATTCTTTACCCGCGCGCATTTCCGCCGAATAGATTTACCCAGGCGGCTCCGGGACGGCGTACCCGGGGCTGCGCCCGTCTGTCGCGGAGACATTTCGTGCGATGGATCTTTTGCGGTTTGCCATGGTTGCGGCACAGCGCCTATAAAGAATGCCGAAACTGTCGCCAACCATTGTTCTCCCATGCGCCGACTGAGCAAAGTCCTTTCTCCCGTCCTCGCCGCCCTGATGGCCGTCCCCGCCCTGGCCGGGACGGCGTCCGCCGCCGCGCCGGGCCGTCTCGACTCCTTCTACGACCAGCGTCCGGCCTGGTCGGAATGTGGCGACGGGTACGACTGCGCGAAACTGACGGTGCCGCTCGACTACGGGAAGCCCGCCGACGAGCAGATCGGGATCAGCATGGTCCGGCTGCCCGCCACGGGGCCGAAGATCGGCTCGATCGTGCTGAATTTCGGCGGCCCCGGCGGGTCCGGCGTGGCCGCCATGAAGGCGAGCAAGGACATCGTCTCCCCCGCCGTCAGGGCGCGTTTCGACGTCGTCAGCTTCGACCCGCGCGGGGTCGGCGAGTCGTCGCCGGTGCGTTGTCTCGACACCGCCGATCTCGACGCCTACTTCGCGCTCGACCCGACCCCCGACACGAAGGCCGAAGTACGGAAGGCCGAGGACTGGGACAAGCGGTTCGCGAAATCCTGCGCGAAGAACTCGGGCAAGCGGCTGCTGGCTCATGTCGGCACCGTGGACGCGGCCCGCGACATGGACGTCATGCGGGCCGCGCTCGGCGACCAGCGGCTGACGTACCTGGGTTTCTCCTACGGCACCTACCTGGGCTCCATCTACGCCGACCAGTTCCCGAAGCGGGTGCGCGCGATGGTGCTGGACGGCGCCGAGGACCCCGCCCAGGACGCCTCCGACTTCGCCGCCGACCAGGACGCGGGCTTCCGGGTGGCGACGGAGTCGTTCCTGAAGGACTGCTTCACGGCCGGCGACTGCCCGTTCGGCACGCACACGGTCAAGGCCGCCGCCAAGCGGCTCGAGCGGCTCTACGAGGGGGCCGACCGGTCGCCGCTGCGCAACGGGCACGACGACAGGCCGGTCAGCGAGGCCGTCGTACGGGCCGCCGTCGACTACTCCATGTACTCGACCGCCACCTGGCCGCGGCTGCGCCAGGCGCTGACGGACGCCTTCCGCGGCGACGGCACGAAGCTGCTGCAGTTGGCCGACGAGAGCAACGGGCGGCGCACCGACGGTCGCTACGACAACGGCTTCGAGGCCCTCATGGCCATCAGTTGCGTGGACCATCCGGAGAACGGGTGCCCGTACTGGCCGGTCAAGGGCAGCCGGTACCCGAGGAAGGTGCGCGCCGAGGGCTCGCCGCCGATCGTGGTGGTGGGCACGACGCGGGACCCGGCGACGCCGTACAAGCAGGCCGAGTCGCTGGCCGGGCAGCTCGCGCACGGCGTGCTGCTGACGAACGACGCCGACGGCCACACGGGCTACCGCCGCGGCTCGGACTGCCTGGACCGCAAGGTGGACCAGTACCTGATCACGGCGCGGGCCCCGCAGGCCGGTCAGTGCCGCGACGCGCCGCACCCGCGGTCCTGACACGACGACCCTGCACCAGTCCCACACCGAGGTGTGGGACTGGTGACGTTCGGGTCAACCCTGGCCGCGCCTGCGTGATGACCGCGGCGGCGACGGGAGAGATTGGGCGGACGTAGCCGGAAATTCCCACCGGCCGACACCGGGATGACGCCGGTGGAAGACCGCCTGAGGAGCCCATGGAGTCGCTGCTGGTCCTGCACGCGGTCGCGGCGGTCTGCGCTCCCTGGCTGGCGGCCCGCATGGGCCGGGCCTCCTTCTTCCTGATGGCCGTCCCTCCCGCGGCGGGGTTCTGCTACACCGTGTGGCTGGCGGTGCGGGGGCTGCCCGTGCGCGAGAGCACCCCGTACACGCTGGGCATGGAGCTGTCGTTCCGCGCCGATCCCCTCGCGGTGCTGATGATGGCGCTGGTCACCGGCGTCGGCGCGCTCGTCCTGTGTTACAGCGCCCGGTACTTCCCCGCCGGCGACGGCGGGCTCGGCCGCTACGGCGGCGCCATGGTGGCCTTCGCCGGCTCGATGCTGGGCCTGGTCGCCACCGACGACCTGCTGCTGCTGTACGTCTTCTGGGAGCTGACCACGGTCTTCTCCTACCTGCTCATCGGCTACGACCCGCGCAACCGGATGAGCCGGCAGGCCGCGATGAAGGCGCTGGTGGTCACCACGCTCGGCGGGCTGGCCATGCTGGCCGGGTTCGTGGTGCTGGGACAGGCCGCCGGCACGTACCAGATCTCGGGGATCCTGGCCCACCCGCCCGCCGCCGCTCCGGTGGCGGTGGCGCTGGTGATGGCGGGGGCGCTGTCGAAGTCGGCCGTCTTCCCGTTCAGCACGTGGCTGCCCGCCGCGATGGCCGCGCCCACGCCCGTCTCGGCCTACCTGCACGCGGCGGCCATGGTGAAGGCCGGCGTCTACCTGCTGGCCCGGCTGGGCCCGGCGTTCGGCGACCTGATGACGTGGCGGGCGCTGGCGGTGCCGCTGGGCGCGGCGACGATGTTGCTGGGCGGGTGGCGGGCGCTGCGGGAGACGGATCTGAAGCGGCTGCTGGCCTACGGCACGGTCAGCCAGCTCGGCCTGCTCGTGGTGCTGTTCGGCATGGGCACCGAGGGGGCGGCGCTGGCGGGGGTGGGCATGCTGCTGGCGCACGCGCTGTTCAAGGCGGCGCTGTTCCTGGTGGTGGGCATCATCGATCACGCGGTGGGCACCCGGGACCTGCGCGGGCTGAGCGGCCTGTGGCGCGTGATGCCGTGGGTGTGCGCGGTGGCGGTGGTGGCGGGGGCGTCGATGGCGGGGCTGCCGCCGCTGGCGGGCTTCGCCGGCAAGGAGGCGGCGCTGGAGGCGCTGCTGGACACGCCGCTCGTGCTGGCCGCGGTGGTGGCGGGCTCGGCCCTGACGGCCGCCTACACGCTGCGCTTCCTCTGGGGCGGTTTCGCCTCCAAGGCGCGCGTGTCCAGCAGCCACGCGCCGGTGCCCGCCCCCGAGGCGCAGATCGAGGCGCGGCCGGTGCGCCAGGTGCCCGCGGCCATGTTCGCGCCCGCGGCGCTGCTGTCGGCGCTGGGGCTGGTGCTGGCGCCCTTCGCCTCCTGGTACGAGGGCGCCATGTCCGGCTACACCGGCACGTTCCGCGATCCGGGCCACCACTCCCACCTGGCGGCCTGGAGCGGCTGGTCGCCCCCGCTGCTGCTGTCGGCGGCGGCGCTGACGGCCGGGTTGCTGCTGTTCCTGGCCAGGGAGCCCGTGGCGCAGCTCGGGGCGGCGCTGCACCTGGTCGACTCGAGCCTGGTGTTCTGGGCGGCCGTGCGGCGGCTGGACCGCTTCGCCATCCAGCTCACCGGTCTCATCCAGCGCGGCTCGGTGCCCGACTACCTGACGCTGACGCTCCTGGCCGCGGTGGGGGTGGGGATGTTCTCCGTCGCCTACGGGGGCGCGCCCCACCTGGACGTGCCGGTGATCGCCTGGCAGCGGCCCGAGCAGCCCGTCATCGTCTCGCTGCTGACGGCCGCGGCCGTGCTCGCGCTGTTCTCCCCCGCGTACGTGCTGCTCGCCGTGGTCGTCGGGCTGATCGGGTACTGCACGGCGCTGCTGTTCCTCGTGCACGGCTCGCCGGACCTGGCGCTGACCCAGTTCCTGGCCGAGACGCTGAGCCTGGTGATCTTCGCGCTCGTGCTGCGGCGGCTGCCGATCCGGCCGGTACGGGGGCGGCTGGCCTTCCCGGTCCGGCTGGCGCTCGGGCTGGCGGTGGGGGTGGTGGCCACGGGCGGCGGCATGCTGGCGATGGCGGCGCGCGGCACCGAGCCGGT
Source organism: Nonomuraea sp. MG754425 (assembly GCF_021699195.1). GTDB lineage: Bacteria > Actinomycetota > Actinomycetes > Streptosporangiales > Streptosporangiaceae > Nonomuraea. The sequence continues at coordinate 16,166 of NZ_SSXE01000022.1, read as the reverse complement.
GGGCGCGTTCATGGCCGAGGCGGCGCGGGAGGCCGGCGCCCGCAACATCGTCAGCGCCATCATCCTCGACATCCGGGCCTGGGACACGCTGGGCGAGAGCGCGGTGATCATCGTGCTGACGCTGGGCGTGACCAGCCTGGTGTTCCTGCGCCGCAGGTCGTTCGCGATCGAGCGGGCCGAGAGCGGGCACCGGCCGGAGGAGCGCACGCACTGGCTGGCGGCCACGCTGCCGCGCGGGCAGCGGGCGCTGGCGTTCGAGGTGGCGGCGCGGCTGACGTTCCACACGGTGCTGACGTTGTCGGTGTTCCTGCTGTTCATCGGGCACAGCGGGGTCGGCGGCGGGTTCGCGGGCGGCATCGTGGCCGGGCTGGCGATCACGGTGCGCTACCTGGCGGGCGGCCGGAACGAGCTGGCCGCGGCCGTGCCGGTGCACGCGGGCGTGCTGATGGGGATGGGGCTGACGCTGTCGGCGGGCACGGCGCTGATCGGGCTGCTGTTCGGCCGGGCGGCGCTGGAGATGCTGGCCACCGACGTCAGCGTGCCGCTGCTCGGCCACGTGCACCTGTCCACGGGGCTGCTGTTCGACCTGGGCGTGTACGTGTCCGTGATCGGCATGGTCCAGGACGTGCTGCGCGCCCTCGGGGCCGAGCTGGACCGGCAGATCGACGCGGGAGAGGGGGTCGAGTGAACAGCGTCGCCCTGATGCCGTTCGCCGCCTGCTGCGTGCTGATCACCTGCGGGGTGACGCTGCTGCTCGAACGCAGCCTGGTCCGCGTGCTGGCCGGCGTCATCGTGCTCGGCAACGGGGTGAACCTGCTGATCGTCACCTCCGGCGGCGACGCGGGCGGCCCGCCGTTCGTGGACGGCACCGGGATCGCCGACCCGCTGCCGCAGGCCATGGTGCTGACCGCCATCGTGATCACCCTGGGGGTGACGGCGTTCCTGCTGGCCATGGTGCACCGGTCGTGGCAGCTCACCGGCAGCGACGAGGTCCAGGACGACACCGAGGACCGCCGGATCCGGCTGCGCTCGCGGCGCGGCGAGCTGAGCGACGCCGTACGGGCCCGGCAGCACGCCTACCGGCGGCTGGTCATCGAGCAGCGGGCCGAGCTGGCCAAGCTGGAGGCCGAGCAGGCCGAGCGGGAACGGCTGGAGGAGGCCGACCTGGAGCGGCGCATCGCCCGCGTGCACGACGAGCTCGGCCAGTGGATGCGCGAGCTGCGCTACGAGGGCATGACGGAGGACGAGCTGCAGCAGCGGCTGGAGGAGGCGGGGCTGCGCGACGACCCCGGCGCGATGTCGAACCTGGAACGCATCGAGCAGCTCCGCGAGGAGCACGAGCGGGGCCGGGCCGAGCAGGCGGGCAGGGAGCGGGAGCTGCGCAAGAAGCTGAAGGCCCGCCAGCGGGACGCGCGCCGGCAGCTTCGCGCGGCCATCAGGGACGAGCGCGAGCGGCAGGCCCTCGCGCAGGACCCGGAGCTGGAGGGCGACGACTCGTGAACGGCCCGGTGCTGCTGGAGCGCCTCGTGACCGGCGCGGTGCTGCTGGAGGCCCCGGTGGAGGTCCCCGCGGACGGCCCGATCACGCTGGAGAGCCTCATCTGCGTGCCCGTGCTGCTGCCGCTGCTGGCCGCCGGGGTGAAGCTGGCCATCGGCGGGCGGCTGCGCCGGCTGCAGTCGCTGATCAGCCTGGTCACGCTCGGCATCTCGCTGGCCGTGTCGGTGGTGCTGATGGTGGCGGCCGACACGCGCGGCCCGCTGGTGACCGAGCTGGGCGGCTGGCCGTCGCCGATCGGCATCTGCCTGGTGGCCGACCGGCTCTCGACGCTGGTGCTGGTGGTGTCGTCGGCGGTGACGTTCTGCGTCATGGTGTACTCGGTCGTCAGCGCGTACGACGAGCAGGAGCACGACGCGCCGATGGCGGTCTTCCATCCGGCGTTCCTGGTGATGGTGGCCGGGGTGGCGGACGCGTTCCTGTCGGGAGACCTGTTCAACCTGTTCGTGGCGTTCGAGCTGCTGCTCAGCGGCTCGTACGTGCTGCTGACGTTCGGCGGCACGGAGTCCAGGATCCGGGCGGGGGCCACGTACACGCTGATGGCGCTGGCCTCGTCGATGTTGTTCCTGATCGCGCTGGCCATCACCTACGGCGCCACCGGGACGCTGTCGCTGGCGCAGCTCGCCGAGCGCTTCGCCACGCTGCCCGAGCAGGTCAAGATCCTGGTGGAGCTGACGCTGCTGCTGGCCTTCGCGATCAAGGCGGCGATCTTCCCCATGTCGGCGTGGCTGCCCGACTCCTACCCCACCGCGCCCGCCCCGGCCACCGCCGTGTTCGCCGGCCTGCTCACCAAGGTGGGCGTGTACTCGATCATCCGGCTGGAGGCGCTGCTGTTCCCCGGCGGGCCGGTCTCGACGCTGCTGATGTGGGTGGCGCTGGCCACGATGCTGACCGGGGTGCTGGGCGCGGTCGCCCAGACGGACATGAAACGGATGCTCTCCTTCACGCTGGTCAGCCACATCGGGTACATGGTGTTCGGTGTGGCGCTGTCCACGGTGGCGGGGCTGGCGGGGGCGATCTTCTACGTGGTGCACCACATCACCGTGCAGACCAGCCTGTTCCTGGTGACGGGGCTGGTGGAGCGGCGCACCGGCACCACGTCGGTGACCCGGCTGGGCGGGCTGATGGAGGCGTCGCCGCTGCTGGCGGTGCTGTTCTTCGTCCCGGCCATGAACCTGTCGGGCATCCCGCCGATGTCGGGCTTCCTCGGCAAGCTGATGCTGGTGCAGGCGGGGCTGGCGCACGGGGGGTGGCTGCCGGTGACGCTGGTGGCCGTGGGGCTGGTGACCAGCCTGCTGACGTTGTACGCGGTGGCCAAGACATGGGGCAAGGCGTTCTGGCGGGGGCCGCGGCCCGACCGGCTGGGCCGGGTCGTGGAGAGCGACGAGCACACCGGCGACGACGCGACCGTCACCACCACCGCCCTGCCGGTGATGCTGCCGGTCTCGGTGGCGGCGCTGGTGGCGCTGGGGCTGTCGTTCACGGTGCTGGCGGGGCCGCTGGTGGGGCTGGCGCAGCGGGCGGCCACCGAGCTGCTGGCCCGCGAGCCGTACGTCTCGGCCGTTCTGGGGAGGCAGCCGTGACGGACGAGCGCGCGGACGTGCGGCGGCTGCTGGCGCCGCGGCTGCTGGGCCGGCGGGTGCCGCTGACGCTGGTGGCCTGGCTGACGCTGGTGTGGGTGACGTTGTGGGGCGACCTGACGGTGGCCAACGTGCTCGGCGGGCTGGCGACGGGGCTGGTGGTGACGTGGCTGCTGCCGCTGCCCGTCCTGGATCCGGGGGTCCGGGTCCGTCCGGTGGCGCTGGTGTGGTTCCTGCTGTGCTTCGTGTGGGACATGGTGACCTCGACGGCCCGGGTGGTGTTCTGGGTGCTGCGTCCCGGGAAGCCGCCGACGGAGATCGTCCGGGTGCCGCTGCGCACGTCGTCGGAGTCCATGACCGTGCTGCTGATGATCGCGCTGGCCACGGTGCCGGGGTCGCTGGTCGTGGAGGCGTACCGCAAGGAGCTGGTGGTGCACGTGCTGGGGCTGACCGGGGACGTGGCCGCGACCGTGCGGGCGGACGTGGCCGGGCTGGAGCGGCGGATCGTGCGGGCGTTCGGCACCCGCCGGGACCGGGAGGAGCTGGGATGACGACGGTGTACCTGGTGACGGTCGCGCTGCTGTGGTGCGGGGCCGCGTCCGCGCTCTACCGGGTGGGACGCGGGCCGTCGATGCTGGACCGGGCGGTCGCCCTGGACGTGTTCACGTCGTTGTCGATGTGCGGCGTCGGCGCGTTCGCCGTGGCCAGGGACGACTACTCGGACCTGCCGATCCTGCTGGTGCTGTCGCTGCTGGGGTTCGTCGGGTCGGTGTCGCTGGCCCGGTTCTTCTCGGGGAGGTCGCGATGACCGCCATGGACGTGGCGGCCGGCGGCTGCCTGCTGCTGGGCTCGGCGCTGGCGCTGTCGGCCGGGGTCGGGCTGGTGCGCTTCCGCAGCACGCTGGACCGCATGCACGCCGGCACGAAACCGCAGGTGCTCGGCGTGCTGCTGGTGCTGCTGGCCATGTGGCTGCACCGGCCCACCTGGGCGTACGCGGGGCCGCTGCTGCTGGTGGGCGTCTCCCAGGTGATCACGGTGTCGGTGGCGGCGTACATGGTGGCGCGGGCGGCCTACTCGCGCCGCTCCTCCGACGACGACACCGAGCTGCCCGCCCCCGACGGCGAGTGATCCGGGCGCGGCTACGGCCTGAGCGCGAGGATCTTCGCCGGCGTGATCGGCAGTTCCCTGATCCGGTGGCCGGTGGCGTGGTGGACGGCGTTGCCGATGGCGGCGGCGGTGCCGACGATGCCGATCTCGCCGATGCCCTTGCTGCCCATCGGGTTGAGCCGGTCGTCGCGCTCGTCCAGCCAGACGGCCTCCACGTGCTGGGCGTCGGCGCAGGCCGGGACGTGGTACTGCGCCAGGTCCCGGTGCAGGAAGCCGCCGAACTCCTCGTCGGTGACCGTCTCCTCCATCAGCGCCATGCCCAGGCCCATCGTCATGCCGCCGAGGAACTGCGACCTGGCCAGCGTGGCGTCCACGATGCGCCCGGCGGCGAAGACGCCCAGCAGCCGCGACACGCGGATCTCCCCGGTCACCGAGCTGACCCGCACCTGCGCGAACTGGGCGCCGAAGGCGTGCCTGGCCAGCTTGGCGTCGGCCTTGATCTCCTCGGTGGTGTCGGCGCGGCCCTCCTTGCCGTCGCGCATGAGCTCCTCGCAGGCGCGCACGACGGCCGTGCCCCACGAGGCGGTGCCCATGGAGCCGCCGGCCAGCGGCGCCTGCGGCAGGTCGCTGTCGCCCAGCTCGACGTGCACCCGCTCCGGGGCGACGCCGAGGACGCCGGCCGCGATCCTGGCCAGCACCGTGCGCGCGCCCGTGCCGATGTCGGCGGCGGCGAGCTGGACGAGGAAGTCGCCGTCCCGCGTGGTGACCACGGCCTGGCTCGGCCATCTCCTGGTCGGGTACGTGGAGGCGGCCACGCCGGTGCCGATCAGCCACTCCCCCTCGCGCCTGATCCCCGGCGTCGGGTCGCGGTGCTCCCAGCCGAAGCGGTGCGCGCCCTCCCGCAGGCAGCCCACCAGGTTGCGGGAGCTGAACGGCAGGCCGCTGTCCGGCTCGGTCTCGGGGTCGTTGCGCACGCGCAGCTCGACCGGGTCCAGGCCGGCCGCGTAGGCCAGCTCGTCCATGGCGGACTCCAGCGCGTACATGCCGGGGCACTCACCCGGCGCGCGCATCCACGACGGGGTGGCCACGTCCAGCCGGACCAGCCGGTGCCCGGTGCGCAGGGCCGGGGCGGCGTACATGACGCGGCTCGGGGTCGAGGTCTGCTCGGCGAACTCGACCAGGGTGGAGCTCTGCTCGTACGCCATGTGCTCCAGCGCCGTGAGCCGGCCCTCGGCGTCCACGCCGAGGCGTACCCGCTGGATCGTCGGGGTGCGGTAGCCGGTGACGTCGAACATCTGCTGCCGGGTCAGCACGATCTTGACCGGGCGGCCGACCATCCTGGAGGCCAGCGCGGCCAGGATCGCCTGCGGCCGGGTCGTGCCCTTGGAGCCGAACCCGCCGCCGACGTGCCTGGCCACCACGCGCACCTGCTCGGGCGGCAGGCCCAGGGTCTGGGCGATGGTGGCGCGGCTCGCGGTGACGCCCTGGGAGGTGTCGTAGACCAGCAGCCGGCCCTCGGTGTCCCAGGAGGCCAGCGCCGCGTGCGGCTCCATCGGGTTGTTGTGCAGGACGGGCGTCCGGTAGGTGACGTCCACGGAGCGCTCCGCCCGCGCCAGCCCCTCCTCCACGTCGCCCTTCTGGGTCTCGGACGGGAGGTCCGGGTTGACCGTCTCGGGCTGGTAGAGGCCGGGATGGTCGGCGCTCAGCCGCACGTCGTGGTCGTCGGCGTCGTAGTCGACGCGGACGGCCGCCGCGGCGGCGCGGGCGATCTCGTAGGTGTCGGCGACGACCGCGGCGACGATCTGGCCGCGGTAGGCCACCTCGCGGCTCTGGAACAGGGCCAGCTCGGGGTCGGCGTCTCCGGACAGGCGGGGGGCGGCCTCGCACGACAGCACGGCCAGCACGCCGGGCTGCTCCAGCGCGGCCGTGCCGTCCACGCGCTTGACGCGGCCCTTGGCGATCTGCGCCTGCACGGCGTAGGCGTAGGCGACGTTCTCGACCGGGTACTCGGCCGCGTACGTGGCCAGCCCGGTCACCTTGACGCGGCCCTCGGTGCGGTTCACGGTGCGAGCTCCTCGAGGGCGGCGACGATCAGGTTGCGGGCCAGCGGCACCTTGAAGGCGTTGCGCGGCAGCGGGCGGGCCTGTTCGAGCTCGGCCTCGGCGGCCTGGAGGAACGCCTCGCCGGTGGCCGGGCCGCCGATCAGGGCCCGCTCGGCGCGTTCGGCCCGCCAGGGCACGTGGGCCACGCCGCCGAGCGCGATGCGGCAGTCGGCCACGTCGCCGTCGGCGCCGACGTCGAGCACGGCGGCGATGGAGACCAGGGCGAAGGCGAACGAGGCCCGCTCGCGCACCTTGCGGTAGAGGGAGGCCCCAGGCGGCGGGGGCGGCAGCTCGACGGAGGTGATCAGGTCGCCGGGCGACAGCACGGTGTCGCGCTCGGGCTCCTCGCCGGGCAGGCGGTGCAGCCCCGGCATGGGGATGATGCGGTCGCCGCCGGGCCCGGTCACGTGCACCTGGGCGTCCAGCGCGGCCAGCGCCACCGCCATGTCGGACGGGTGGGTGGCCACGCACGCGCCGGACGTGCCGAGCACGGCCAGGTTGGCGTGGTCGCCGGCGACGGCCGGGCAGCCGGAGCCGGGCCGGCGCTTGTTGCACGGCCTGGTGACGTCCTGGAAGTAGGCGCAGCGGGTGCGCTGCAGCAGGTTGCCGGCCACGGTCGCGACGTTGCGCACCTGGCCGGACGCGCCGGCCAGCACCGCGCGGGCCAGCATCGGGTAGCGGGTGCGGATCAGCGGGTCGGCCGCCAGGTCGGTGTTGCGCACGGTGGCGCCGACGCGGACGCGGTCGCCCACGGGCTCGATGCCGTCGAGCGGCAGGCGGCTGACGTCCACCAGCCGCTCCGGCTCCGCCACGCCGAGCCGCATGAGGTCCACCAGGTTGGTGCCGCCGCCCAGGTACATGGTGCCGGGGCCGAAGTCCCGCACGGCCTCGGCGGTGCTGCCGGCGCGGGCGTACTCGAAGGGCTTCACCGGGCCACCTCGCCGATCGCGCTGACGATGTTGACGTACGCGCCGCACCGGCACAGGTTGCCGCTCATGCGCTCGCTGATCTCCTCGGGCGTCAGGTCGGGGTCGACGAGGATGTCGCCGGTGACGGCGCTCGGGCCCGGCTCGCCCAGCATCCCGGCCGCCGAGCAGAGCTGGCCCGGGGTGCAGTAGCCGCACTGGAAGGCGTCGTGCTCCATGAACGCGCTCTGCAGCGGGTGCAGTTCGCCGTCCGCGGCCAGCCCTTCGACGGTGGTGACCTCCGAGCCGTCCACCGCCACGGCCAGCGCCAGGCAGGCGTTAGCCCGCCGGCCGTCGATCAGCACCGTGCAGGCGCCGCACTGGCCGTGATCGCAGCCCTTCTTGGCGCCGATGAGCCCGAGGCGTTCGCGGAGCAGGTCGAGCAGCGAGATCCGCGGGTCCACGTCCACCGTGCGCGGCACGCCGTTCACCTGCAGGGTGATGTTCATTTCGCACGACTACCCGAGCTCTTGGCCGGGCAACCTCTGAGCCCGGTAAAGGCGCCCGTCCGTTTTGCCGGATTCCCGGCGGGTAGCCAGGCGGGCATGGACGAGCAGGTGGCGGAGCCGGCGGCGATCCTGACCGTCAACGCGGGGTCGTCGAGCCTGCGCCTCGATCTCGTGCAGGGCGGCAGCGTGCTGGACAGCGCGCACACCGAGCGCGCCGTCGACCCGGGCTCGGCCGGGCGGGAGCTGTCGGCGTTCCTCGGGGGCCACTTCGACCGCGACATCAGGGCGGTGGCGCACCGGCTGGTGCACGGCGGCGACGTGGTGCGCGCGCCCGCGATCGCCGACGACGAGACGGCCGCCGCGCTGCGCGGTCTCGTCGAGCTGGCGCCGCTGCACCTGCCGCCCGCGCTGGCCCTGCTGGACGCGGCCCGCGGGCAACTCCCGGCGGTGCCGCACGTGCTCTGCCCCGACACCGCCTTCCACGCGAGCCTGCCGGACGAGGCCGCCGTCTACCCCCTGCCGCCCGAGTGGCGCGACCGCTACGGCCTGCGCCGCTACGGCTTCCACGGCCTGTCCTGCGCGTGGGCCGCGGACCGGGCCTCGGAACTGCTCGGCCGCCCACTCGGCGAGCTGGACCTGGTGCTGGCACACCTGGGCGGCGGCTGCTCGGTGACGGCGGTGTCGGGCGGGCGCAGCCTGCACACCTCGATGGGCTTCACCCCGCTGGACGGCCTGCCCATGAGCCGGCGCTCGGGCAGCGTGGACCCGGGCCTGCTGGTGTGGCTGCTCGCCCCCGGGCGGCTGTCGGTCGCGGAGCTGAGCGAGGGGCTGGAGCGGCGCTCGGGGCTGCTGGGGCTGTCGAGGGGCCGCTCCGGCGACACCCGGGACCTGGTGGCCGCCGACCGCGACGGCGACAACGCGGCCGGGCTGGCGTTGCGCGTCTTCGCCCGCCGCGTCGCCGGGGAGATCGCCGCCGCGGCCACGTCGCTGCGGCGGATCGACGCGCTGGTGTTCACCGGGGAGATCGGCTGGGACCAGCCCGAGGTGCGCGAGGCCGTCTGCCGCCGTCTCGGCCTGCTCGGCGTCCAACTGCCGGTTCTGACCGGCCGCCACGACGACGGGCCGGTCAGCGCGGACGGCGCCGCCGTGCCCGTGCTGGCGGTCCAGGTGCGCGAGGAGCTCCAGCTCGCCCGGGAGTGCGCGCAGGCCCTGGAAGAGGACGAGCCGGAGCCGTTCCCCGCGGCCGGATGAGCCGTTTGTCGGTCGCCGATGGTTTGATCTCCCTTGTGGAAGCGTCCGTCGAGCAGCTCGTCTACGTCCGGGAGGACGAATACACCGTCGCCCGCATGAGCGCCGACGGCGTGCCCGACTTCGTGGCCACCGGCCGGGCGCTGGCGGGCGTCCAGCCCGGCGAGACGGTGCGGCTGTTCGGCGACTGGAGCCGGCATCCGCGCCACGGCCGGCGCTTCGCGGTCACGGGGTGCGAGCGGGTGCCACCGTCGTCGGTGCGGGCCATCCGCGTCTATCTCGGGTCCGGGCTGATCAGGGGCATCGGGCCGCGGCTGGCGTACGCGATCGTCGACCACTTCGGCGAGGCCACGCTCAAGATCATCAACGGCGAGCCCGAACGGCTCACCGAGGTCGTCAACATCGGGCCGCAGCGGCAGGGGCAGATCGTCCTGGCGTGGCAGGAGCAGAAGGCGATCGCCGCGCTCATGGTGACGTTGCAGGGGCTCGGGGTCAGCCCGCTGCTGGCGTCCAAGATCTACCAGGTGTTCGGGCCGGACGCCGACGAGGTGCTGAGCACCGACCCGTACCGGCTGATCGGGCGGGTGCGGGGCGTCGCGTTCCGCATCGCCGACCGGATCGCGCTGCAGGCCGGGGTGCCCGAGCGCAGCCCGCAGCGGGTCAAGGCGGCGCTGCTCGACCGGCTGGAAGCGGCCGGCAGCCGCGACGGCCACTGCTTCCTGCCGGTGTCCGCCCTGGTCAGGGAGGCGGCCGAGCTGATCGAGCAGCCCCAGGAACTGGTCCGGCCGCTGGTCGACGCGCTGGCCGCCGACCGGCGTCTGGTCGTCGAGACCGCGCCCGAGCCGGCGGGGGCGCACCGCGAGGGCGAGCGGCCGGTGGCGTTCGCGAAACACGTGCACAGCCGCGAGGTGGCGCTCACCGCCCGGCTCACCGCGCTCATGACGGCCCGCTCGACCCTCCCGTTGCGCGCCTACCAGGAGGACCCCGGCCTGCACGACGACCAGCGCGCCGCCGTCACCATGGCGCTGACCAGCACCGTCTCGATCATCACCGGCGGCCCCGGCTGCGGCAAGAGCCACACGGTCAAGGCCGTGGCCACCACCGTGCGGGCCGCCGGAGGCTCGGTGACACTCACGGCCCCCACCGGCAAGGCCGCCAAGCGGCTGTCGGAGCTGACCGGCCTGCCCGCGATGACCGTGCACCGCATGCTGGCCCAGCAGCCCGACCCCGACCCCGAGACCCTCTTCGACGAGCGGCCCTCGCAGGCCGACCTGATCGTGGTCGACGAGGCGTCCATGCTCGACCTGCACCTGGCCACCCGGCTCGCGGCGGCCGTGCGGCCCGGCAGCCACCTGCTCCTCATCGGCGACAGCGACCAGTTGCCCAGCATCGGCCCCGGCGACGTCCTGGCCGACCTGCTGCGCGTCACCACGATCCCGCGCGTGCAGCTCACCCACGTCTTCCGCCAGGCGGGCGGCAGCGGCATCGTCGAGGCCGCCCACCGCATCCGCGGCGGCCGGCTGCCCGCCATGCCGGGCGGGGGCGGGTTCTGGTTCGAGGAGCTCGACGACCCCGAGCAGGTGGCACGGCGGGTGGCCCACCTGGCGATGGTCGCGATCCCCCGCAAGCAGGACGTCGACCCCGGCCAGGTGCAGGTGCTGTGCCCGATGCGCAAGGGCGAGACGGGCGCCACCGCCCTCGGGCGGCTCATCCAGGACCAGCTCAACCCGGCCGCCGACGACAAGGCCGAGCACTGGTCGGGGGCCACGGTGTTCCGGGTGGGCGACCGCGTGATGCCCATCCGCAACAACTACGACAAGGGCGTCTTCAACGGCGAGACGGGCACGGTGACGGCCGTGGTGCGCGAGGAGCGCGCCGTCGAGATCCGCACCGACGACGGCGAGAGCGTGCGCTACGGCTTCGACGAGCTCGACGACCTCACCCACGCCTACGCGATCAGCGTGCACCGCTCGCAGGGCAGCGAGTACCCGTTCGTGGTGGCGCCGATCGTGGCCGAGTCCGGCGGGATCATGCTACGCCGCAAGCTGCTGTACACGCTGGTGACCCGGGCCAAGGCGTGGGTGGTGCTGGTGGGGCAGCGGGAGGCGCTGGAGCTGGCGGTGCACCGGCTGGGGCACCGCCGCAACACCGGCCTCGCCCGGCGCCTGTCCCTGTCCCTCGACGGCCACTAGCCGTCGCGGCCGTCAGGGGTGGGCCGGAGCGCGGCGGCGAGGAGTTCGGCCAGGTGGCGGCCCTGGCGGCCGGTGCCCGACGCGGCGATCTGGGTGCGGCAGGAGAAGCCGTCGGCCAACACCGCCTCCTCGTCCCGCGCCGACCGCAGCGCGGGCCACAGCCCCTCCTCCGCGCACGCCACCGACACGTCGTAGTGCTCCCGCTCGAACCCGAAGTTGCCCGCCTGCCCGCAACACCCGGAGTCGAGCACCCGCGTACGGAACCCGAACCGCTCCAGCACGGCCTGGTCGGCGTCGTACCCCATGATGGCGCTCTGGTGGCAGTGCACCTGGGCGAGCACGTCCTGGCCGGGTGTCTCCTGCGGAGCGCCGGACGGCCGCCAGCCGGGCGCGTGCCGTTCCAGCAGCTCGGCCAGCGTCAGCGTGCGTTCCGACACCAGCCGCGTCTGCGGCGTGTCGAGCAGTTCGGGCCCGTCGGAGCGGAACACGGCGGTGCAGCTCGGCTCCAGCCCGACCACCGGCACCCCCGCCTCGACCCACGGCAGCAGCGCCCGCACGCTGCGGGCCAGCACCCGGCGGGCGATCCCGAGCTGGCCCGTGCTGATCCAGGTCAGCCCGCAGCACACCGGCACCGGCGGCACGTGCACCTCGAACCCGGCCGCCTCCAGCACCCGCACCGCGGCCCGTCCCACGTGCGGGTCGAAGTTGTTGGAGAACGTGTCCGCCCACAGCACCACCCGCCCCCGCGTGCCCGCCGCACCGCGCTCCCCGGCACCGCGCCGCTTGAACCAGTCGGCGAACCGCTCCTCCGCCAGCCACGGCAGCTCCCGCCGCCCCGAGACGCCGCCGAGGGCCTTGACCAGCCGCGACAGCATCGGCGCGTGGGTGACGGCGTTGACCGCCCCCGGGGCCGCCGCCGCGAGCGCCGCCCACAGCGGCAGCCAGCCCATGGAGTAGTGCGCGAGCGGCCGCAGCCGCCGCCGGTAGTGGTGGGCGAGGAACTCGGCCTTGTACGTCGCCATGTCCACGTTCACCGGGCACTCGGCCCGGCAGCCCTTGCACGACAGGCACAGGTCCAGCGCGTCGCGCACGGCCTTGGAGCGCCAGCCGTCCGTGATCACCTCGCCGCGCAGCATCTCCTCCAGCAGCCTGGCCCGCCCGCGCGTCGAGTGCTCCTCCTCGCGGGTGACCCGGTAGCTGGGGCACATGACGCCGCCCTCGAAGGTGTGCTTGCGGCACTTGCCCGTCCCGACGCAGCGACCGGCCGCGTGCCCGAACCGCCCGTGGTCGGCCGGGTAGCCGAAGAACGTGTGCCGGGGCTCGACGGGGTAGTAGTGCCGCTGGCGCAGGTTCTGGTCCAGCCGGTACGGGTGCACGATCTTGCCCGGGTTCATCCGGTCACGGGGGTCGAAGACGGCCTTGAGGCGGCCGAACGCCTCCACCACCGCCGCGCCGAACATGCGCGGCAGCAGCTCGGCCAGCGCCTGCCCGTCGCCGTGCTCGCCCGACAGCGACCCGCCGTAGGAGGCGACCAGGTCGGCGGCCTCCTCGGCGAAGCGCCGGTAGGCGGCGATGCCGTCGTCGGTGTGCAGGTCGAGCGGGAGCCGGCCGTGCACGCAGCCCTGGCCGAAGTGGCCGTACAGGGCGGAGTCGCGGTAGCCGTGCCGGCGCCGCAGCCGGTCGTAGTCGCGCAGGTAGGCGCCCAGCCGCTCGGGCGGGACGGCCGCGTCCGACCAGCCCTCGTACGTCTGCCGCCCCGACGGCGGGTACGCCTCCACGCCCAGCCCCGACTCGCGCAGCCGCCACAGCTCGTCCTCCCGCTCCGGATCGCCGAGGAACGCGTGCGTCGGCGCGGGCCGGCCGTCGCTGCGGCGCAGGTCGCGCATCATGTCCTCGGCCCGCCGGCGCGCCTCCTCGTCGGTGTCCGCGCCGAACTGCACCAGCAGCCAGCCGGCTCCCGGGGGCAGGTCGCGCAGCGCCGGGTCGTCCGGGTGCTCGGCGCGGGCCAGCCGGTACATCCGCTCGTCCATGGCCTCCAGCGCGATCGGCCGGTGCGCGGCCACGGAGGGGACGGCGTCGGCGGCGGCGAAGATGTCCTGGAACCCGAGCACGGCCAGCGCCCTGGATGCCGGGACGGGCACCACGGCCAGCTCGGCGCGCAGCACGGTCACGAGCGTGCCCTCGCTGCCGACGAGGGCACGGGCCACGTTGAAGCCGTTCTCGGGCAGGAGCTGGTCCAGGTTGTAGCCGGACACGCGCCGTTCGAGGCGGGGGAAGCGGGTGCGGACCAGCTCCATGGTGTCGTCGCGCAGCTCGCGGAGCTGCCGGTAGATCTCGGCCGTCCGGCCGCCCTCGGCCTGGATGCGGGCGTACTCCTCGGCGTCGGTCGGCCCGACCCAGGCGCGCACGCCGTCGTAGGTGAGGATCTCCAGCCGCAGCACGGACTCGGCCATCTTCCCGTACGCCTGCGCCGACGCCCCGCACGAGTCGTTGCCGATCATGCCGCCGATGGTGCAGGCCGGATGGCTGGACGGCTTCGGCCCGACCATGAGCCCGTCCCAGGCGAGCACGTGGTTCACCGCGTCGAGCACGGCCCCGGCCTGCACGACGACCCGCCGGTGGGCCACGTCCACGGACTCGACCCGGCCGCAGTGCTTGGACCAGTCGATCACCACGGCCGCGTTGCAGCACTGCCCGGCCAGGCTGGTACCGCCGCCGCGCGACAGGACCGGCACGTCGCAGGCCCGGCAGACGGCCACGGCGGCCACCCCGGCGTCGAGGTCGCGCGGCACCACCACGCCGATCGGGACCTGCCGGTAGTTGGAGGCGTCGGTGGCGTAGGCGGCGCGACTGCCCGCGTCGAAGCGCACCTCGCCGTCCACGGCTTCCTCCAGCCGCCGCCGCAGGGTCTCGACGTCGATCTCGCGCGGCGTCGGCGGGTGCGTCACGGGCGTTCTGACCAGGCTGTCCATAGCCCGGCCCGTACCCGGGACGGCTCAGCCGGGCGTCAAGGACACGCCAAGGCGTGCCCTGAATGCCGGCTAATGTTCCGCGGGCGGGAAGGTGCGCTCGTAGCCGAGGCCGAGCGTGCGGGCGCCCCAGCCCTTGCCGCGCCGGTCCCCGTCGGGGTCGGGCAGCCGGCCGCCGAGGATGGCGAGGCGGATCGCGGCCACCTCCGCCGACCGGTCCCGCCGCTCCGACACCCGGCCCCGGTCCAGGACCAGCTCGACGACCTGCTCGTACTTCCAGCCGGGCGCGAAACCCATGTTCACGCCCAGCTCGCGGATGAAGCCCCGGCCGGCCAGCAGCCTGCCGCAGAACGGCAGCTCCACCCGCAGCGGCGCGGCCGTGAAGGAGCCGTCGGCCAGGTCCTCGGCGAGCGGCACCCCGAAGATCGTCGTGTCGGCGGCGACGGGGCGGCCCGCCGCCGTCGCGTGCGGGCCCAGCGTCAGCTCCCGCAGCAGCAGCCGGTCGTCCTCCACCGCGTACGCGCACACGTAGCCGTGGTAGCAGCCGGTGTGGAACGGTCCGGGCACGATGTCGTACGCGGCCGGCTCGAACAGCGGGTCACCGTCGATCGCGGCCACCGCGTGGGGCAGGCCGTCGACGACGACGGTGTCCGGTATTTGCGCGGTCACCGGGAGACACTCTCATGCCGCCACGTCACGGCGGGAACGTTGAGACTCTTTCGTAATCGGTTGGCGTCGGGCAGTCACGACACGGCACCATTGCACTTAATGGACGAACGTCGCATGGTACGCATTTCCAAGTACCTCGCCAGGCATCTGCGGCACGATCCGCAACGCATCGGCCTCACCCTCGACCCGGCCGGCTGGGTCGAGGTGGACGACCTGCTGCGGGCCGCCGCCGCACACGGCTTCCCGATCACGCCCGAGGAACTGCGGGAGGTGGTCGCGGCCAACGACAAGCGCCGGTACGCGATCGAAGCCGGCCGGATCCGGGCCAGCCAGGGGCACTCGGTGCCGGTGGAACTCGGACTGCCCGCGCGCGAACCACCCGAGGTGCTCTACCACGGCACGGTCGGCCGGTTCCTGGCGGCGATCAGGCGGGAGGGCCTGCGGCCGATGAACCGCCACCACGTGCACCTGTCGCCCGACCGGGAGACCGCCGGACGGGTGGGAGCGCGGCGAGGCGCTCCCGTGGTGCTGGTGGTGGCGGCGGGGGTGATGCACGCCGACGGGCACGCGTTCCTGCGCAGCGACAACGGGGTCTGGCTGGTGGAGCGGGTGCCCGCGGGTTACCTCAGGTTCCCGTCCGCCTGAAGGTTCGCGCGGGCGGCCATGCTCGCTCGGGCGGCCATCAGGGCAAAGCCGAGCAGGTTCAGGCCCTGCCACCGCTCGGGCGCGCCGGCGCGGTCGTCGTCGGCGGTCAGGCCGATGCCCCACACGCGGTCGGTGGGGCTCGCCTCGACGAGGACCCGCTCACCGGTGCCGAGCAGGAAGGCGGCCAGGCCGGGGTGGCCGCCGAACTTGGCCACGCTGCCGCGTACGACGATGTCGAAACGCTGCCGCTCCCACACCGCGTGGTCGAAATCGCGCACGGCCCGGCCCAGCAGCTTGGCGTCCCTCGGGTGCCCCGCCCGCAGGATCCGGGCCGCGCTCTCCTCGTCGCCGAACAGCCACGCCTTGTGGGCCATCATGTAGTGCTCGGCCGAGGCGAACGTGTGACCGTCCTCGGTGAACGTCACCGGCCACCACTGACTCAGGCAGCCCTTGCCGACGTCGCCGTCGCGGGTGGGCCGGTGACCCCAGAAGTACAGATATTTCAGACGCGCACCGCGCCGCTCGGCGGCGACCAGCTCTTCGACCGTGAGGGGGAGTACGTCGGACATGCCGCCCAGCGTGCCACATCTCCAACGGTCGGCGGGGCTTGCGCTGATCGGCAGGCTCGCGCGGCGGTCGGGAGGTCGAGGGGGCGCGCGAGGGCCGGGGTCACTTCGGGCGGGGGT
>NZ_SSXE01000210.1 GCF_021699195.1 Nonomuraea sp. MG754425 | reverse complement strand
TTCGTACAGGCCGGCGAGGATCTTGGCGAGGGTGGTCTTGCCGGAGCCGTTCTCGCCGACGAAGGCGACGATCTCGCCGCGTTTGATCTCGACGGACACTCCGCGCAGGGCGGGGGTTTGGGCGCCCGGGTAGCTGAAGGTCACCTCCGAGGCCGTGACGCACGCGAAGCCCTCGGGCGCGGGCAGCGGGCGCGGCGGGGTCAGGCGGCGCTCGGCGTCGGCGCAGAACCGCAGGAAGTCGGTGAAGTAGAGGCCCTGCTCGTAGAGGAGGTTGACGTTGGCCAAGAGGATGGCCAGCGAGCTCTGGCTCGCCTGGATGGCCAGGACGGCGGTGCCGGCGACGGCGAGGGGGAGGGTGCCGAGCACCAGCAGCGCGCCGAGGGCGAGGTAGACCACGGCGCTGCCGAGGCCGCCGAGGGCGCTGCCGGTGAGCCGGGTGAGCGTCTGCCGCCGGACGAGGTCGAGTATCTCCTTCTGCTCGGCCCTGGCCACGGCGTCGTACACGCGCAGCAGGAAGTGCCGCATGGTGAAGGCGCGGACCTCGCCGGCGGGCTCGCGGTCGGCCAGCAGTTCGGCCAGGATCCACTTGCGGCGGCGCGCCGGGCCGAGCCCGAACACGGTGGCGTAGCGCTGGCGCGCGCTGCGGATAGCGGCCCAGGCGTCGGGCAGCACGGCCAGCAGGAGCAGCGGGACCAGCACCGGGTGCAGCACGCCGAGGACACCGGCCGCCGCCGCGAGGCCGGCGAGGGAGGCGAGCACGTCCACGGCCCCGGACACCATCCAGCTCGCGGTGCTCGCGCCGTGGCCCCTGGCGCGGGCGAGGGCCTCGTGGAACTCCGGGTCGTCGAAGGCCACCAGCTCGACCCGGCTGGTCAGGGTGTACAGCCGCTGCTCGGCGGCCCGCTCGATCTGCGGGGTGAGCCGCGCCTCGGTCCAGCCGGCGCCCGCGCCCAGCAGCGTGCGCACCACCGCGGCGGCGCCGACCAGGAGCAGGCTGGGCGCCGCGGCCAGCACCCGGTCGGGGGTCGGCCCCTCGCTGAACAGCGCGGTGAGCACCCCGGTGGTGGCCAGCAGGCCGAAGGCGGTCACGAGGCCGCCCAGCAGGTTGAGCGAGACGGCGGTGACGGTGTCGCGCGGGCTGGCCTCCCAGGCCAGGCGCAGCGCCCGGACGATGAGCGAGGGCAGCCGCCTGGCGATGGTCAGGAAACCGACCTCGGCCATGGTGTCGGAGTGGATCTGGAATTCGGAGGGGGCGATCTCGCCGAGTTCGAGGGGCTCGTCGGGCATGGGGGAAGTGTTCCCGCGCAGGGCGGCGTCGGCGCGCCGCGTCCGCTCCCGGACACGTGACAAAACAGTGCCACCACCGGGCTGGACGACCGGCGGTGGCGCTTCGGCGGCCCGCGCCCCGGCAGATCGTGCCGGGCGCCGGGGTGCGGTCAGTAGAGCGCGGTCAGTCGAGTTTGGCCTCGCGGCCGTGGACGATGAGGGCGTACAGCACCAGCACGTCCACCGCGATGACGGCGAGCGACCACCAGGGGTTCACGGCGATCCAGGTGAGCTGCGTCAGGGCGTTCAGCATCACCAGGACGATGCCGACCACCCTGGCCCAGGTCTGGCCGACGGAGACCGCGATACCTGTGGCCAGCACGAGCACGCCCAGGACGAGGTGGACCCAGCCCCAGGTGGAGACGTCGAAGAGCAGGAGCCGGTTGGGCGTCTGCACGTAGACCCGGTTGGCGAAGACGGCCGTGAGACCGGTGATGATGTTGAAAAGTCCGGACAGGACCATCATCATGCCGCCGAACCAGATCCATCCCACCCAGCCGGTCACCTGTCGTGTGTGGTGGTAGGTCATCGGAAACCCTCCCGTCGAGCTCCTGCGAGCCCGGTTCCAGCCGCTACGAGCCTCGTTCGAGACGCATTCAGGTGCTGCCCCCCGAAAACCCGTCAAACACGATGAAAGAGGCGTTAAGAGCATTTATGGGAATAGCATGAGCGCCCGGATTCCCCGTCTTGGCGAATGCTCAGGGTCGCCGGACCGGCGGGAACAGCACGCTGACGGCGCGGACGACGGCGGCCCGGTGCGCGGCGAGGGCCGCGCCGGCGGTCGAGCGCCCGGCGAGGGCGGAGAGTTCCGACTGGTCGATCCAGGTGTGGGCGATCTGGTTGACCAGGGCCATGATGTCGACAGGTTCCCAGGTGGGGTCGAGGTCGCCGGCCCGCTGGGCGGTGCGGATCGCCTCGATCTTGCAGAGCAGGGCGTCGTGGTACACGCCGGAGACGTCGCCGAGGGAGCCGGCCAGTTCGAGACGTCCCCACGCGATGAACCGGTGCCGGTCGCGGTTGGCGGCGAAGTAGTCGAAGAGCTGGGCCGCGTAGCCGGGCAGGTCGGTGGGGTCGAGGTGGATGGCGTCGGCCGCCGCCGCGAGCTCCGCCGAGGCCACGTGCTGGTAGAGCTCCTCCTTGCTGCGGAAGTAGGCGTAGACGCGCTCCTTGCTGCTGCGCGCGGCCTTGGCGATCCGGTCCACGCGGGCGCCGGCGATGCCGTGCCGGGCGAACTCGGCCTGGGCGGCGGCGACGATCCGGTCGCGGGTGGAGTCGGTGCTGGCCATGGTTTCAGCTTAGTGATCCGGAGGCGTCCGGCTTGATCCGGTGCTCCGGCGGAGTAGGCTGAGGACCAGATCCAATACCAAACGGTTTGGTTTGGCCAAGGAAAGGACTTCGCCGTGCGACAGCGCACTCTGGGCCGCCAGGGCCTGGTCACCTCGGCCATCGGCTACGGCGCGATGGGCATCTCGGCGTTCTACGGGCCCGGTGACGAGGCCGAGGGCGTGGTGGCCATCCAGCGCGCCCACGAGCTGGGCGTCACCCATTTCGACACCGCCGAGCTCTACGGCTGGGGCGCCAACGAGCAACTCGTCGGAAAGGCCGTCGCCCCGTTCCGCGACGAGATCACGATCGCGACCAAGTTCGGGTTCACCCGCGAGTACGGCACCGACTCCCGGCCCGAGCACATCCGCGAGGTGCTCGACAACAGCCTGCGCCACCTCGGCGTGGACCACGTGGACGTGCTCTACCAGCACCGCGTGGACCCCGACGTGCCGATCGAGGACGTCGCCGGCGCCGTCAAGGAGCTCATCGAGGCGGGCAAGGTGAAGTACCTCGGCCTGTCCGAGGCCGGCCCGCAGACCCTGCGCAGGGCCCACGCCGTGCAGCCGGTGTCGGTGCTGCAGACCGAGTACTCGCTGTTCGAGCGGGACGTCGAGGAACTGTTCCCGGTCCTGCGCGAGCTCGGCATCGGGTTCGTCGCCTACTCGCCGCTCGGGCGCGGCTTCCTCACCGGCACCGCCCTGCCCGCCGGCAGCTACGACCCGACCGACATGCGTAACTTCGACCCCCGCTGGCAGCCCGGCAACTTCGAGCAGAACCTGGAGGCCGTCCGGCAGCTCACCGAACTGGCCGCCACCAAGGACGCGACCGTCGCCCAGCTCGCGCTCGCCTGGATCCTCGCCCAGGGCGAGGACATCATGCCGATCCCCGGCACCCGCAGCGCCGCGCGCGTGGCGGAGAACGCCGGGGCCGACGACCTCGTCCTGACCGCCGCCGACCTGGAGGCCATCGCCCAGATCCTGCCCACCGGCGGCTTCGGCGCCCGCTACGCCACCCTGCCCGTCTGGACCTGAGCGCCCGGCCCCGAAGGGCCGGACGAGCTCAGCGCCAGTTGTGCGGCGCGCGTTTGAGGGTGTAGACCGCCTCCGGCAGGTCGTCCCGGACGCGGATCATCCAGCGGGCCAGATCCGTGGTCAGTTCCGCCCGGATCCCGGCCAGCTCGGGGTCGTCGTAGCGGTTGTCCAGCTCGGCCGGGTCGGCGTCCAGGTCGTAGAGCTCGCCGGCGCCGCGCTCGTCCAGCAGCAGCTTCCAGCGCTCGCGCCGGAGCAGCACCGTCGTGCCGGACTGGGTGACGGTGTTGAGCTCGTCGAAGGTGCGGCCCGCGTACGGGAAGTGCAGCGGGGGGCGCTCGTCGAGGTCGTAGGACAGCCCGCCGAACCCCAGCTCGCCGTAGCCGCTGGCGAACTCCTCGGCCGGGTACGGCTCCCCGGTGAGCACGGGCCACAGGCTGCGGCCCTGGACGCCGGCCGGGATCTCGGCCCCGATCGCGTCGCAGACCGTCGGGAACAGGTCGGCGATCGACACGAAGTCGGTCCCGTTGACCATCGGCCGCACGCCCGGCCCGGCCACGGCGAACGGGATCCGCATCAGGCACTCGGGCATGCCCGCGCCCTTGCGCTGCAGGCCGTAGTCGCCGGTGTAGTCGCCGTGGTCGGCGACGAAGAAGACCAGCGTGTCCGCGTCTCTGCCTTGCTCGCTCAGGTGGGTGAAGAAGCGGCGCACCTGGTCGTCGATGAGCCGCAGCATGCCGCAGTAGTTGGCGCGGTAGCGCCGCCACTCGGCGTCGTAGCCGGGCCGTTTCTCCTCGATCAGCCGGCTCAGCCAGGTGTACATGCCGCCCTTGCGCTCGGCCCCCTCGGGGCCGACCAGCCGTTCGGGCACCTCGCCTTCGCCGAAGAGGCTGAAGTACGGCTCCGGCACCTGGTACGGGTTGTGCGGCTCGGGGAAGGACAGCCAGGTGAAGAACGGCCGGTCGGCGGGCGTCCGGTCCACGGCGTCGATCGCGTCGGAGACGATCCGGTGCGGGAACTGGCACTCCGGCGGGAAGGGCGTCGGCTCGTGGCTCACCGAGTGGTCGAGCGCGCCCAGCCACTGCTCGAACCGCTCCTGCTCGGCCGTCGCCGCGCCCTCCGGCCCCCGGTTGTGCCAGTACGGCCCGGCGAAGGTGTCGAAGTCGGCGGGCTCCCGGTGGAAGTGCGGTTTGCCCGCCAGGTGCAGCGCGTAGCCGGCGGCGCGGAGCACGTCCACCAGGTCGTCGCCGCGCAGCACGTGCCGGGCCGCGCTGTTCTGCCGCACCCGGTGCGCGGACGGCCAGCGCCCGGTGAGCAGGCTGATCCGGGCCGGCACGCACAGCGGGGACGTGGTGTACGCCCGCTGGAAGCGCGCGCCGGAGTCCGTCAGCCCGTCGAGGAACGGCATGGTGTCCAGCGGGAAGCCGCTCGCGGCCGTCCAGTCCGCGCGCTGCTGGTCGGTCATGATCAGCACGATGTTCGGTCGGTTCAAGGGGATGGGCCTCCGCTAACGCTTCTTGTACATCGAGGGGGTGTAGTCGGTCCGCGGCTTCCAGTTGGGGAAGGCGTAGTCGTCCAGGCTGACCTGCGCGCCCTTGCTCGTGGCCGCCTTGATGGCCAGGTCCCGCTGCCTGGCGCTGTCGCTGGACAGCTTCGTCAGCGCCGCGCGCACGCCGGTGAGCGCGCCCTGGACGATGTCCCCGAGGGTGGGGGTCACCGGCTTCTCCTCGGCCTGCACGTGCTGGACGTCCTTGTTGCCGGCGACCGGGATGGGGCTGAGGAAGACGCTCTCCTCGAACCAGCCGACCAGTTTCTTGTAGGCGGGGTGCGCGGCGGACTGCTCGACCACGGAGATGTCGCGCGGGGGCTGCGACATGGTGTCGGCGACCTTGCGCGAGAACTCCTGGGTGGTGAAGTGATCGCCCAGCAGCTTGTTGGCCGCCTCGGCCTGCCTGCTCGACGGCGACAGCCAGTAGTCGCCCACCTGGGGCCCGTGGTACGTGGCCACGGCGGTGCCCGCGTCCGGCACCAGCATCGGCCCCACGCCCAGCTTCTCGCCGAACTCGGGCGAGCTCTGCAGCGCCACCCCCGGGCACCAGGGCCCGTCGAAGTAGTACGCCGCCACCCCCGCCGTCCACCGGGCCCGCGCGACGTCGTCGGCCCAGGAGTTCGCCCCCGGCACCAGCACCTTGTCGTCGCGCAGGGAGACCAGGAACTCGATCACGTCGAGGTAGGCGTCGTCGTGGAAGGCGAACTCGCCGCTCTGGAAGCGCACGCCGAGGTCGCCGCCGAAGCCGGCCGCCTGCGCCATGTGGTTGACCTGCTCGGTCAGCCGGGCCGGCATGCCGATGTTCCACACCCAGCCGTAGGTGCCGCCGCCGGCCGAGCGCTGCACGGCGCGGGCCGCGGCCCGGAACTCGTCGTAGGTCTTCGGGGGCGCCTGCGGGTCCAGCCCGGCGCGCGCGACCAGCTCCGTGTTGAACCACGGCACCGCGACGTACACCTTGTGGCTGAAGATGGGGAAGGCGTAGATCTTGCCGTCGAAGACGTGCAGGCCCTCGATGAGGGAGTCCTGCACGCGGGCCCTGGCCTCCGCGCCGAGGTCCAGCGGCTGGGCCCACCCGGCGGCCACGAGCGCCGCCGCCGGCAGCAGGAGCCCGCCGTTGGAGTGGATGTCCGGCAACTGGTCGCTCTGTTTGGCCAGTTGCAGCGCCTGGCCCAGCTTCGCCGGGTTGTAGTAGGTGTACTGGACGGGGACGCCGCCGGGGCTCCCGGCGAACGCGGTGAAGATCTCCTTCTTCGCCCTCTGGAGCTGGTTCTGATGATCCCACCAGGTCAGCGAGTTGCCGCCGCCGCCACTCCCTCCGCCGCACGCGGTGGTCGCCGCCGCCGCGGCGGCCAGGGTGCCCGCCGCGGCGAGGAATCCTCGCCGGGTCATCGCGGTCATCGGTCCTGCCTCTCACCCCGCGGCGGTGAAGGTCGCGTGAAGAAATGTTGCCGCGCGGCAAATTCATTCTTGCCACGCGGCATGCCGCGCGGCAAGACTCTTGTGCAACAAGTGAAGGGTGACCGACTGTGGTGACACAACGCGACGTGGCGCGGCGGGCGGGAGTCTCGCCGCGGACCGTCTCCAATGTCGTCAACAACTTCGCCTACGTGGCGGAGGAGACTCGCGCCCTGGTGCAGCGGGCCATGGACGAGCTCGACTACCGGCCCAACCTCGCGGCGCGCAGCCTGAACCGGGGACGGTCCGACCTGCTGGCCCTCGTGCTGCCGCTCGACGTGCCGTACTTCATCGAACTGGCCGCGCACGTGGTGGACCGGGCCGAGGAGCGCGGCTACACGGTGCTCATCGACCGCACCGAGGGGGTCGCGGAACGCGAGCGGCAGATCCTCATGCGGCGCGACCGGTCGGCCCTGTTCGACGGGTTCATCTTCAGCCCGCTCGGGCTGCCCGCCGAGGAACTGCGCCGCTGGGCCGGCCGGTGCCCGGCCGTGACACTGGGCGAGGTACGCGTGGACGGCGTGGACCACGTCGCCATCGACGACACCGCCGCCGCCCGGGCCGTCACCGCCCACCTGGCCTCGCTCGGCCGCACCCGCATCGCCGCCATCGGGCTGGTGGACCGGCCCCTGGGCAACACCGCGGCGCACCGCTCGGACGGCTACCGGCAGGCGCTGGCCGAGGCGGGGCTGCCCTTCCGGCCCGAGCTCACCGTGCCGGTGCGGCGCTACCAGCGCCAGGACGGCCGCGCCGCGATGGAGGGCCTGCTCGACCTGCCGGACCCGCCCGACGCCGTGTTCTGCTACAACGACCTGCTCGCGCTCGGGGCGATGCGGGCCGTGCTGGCGCGCGGGCTGCGGGTGCCGCAGGACGTCGCCGTGGCCGGGTTCGACGGCATCGAGGAGGGTCGGTACGCCACCCCGCCGCTCACCACGATCGTGCCCGACAAGGCACGCATCGCCGACCTCGCCGTCGCCCGGCTGCTCGATCGCATCGGCGGTGACCTGGGCCCGGCCGTCCAGGTGGCGGCGCCGTGGCGGCTCATGGTGGACGAGAGCACCGCCGGAGCCGGAAGAGGGCCCGGCCCGGGGGCGCGCGCATGACGGTCGCCGTCCGCCCCGCGCGGGTCTCGGCGGCCGGCCCGCGGCGGCCCGGCCGCGCCCCCGGGGCCGCCCGCAGCACCGCCTACGTCTGGTTGTTCCTGGCCCCGACCGTGCTGCTATACGGCGCGTTCACGGTCTACCCGATCGTCAGCAGCTACCTGTACTCGCTCACCGACTGGAACGGGTTCGACGCGAGCCCGTCCTTCATCGGCCTGGCCAACTACCGCGAGGTCCTGGCCGACCCGATGTTCTGGAACTCGTTCCGGCTGACGCTGACGTTCATGGTCCTGGCGGTGCCCGTCCAGGTGCTGGCCACCCTGCTGATCGCGATCGTGCTCAACTCGCCGCGCATGCCGCTGCGCAAGCTGTTCAGGACCGCCCTGTTCCTGCCGGTGGTCACCACCACGGCGATCGTCGGCGTGGTCATGCAGTTCGTCTTCGACCCGGCCAGCGGCCCGGTGAACCTCGCGCTGCGCGAGGCCGGCCTCGCGCCCGATGGCATCGACTTCCTCGGCCAGTCGTCCACCGCCCTGGGCACGACGATCGGCGTGTACGTGTGGAAGTGGTTCGGGATCACCCTCGTCTACTGGCTGGCCGCGCTGCAGACCGTGCCCAACGAGGTGTACGAGGCGGCCCGCCTCGACGGCGCCGGCGCGCCGGCGACCCTGCGGTACATCACCATGCCGCTGCTCAAGCCCTTCCTGGTCATCATCACCCTGCTCTCGATCGAGGCGTCGTTGCAGGTCTTCGACCTCGTCCTGACCATGACCGGGGGCGGCCCGTTCTACTCCACCGAGGTGATCGAGGTGTACATCTACCGGTGGGCCTTCGCCGCGACGATCCCGAGGCTCGGCTACGCCTCGGCGGTGGCCGTCCTGTTCGGCCTGTTCATCTGCCTCGTCGGGATGGTGCAACTGCTCGCGGTGCGCGCCGCCCGCAGGACGAGGGGGGCCGCGTGAGCGCCTTCCCCGTCTCGCGCCGGACCTGGCGGCGCACCCTGCGCCGGCTGCCCTGGTGGCTGGCCGCCGCCGCGCTCGCGGTCGGCTGCCTGATCTGGATCTACCCGTTCCTGTGGATGGTCTCGGCGTCGCTCAAGACGTCGGCCGAGGTGTTCACCAAGGGGCTCGACCTGCTGCCCGAGGCCCCGGTGTGGGAGAACTACGAGCGCGCCTGGGTCGAGGCGCAGTTCGGGAAGTACCTGCTCAACACCGTCATCGTCACCGTGTGCACCGTCGTGGTGGTGGTCGCCAGGTGCGCCATGGCCGGGTACGCCATCGCCCGCCACGACTTCCGCGGGCGCAAGGTCGTCGTGGGCGTCCTGGTCGCCACGCTGTTCGTGCCGGCCGGGTACACGATCATCCCGCTGGTCGACCT
Source organism: Nonomuraea sp. MG754425 (assembly GCF_021699195.1). Lineage (GTDB taxonomy): Bacteria > Actinomycetota > Actinomycetes > Streptosporangiales > Streptosporangiaceae > Nonomuraea. The sequence continues at coordinate 6,929 of NZ_SSXE01000210.1, read as the reverse complement.
CTCCCAGCAGCTCGGCCTGCTGAACTCGCTGACCGGCGTGATCCTGGCGACGTCCGGCGCCGCCAACGTGGCCGCGATCCTGCTCTACATGGGCTTCTTCCGCGGCCTGCCCAAGGAACTGGCCGAGAGCGCGCTCATCGACGGCGCCGGCTTCGCGACCGTCTTCTTCCGCATCATGCTGCCGCTCGCCAAGCCGGTCACGGCCACGGTCACCGTGCTCACGTTCCTGTCCACCTGGAACGCGTTCTTCCTGCCGCTGGTCTTCACCTTCTCCCGGCCCGACCTGCGCACCGTCAGCGTCGGCATGCTCGCCTTCGTCGGCGAGAACGGCACCGACTGGTCCGGCATGGCCGCCGCGGCGACGATCTCGCTGCTGCCGGTGGTCGCGCTGTTCATCGCCCTGCAGCGGCACTTCGTCGAAGGCATCGCCGGCGCCGTCAAGTCCTGACCCGCATCTTCCGTCCAGACCGCAGAAAGTGAGTATCGTGCCCGAGATTCCCCGCCCGGAGTATCCGCGGCCGCAGTTCGTCCGCGCCGCATGGCAGTGCCTGAACGGAACCTGGCAGTTCGAGAGGGACCCGGGGGACTCCGGGCTGGAGCGCGGCCTGCTCGGCCGGGAGCTGACCGGTGAGATCGTCGTGCCGTTCTGCCCGGAGTCGGAGCTGTCCGGCGTCGGCGACCCCGACTTCCACCCGGCCGTCTGGTACCGCCGCACCGTACGGGTGCCGCGGGACTGGGCGGGGCGGCGGGTGCTGCTGCACTTCCAGGCGGTGGACCACGACGCCACGGTGTGGGTGGACGGCGTCGAGGCCGCCCGGCACCGCGGCGGGTTCACCCCGTTCAGCGGCGACCTGGCCGCCGCGGCCGACCCGGAGCACACCTACACCGTCGTCGTACGCGCCCGCGACTCCCGCACCGGCCCACAGGCGCGGGGCAAGCAGAGCACCGACTACGAGGGGCGCGGCGCCCGCTACGGGCGCACCACCGGCATCTGGCAGACCGTGTGGTGCGAGCCGGTGCCCGAGACGCACCTCGGCCGGCCGCGCATCACGCCCAACGTGGCGGCCTCGGCGTTGCGGGTCACCGTGCCGGTCTCGGCCAACCGGGCCGGGCACCACATCCGGGTGACGGTGTCCGACCAGGCCGGTGTGGTCGTCCGGGGAAGCGCCCGCGCCGACCTCGACCTCGCCCCCGAGGTGTCGCTGACCCTGCCCGGCGACCGGGTCCGGCTGTGGAGCCCCGAGGACCCGCACCTGTACGACCTGCGCATCGACCTGCTCGACGGCGACGGCGAGGTGGCCGACACCGCCGCCAGCTACGCCGGGCTCCGCTCGGTCGCCATCGACGGCCAGGCCGTCCTGCTCAACGGCGAGCGGCGCTTCCAGCGGCTCGTGCTCGACCAGGGCTACTACCCCGACGGCCTGATGACCGCGCCCACCGACGAGGCCCTGCGCCGCGACGTCGAACTGGCCGTGCGGGCCGGCTTCAACGGCGCCCGCCTGCACCAGAAGGTGTTCGAGGAGCGCTACCTGTACCACGCCGACCGGGCGGGCTTCCTCGTCTGGGGCGAGTTCGGCGACTGGGGGGCCAACGTTGGCGGCCCGCCCGGCGACAACCAGCGGCCGACCGCGTCGTTCGTGACCCAGTGGCTGGAGGCGGTCGAGCGCGACCACTCCCACCCCAGCATCGTCGGCTGGTGCCCGCTGAACGAGACCTGGCAGCGGCTGCACGACGAGATCACCGTGCTCGACGACGTCACCTGGGGCATGTACCTGGCCACCAAGGCGGCCGACCCCACCCGCCCGGTGATCGACGCCTCCGGCTACGCGCACCGCGTGCCCGGCGCGGACGTCTACGACTCGCACTGCTACGAGCAGGACCCGAAGGTGTTCGGCGAGCTGATGGCGGGCCTGGCGGAGGGGACGCCGTACGTCAACGCCGACTCCGACGGCCGGGCCTGGTCGGTGCCGTACCGGGGGCAGCCGTACTTCTGCAGCGAGTTCGGCGGCATCTGGTGGAACCCGGACGAGCGCCAGGGGGAGGGCTCCTGGGGCTACGGCACGCGGCCCGCCGACGAGGAGGAGCTCCAGGAGCGCTTCGCCGGGCTGGTCGCGGTCCTGCTGGACGACCCCCGCATGTTCGGCTACTGCTACACCCAGCTCACCGACGTCTTCCAGGAGCAGAACGGCGTCTACCGCTTCGACCGCACGGACAAGCTGGACGTCTCGCGGATCCGCGCGGCGCAACTCCGCCCGGCCGCCATCGAGGAGCCCGGCGAGTGACGACCGGCCCGCGGTGCTACCCCTGGCACGACAGCGGGGACGAACTGACGGCGACGTCGTCGTACCAGAGGGTGTCCTGGTCGCCGCCGTAGCTCTCCCAGCCGAGCCGGAGCGTGGCCGGGCGCGGGGCGGTGGCGCGGCGCAGCCACTGGGAGTCCACGTCCTGGGTGGGGACGCCGTCCACCCGCAGCCCGGCCACCTCCGTGTCGTCGAGGTAGGTGCGCATCGACTGCCGGGTGGTGTCGATCTCGTAGCGCAGGCAGACCCAGCGGCCGACCGGGAGCGGGGTGCTCAGGGCGACGCCCGCCGGGCTCTGCTCGGGGAGGGTGGCGTCGTCGGACTCGCGGTTCCACTGCAGGGCGCCGTTCTGGCCGCCGACGCGCAGGTCACGGTTGCCGTCGGCGGCGTCGGCCATGGTGATCACACTGACGTGCCCGGCGGGCAGGGCGGTCGTGTGCCGCACCCACACGCGGGCGTGGACGACCGGGCCGAGCTGGGAGACGTCGCGGGTGGTGGCGGCGAACACGTGGTTGCAGTAGCCGCCGCCCCCGTCGATCCGCAGGGACCTGGCGCCGCTGTGGGCGACGGCGGTGTCGATGACGGCGGCGCCGGTGCCGGAGCAGTTGGGGGTGACGACCTGCCAGTCACCGGCCGGGACGCCCGACTGGTCCTCGAAGCCGGAACAGATCGGCGCGTCCGCGCAACCCGGCGGAACCGTCGGCGTCACGGTCGGGGTCACCGTGGGGGTCACGGTCGGGGTCACCGTGGGAGTAGGTGTGGCGGCGCCGTCGCAGGGGACGTCACCGAGGGTGAAGCCGGCGGGCGCGGGGTTGGCCGACGACCAGGTGCCCTGGAGGCCGAACTCGGCGCTGCCGCCGGTGGGCAGGGCGGCGTTCCAGGCCAGGGCGGTCGCCGTCACGGTGGCGGCGCTCTGCTCCACCTGGGCGTTCCAGGCGCTCGTCACGCGCTGACCCCCGCTGTACGTCCAGCGCAGCCGCCATCCGTTCAGCGCCGGGCCCCGGTTGGTCACCTTCACCTGGGCGGTGAAGCCGCCCTGCCACTGGTTGACCGTGTAGTCCACCCGGCAGCCGGTCTCCGCCGTGGCGGGGACGCTCACGACGAGACCGGCGAGCGCCAGGACGGCGGCGCAGACGGCGGCGGTCCACAGCCGCACGGGGTGACGGGTCATGACATCGCTCGCCTTCGGGGTCGTCGGCCTGGCGCTCCCGGAACCATTGGGAGCGCTCCCAATGCGGTTCCGAGCACGATGGTCCGCAGCCGCGGCCCGCGCTGTCAACGCCGCCCGCCGCCGCACCCGTCCCCACCAGCGCGACCGGCCCGCCCGCCGGTGAACCTTTCACCCGGACCCGGCACGCCAGCTTCGCCTTTTCGTGATGGTTGTCCATCGATTTCCGCATGACGAGCGCGTACGCGATCACCGTGCGTACCCGAGCCGCCTACGCTCCTCCTGTGGCGCGCGTGGTGGAAGTGATCAAGCGCCTGGCCCTCGGCCGGGCGCTGCGCAGCGAGCGCCAGCACCAGCAGTTGCTGCCCAAACGGCTGGCGCTGCCCATCTTCGCCTCCGACCCGCTGTCGTCCGTGGCCTACGCCACGCAGGAGATCCTCCTGGTGCTCACCCTCGCCGGGATGGTCTACGTGCAGCTGGCCTCGTGGATCACCGCGGCGGTCGCGGCGCTGCTGGCCATCGTGGTCATCTCCTACCGGCAGGTGGTGCACGCCTACCCGGGCGGCGGCGGCTCGTACGCGGTGGTCTCGGCCAACCTCGGCCCGTCGGCGGGCCTGGTCGTGGCCGCGGCGCTGCTCGTCGACTACGTGATGACCGTGGCGGTCTCGATCGCGTCGGGCGTGGACAACATCATCTCCGCCGTGCCCGGCCTGCACGAGCACCGCGTCGTGCTGGCCGTCGGGTTCGTGGCGCTGCTGGCCACGCTGAACCTGCGCGGGGTGCGGGAGTCGGGCCGCATCTTCGCCGTGCCCACGTACCTGTTCATCGGCTCCGTGCTCGTCATGTGCGCGATCGGCCTGGCCCGCTGGGTCGCGGGCGAGGCGCCGGTGGCCGAGACGGCGGCCGGCGGGATCCGCCCCGAGCCGGGGTACGCCGACCTCGGCGGCCTGGCCCTGCTCGTCCTGTTGCTGCGGGCGTTCTCCAGCGGCTGCACCGCCCTGACCGGGGTCGAGGCGATCTCCAACGGGGTGCCGGCCTTCCGCCGTCCCAAGGCCCGCAACGCGGCGGCCACGCTGGCGATCATGGGGCTGATCGCGGTGACGATGTTCGCCGGGGTGACCGCGCTCGCGCTGATCACGGGCGTGCACATCGCCGCCGACCCCTGCCGGCTCACCGGCCAGGCCCAGGACTGCGCGACCCGGCCGCAGCGCACCGTGATCGCCCAGGTCGCCGCCGCGGTCTTCGGCGGGGACGGCAGCGCCGGGTTCTACCTCGTCCAGGCCGCGACCGCGCTGGTGCTGGTGCTGGCGGCGAACACCGCCTTCAACGGCCTGCCGCTGCTGGCCTCGACCCTGGCCCAGCACCGTTACCTGCCGCAGCAGTTGCACACGCGCGGCGACCGGCTGGCCTTCTCCAACGGCATCCTCGCCCTCGCCGTGGTGGCGGGGCTGATCCTGTGGGCGTTCCAGGCGTCCGTCACCCACCTGATCCACCTGTACATCCTAGGCGTCTTCACCTCCTTCACGCTGTCGCAGGCCGGCATGGTGCGGCACTGGAACACCATGCTGCGCGGCGAGAGCGATCCCGCGCTGCGCCGCCGGCACCGCAACACCCGCGCCATCAACGCCGTCGGCGGGACGGTCACCGCCCTGGTGCTGGTCGTCGTGCTGGCCACCAAGTTCACCGGGGGCGCCTACCTCGCCGTGGCGGCGGGAGCGCTGCTGTGGGTGACGATGCGCGGCATCCGCCGCCACTACGACGCCGTCACCGAGGAACTGGCCGTGCGCGACCCCGCCGACCTGGCCGCGGCTCCCTCGCACATCCTCACCCTGGTCATGGTGCCCCGCATCGACGCCCCCACGCTGCACGCGGTCGGCTACGCCCGCGCCTTCCGCTCCGACCGCCTGGAGGCCGTCACGGTGGCCATCGACCGGGAGGAGACCAAGGCGCTGGTGGCGCAGTGGGACGCGCTCGGCATCGACGTGGCGCTGAAGGTGCTGGACTCCCCCTACCGGGAGGTGACCCGTCCCCTCACCTCCTACGTCCGCTCCCTGCCCCGGCGCAGCCCCCGGGACGTCGTCAACGTCGTGTTCGCCGAGTACGTCGTCGGACGCTGGTGGGAGAACCCGCTGCACAACCAGACCGCACGGTGGCTGAGGAGTCAGCTCGCGCTCATCCCCGGGGTCGCGGTCATCGGCGTCCCGTGGCAGATGTCGTCCTCCCGCCGCCTGGCCGCTCGTCCCGGCGGGCGCGCGCCGGGGGCGGTGCGGCGCGGCGAACCCGACCCGCGGCACGCCTCACGCGTGTGAGGAGGCCGGGGGCCGGGCCCGTGCGCGGTGGTCGTCAGGGCGTCACGGGGGTGCCGCCGAAGGTCACGACGAGGCGGCCGTCCGAGGCGAACGACCAGTTCAGGGCGCCGGAGTAGGACGAGCAGCGGGAGCCGTTCGAGCCGCTCCAGAACTGGTTGGAGCTGTCGGAGTCCCCGACGATCCGGTCGTTGGTGCCGCTGCCGCTGCGGCACGAGGTGTTGTTGCGGAACACCGACGTGCCCCCGTCGAAGGAGAAGTTGCGCTCGGTGTTGTCGACGCCGACGTTGTTCGAGATCGTCATGGTGCCGAGGTTGCGGTTGTAGGTGAAGCCGTGCTTGCCGTTGCGGTAGGCGATGTTGCGGCGGATGACGTGGTTGACGCCGATGTCCTCGCCGCCGAGCTTGAAGCCGTTGCGGTCGCCGTTGCCGGCCTGGCTGCCGTCGCTGAGGGTGCCGTTGTTGTAGGCCAGCGAGTCCTCGACGGTCACCGGGCCGATGGCGCCGGTGTCGGTCTTGGTGTAGAGGTCCCAGCCGTCGTCGATGTTGTTGCGCGACACCGCGTAACGGAAGACGTTGCCGGAGCCGACCGTCAGCTTGGCGGCGAAGCCGTCGGCGTCCTCACCGTCGGAGTCGGCGTTGTCGTGCGACAGCGCGCTGAGGACGAGGTTATTGGCCGGCCACCGGTCCTTCGGGGTGTCGGAGGCGATCCGGGAGAGCTGCAGGCCGGTGTCGCGGTTGAAGCGCGTCACGGTGCGCTCGAAGACGTTGTTGCTGCCGCCGACGAAGATGCCGTTGTCGCCGGCCCGCTCGACGACGACGCCGTAGACCCGCCAGTAGTCGCCGTTCACGGCGAGGCCGCGGTTGGCCGGGTCCTCGCTCTGGGCCGAGAAGTTCAGCACCGGGGTCTCACCCGGGTAGGCCGACAGCGTCTTGCGGGCGGCGGAGGTGCCGTTGTTGCCGGGCGCGATGGTGACCGTCTGCGCGTAGTCGTACCGGCCGCCGCGCAGGTAGATCGTCCCGCCGGCGGCGATGCGGGTGATCGCCGAGGTGAGCGTGGTCGGGTCCGCCTGGGTTCCGGAGGCGCCGTCGGTGCCGCCCGGCGCGACGTACAGCGTGCCGCTCGTCGGGGGAGGGGTCACGGTCGGGGTGACGG
>NZ_SSXE01000209.1 GCF_021699195.1 Nonomuraea sp. MG754425 | reverse complement strand
CGGTGGTGCCCGTAGTGGCCCCCGGCCCCGCCTGGGGTGCGCCGCAGCACCACGGCGGGCACGGCGGCCACTACGGGCACCACCGGCAGCGTAGCTGGGTGGGCATGCTGTTCTCGAGCTGACCTGCGAAGGCCGCGCACCCGGTGAGTGCGCGGCCTTTTTCCGCCGTCAGCCGGGGAAGTCGTCGGGGTCGACGGCCGAGGTGCGGGCGTTGCCGCCGGAGATGGAGTGCAGCGTGATCCGCCAGTCGTGCCAGAGGATCTGGGTGGCGGTGTAGGTGGTCTTGAACTTCACCGTCTTGTCGAACCGTTCGAAGCTGCAGTCGCGCGTGAACGCCTTGTTCCTGCCGTCCCAGTCGGCCCCGTGCGTGAAGTAGATCTTGTAGCTGCCGTCGCGGATGCCCTTGACCTTGAACTTCGCCTTCTTGCGCACGTAGACGCTGAACACCTTGGCGCCGCCCCTGGTGACGGTGACCACCGCGTCGCGGCTGCCGCCGTTGTCGATCTCCAGGGTGCTGCGCCCGTTCAGGGTGCCCCTGCGGATGAAGGCGCCGTTGCTCAGCCGCCGGGTCCTGCGCTCTCCCGCCTTGACCGACACGACGTCGGCCGGGTAGTCGCCGGCGCTCTGCAGCGCCTTGCCCGCCTTGTCGAGCGCGCTGAGCTGGTCGCCGACGTCGGCGAGCACGGCCGAGGAGGTGCACAGGTCACGCGCGCCGACCTTGCCGGACGCGTCGCTGAGCCGGCCGGCGAAGTCGCGCAGGCTGGCCACGTACGTCTCGTGCCGGGTGCGGACGTCCTCGGGCGGCGCGAGCTCGGACAGCGCGTCGGCGGCGCCGCTCAGCGCCTTCTCGGCCCGGCCGACCCGCTGGTCCAGCGCCTTGACGCCGCGTGCGCGGGCCACCGCGGAGATCGCGTCGGCCATCCGCTTGTGCCGGCTCTCCAGCTCGCTCCGGTACGCCTGCGGTGTCAGCGCCGTGGCGCCCTGGCCGCCGCTCCCGTGGGTGGCGCCGTCGCCGCCCGCGACGCCCGCGGCCGTCGGCTCGCCACCGGCCGGCGACGGCGTGCCCGAGGAGCACGCGCCGAGGGTCGCGAGCGTCGCCAGAGCGAGGACGCTGGAGATCAACCGGGGGGTAGCCACCTGCCACACTATCGTCCGGTTGATCCCCAACCGTCAATTACGATTCCGCCAGTCCCTCGTCCCGATCCTGGTGCAGCCGGCGGGTGATCCCCAGCGTCTCCAGGAACGGCAGGTCGTGGCTGGCCACGATGAGCGCCCCCTGGTACGCCGACAGCGCCTCCGCGAGCCGCCGGACGCTGGCCAGGTCCAGGTTGTTGGTCGGCTCGTCGAGCAGGAGGAGCTGCGGCGGCGGCTCGGCCGACAGCAGCGCGGCGAGCGTCGCGCGGAAGCGTTCCCCGCCCGACAGCGTGCCCACGGTCTGGTTGGCCCGCTCCCCGCGGAACAGGAAGCGGGCCAGGCGGGCGCGTACGTCGTTCACCGAGGCGGAGGGCGCCACGGCGCGTACGTTGTCCACCACGCTCAGCGTGTCGTCCAGCAGGTCGAGCCGCTGCGGCAGGTAGCGGACGGGCACGTGGGCGCCGTGCTCGACGATGCGCTTGAGCAGCGTGGTCTTGCCCGAGCCGTTGGGCCCGAGCAGCGCGATCCGTTCGGGTCCGCGCACGACCAGCGTCTCCAGCACGTTCCTCGTGCTCTTCGTGTCCCCTTCCTCCGTGTCCCCTTCCGCTGTGTCGCCGGACGTGCGCCGCGGCGGCTCCAGCGGGAGCGTGAGCACCGTACGGCCGGCGGGCACCTCGGTGCCGGGGAGCTGGATGCGGATCTCGGCGTCGTCGCGCACGGCCTGCTCGGCCTCGGTGAGCCGCTCGCGGGCCTCCTGCAGCTTCTCCAGGTGCAGGGTCCGCTGCTTGCCCGCGCTCACCTGGGCCTTGCCTTTCAGCGTGTTCGCGACGATCTTCGGCACCTTCTTGTTCTCGAACGCCTTCCTGCCGGTGCGCAGGCCGCGGTCGATCCGCGTCCTGGCCTCGACGAGCTCGCGCCGCTGGCGGCGCACCTCGCCCTCGGCGGCGCGCACCGAACGCTCGGCGCTCTCCTGTTCGGTGGCGACCTGCTCCTCGTAGGAGGTGAGGTTGCCGCCGTACACGCGGACGCCGCCGTCGCGCAGCTCGGCGATCTGGTCCACCAGCTCCAGCAGCGCCCGGTCGTGGCTGACGACCAGGAGCACCCCCGGCCAGGCGGTGACGGCGGCGTGCAGGCGCTGCCGCGCGTCCAGGTCGAGGTTGTTGGTGGGTTCGTCGAGCAGCAGCACGTCGGGCCGTTTCAGCAGTTGCGCGGCCAGCGCGACCATGACGGTCTCGCCGCCGGACAGCGTGCCCACGGTGCGGTCGAGGCCGAGGTGGGCGAGCCCGAGCCGGTCCAGCTCGGCCAGGGCGCGCTCCTCCACGTCCCAGTCGTCGCCGACGGCCGCGAAGTGCTCCTCGGCCACGTCGCCGCGCTCGATGGCGTGCAGCGCGGCCCGCGTTCTGCTGATCTCCAGCAGGTCGGACACGGTACGGCCGGCGCCGAGCACCACGTTCTGCGGCAGGTGGCCCACCACGCCCGGGACGGACACGGAGCCCGTACGCGGGACCAGCTCGCCCGCGACGATCTTGAGCAGGGTGGACTTGCCCGACCCGTTGAGCCCGATCAGCCCGGTACGTCCGGCGGGGAAGGCGGCGTCGAGCCCGTCGAGCACGCCGGTCCCGTCGGGCCAGGCGAAGGAGACGTGATCGACGACAATGGAAATAGACATAAGGCGGCTCCCATCACAAAAATCGAAATTTCGTGACTTGGCGGGAATCACCGCATCAATACGCGACACACAGGAGCCCGGAGCCGAAGCCCGCGGCAAGAAGGCGAGGACGCCATCGAGGTCCAGGTGCGACGCGCATGCCCACGACAGGGCGGAACGGCGCGGTGCCCGCGACCTCAGATGCTCACGTCGGCTGCCCCCACGGATCGGCGATAGAACGACGAGAGTGTACGCGCCGCCCGGTCACCTGGCAAGGCGGCGGGCCCGGTGGGCGGCCACGTTGACCCGGTTCGCGCAGGCCAGGGAGCAGAACCGGCGGCGCCCGTTGCGCGAGGTGTCCACGTACACGGCCGCGCAGCCCTCCCTGTCGCACCGCCCCAGCCGCTCGCCCCCGGCGAAGGACAGCGCCATCGCCAGCCCGCCCGACGTGGTGTCCCTCGTCCTGACCACGATGTCGGCCTCGACGGAGAAGAGGTGCAGGTGCGGCTCGCGGCCGTCGTGGGCGCTGACGTACGGCTTGGCCGTGGTCAGTTCGAGCAGGTCGTTGACCAGCTTGATCTGCGTGGCCTGGTCCCGCTCCCCGAACACCGGGGCCAGCCGGGCGGCCCACGCCCGCAGCTCCGCGACCTGCTCCTGGTTCACGGCGGTGCGCACCATGCGGTGCTCGCGCAGCGTCGCCTCGACGGTCGCCGGGCTGAAGTCGGTCATGTTGACCAGGGCCGCCGCGAGGGCCGCGCCGTTGCCACCGTAAGCGTTGAAATGCATAAGGCCATTACATCAAGTTGGAATCATGCATACCGCAGAGCCGCACGACCCCCTGGCCATGACCGTCGTCTCCTCGCACCGCACGTCGGAGGGGGTGGTCTCGTACCTGAGGTGCGCGTGCGGCGTCTGGGAGGTGCGTACGGGCCGCTCGGTCGCCGTGGCCGGGCCCGCACGACGATCCGGTACGCGATCCGTCCCGACCATCGACTGAGACGGCGCCGTCGTCCTAGAGTCGGCCCCACACCCCTCCAGGAGGTCAGGCATGTCCAGCATTCCCTCCCTGCTGCGCGACCGGATCGCGGCGACCCCCGACGCGGAGGCCTACCGCGTGCCCGCCGCCGACGGCTGGACCTCGTTGTCGTGGCGGGAGGTGGGCGAACAGGTCCGCGGCCTGGCGCTGGCGCTGTCGGGGCTCGGCTCCGGGCCAGGGGCGCGCGTGTCGATCCTCTGCTCGACCCGCCTCGAATGGATCGTCTGCGACCTCGCGGTGCTCGCGACGGGCGCGGCCACGACCACGATCTACCCGTCGAACACGGCCGCCGAGTCCGCCTTCGTCATCACCGACTCCGGCAGCACGCTCGTCATCGCCGAGAACGACGAGCAGGTGGCCAAGCTCGCCTCGGTGCGCGAGCAGCTTCCCGGCGTCACCCAGGTGATCGTCATCGACGGCTCCCCGTCCGACGACGGCTGGGTGATCACCCTCGGCTCGCTGGCCGACGCCCCCGCCGACGGCGACTACGACGCCATGGTGGACGCCATCGCCCAGGACGACCTGGCCACCCTCATCTACACCTCCGGCACCACCGGCCGCCCCAAGGGCGTCGAGCTGACCCACGACAACTGGCTCTACGCGGCCGGCGCGGTGCGCGAGATCGACCTGATCTCCCCTGACGACCTGCACTTCCTGTGGCTGCCGCTGTCGCACTCGTTCGGCAAGCTGCTCGAGGTCGTGATGATCGGCATCGGTGTGCCCACCGCGATCGACGGCCGCCTCGACAAGATCGCCGACAACCTCGGTGTGCTGCGCCCGACCGTCATGGCCGCCGCGCCGCGCATCTTCGAGAAGATCCACAACACGGTCGTGGCGAACATGCGCCGCGAGGGCGGCCTCAAGCTGCGCATCTTCGACTGGGCGCGGCAGACGGGCAACCGGGTGGTGCGCGCCAGGCAGCGCGGCGCCGCCGTCCCGGTGACCACCCGCATGGAGAACGCCGTCGCCGACCGCCTGGTCTTCGCCAAGCTGCGCGAGCGCTTCGGCGGCCGGATCCGCTTCTTCATCTCCGGCGCGGCCCCGCTCTCCCAGGAGGTCGCCGAGTTCTTCGACGCGGCCGGCCTGACGATCCTCGAGGGGTACGGCCTGACGGAGTCGTCGGCCGGCAGCTTCCTCAACCGTCCGGAGTCGGTGAAGTTCGGCACGGTCGGCCCGCCGTTCCCCGGCACCGAGGTGCGGGTGGCCGTTGACGGCGAGATCCTCATCAAGGGACGCGGCATCATGCGCGGCTACCACGGCCTGCCCGAGGAGACGGCCGAGGCGCTGGAGGACGGCTGGCTGCACACGGGCGACATCGGCGAGGTGGACGAGGCCGGCCGGCTGCGCATCACCGACCGCAAGAAGGAACTGATCAAGACCTCGGGCGGCAAGTACGTCGCGCCCACGTACCTGGAGGGCCGGATCAAGGCGGCCTGCCCGTACGTGTCGCACGTGTTCGTCCACGGCGACCTGCGCAACTACGTCACGGCGCTGGTCACGCTCGACATGGACGTGGTCACGCCGTGGGCGCAGGCCGGGTCGCTGCCCGCCGACCCCGAGGCGCTGCGCGAGCACCCGCGCATGCGCGCCGAGATCGAGAAGGCGATCGAGCAGGTCAACGCGGGCGAGGCCAGTTACGCCACGGTCAAGAAGTTCGCGATCCTGGCCGAGGACTTCTCGGTGGAGACGGGCGAGCTGACCCCCAGCCTCAAGATCAAGCGCAAGGCCGTCGAGGAGCGGCACGGCAAGGTCCTCGACTCCTTCTACTCCTGAGCGGCGGCGGCGCGTAGCGTTCGTGGCGTGATCTCCCGTCTGCCGGTACGGCCACGGCACTGCGACGCGCAGGCCATGATGCACGCGACCCGCTACTACGAGTACTTCGAGGACGCCTTCCTCGACTGGCTCGGCGCCAGGGGCGGCTACGAGCGGCTCCGGCGGGAGGGCGCCGACCTGGTGGTCAAGGTCAGCGGCTGCGAGCACCACGCGCCCGCGCGGCTCGGCGACGTGCTGGCGGTGCGGAGCGCGCCGGCCAGGATCGGGTCCACCTCGATCACGATGACGTTCACGATGCGGCGCGGGGAGGAGCTGGTGGCGGTCGGCACGGTCACGTACGTGTGCGTGCGCGACGGCCGTCCCTCCCCGCTGCCCGCGATGCTCGCTCAGAGCACCCGCCTGGCCCCCGGCAGCGACCGCACCAGGTAGGCGCCGGCCACCGGCACAGCGGCAGCGCGAGCGCCGGCATGGCGGCGAACTTCACCACCGCGAACGTCTCCAGCGGGCGCAGCGCCCAGCCGAGCCCCACCAGCACGAGCGGGTGGATGATCGAGCGCCGTCAGTAGGATCCGCAGGTTGTCGATCGCGTGCAGCCTGGTGGTCCCGGTCTCCGTCGTCACGCGCGGCACGCCCTTTCGACGATCTCGCCCAGGGCGGTGATCCGGGACCGGTGGCCGCTCATGTGCTCGGCGACGGCGCGGTAGGTGCGCTCCACGGACGGCTTCGTGCCGCCTGCCGGGTCAGCTCAGACGGCCCTGGTAGACGGCCCTGGCCTGCTGGAGCAGGGACATGTGGTCGCCGAACTGGTACGGGCTGGCCAGCCGGCCGTGCTGCCTGATCAGGTTCTCCAGCCCGTCCAGCCACTCCAGGCACCAGCGCACGTCCTCCTCCCTGGCGACCTGCCTGCCGTCCACGTCCACGTACACGGGGCTGGTCAGGGCGTAGCCGGTCGCGGTCAGCGTGCGCGGGTGCGGGTCGCACAGCACCTCGGCCACCACGTACGTGGGCGCGTCCACGCGCAGCTCGGCCGTCACCGTCAGCCGGTCCTCGCCCCGTCCGCGATGCTCGGGCCAGTGCTCGGCGGGCAGCCGCTCCGCCCCGGCCCACACGCCCTCGGCGGTGCGGATGCGCACCGCCGACACCTCCGGGCCGACGGCGGTGGCCGTGACGCTGATCCGCTGCCCCCGCGTGGCGGGCAGCACGTGGCCGGGGCCCTGACCGTTCACCGACAGCTCCAGCCACGGCCCCGTGGTGGCGAACGTGCGCCCCGCGCGTACGGCGGCGGCGAACGAGCGGGCCGTCAGCTCCCCCTCGACCCGCGCGTAGACGCGGGCCCAGCCGGGCGGGTTCGACTGGTTGTCGGAGCGGGTGAAGGAGATCATCGCGTCCGTGCCCGCTGTGACGGCCAGCCGGTTGCCCGCGCCGAGCAGCCGCCGGTAGACCGACGCCGTGGCCGGGATCGAGGCGTGCGTGAGCACGTCGAGGCTGTCCACGAGCCCGAGAGCGGCGTCGGCGACCAGTTCACGGGCCGCACAGTTGCGCGGCACGGGCGAGACGATGCCCTTGGGCGGGTCGCCGTCGGCGATGGGCGTGCGGAACGGATGGCTGTAGCCGACCAGCGCCCCGAGGCCGCGCAGCTCGCGCAGCCCGTCGGCGTTCGGCGGCCAGTCGGCGTCGCCGTCGAAGCCGGTGTGGTAGCGGCCGGGGGCGGAACGGGGCGCGAAGGCGTAGATGTGGCCGAGCAGGTCGTTGCGGTACTCGACGCCCATCCTGGCCAGGTGCGTGGCGTCGGACCACGGCAGGTCGCGGCCCGTCCAGTGCTCCAGCGCCTCCCTGTCGTAGACGCGCCGCCCCGAGACGTTGCCCGCCAGCAGGTTGAGCACGTGCAGGTCCTCGCCGTGCTGGGCGGCGGCGGCGTCGGCGGGCACGGCCACCCGGTCGCCCGCCCAGTTGAGGTGCACGTGCAGGTCGCCGCCGTACCAGCCGCGGGCGGGGGCGTCGTACAGGCGCTCGGGGGTCAGCTCGACCAGGCGCTCCTCGCCCGGCAGCGGGGTGAGCCGCCGCCTGGCCTCGTCGTACTCCATGCCCCTGGCGACCGTGACCGTCAGCTCCACGCAGGGAACCTGGAGGACGAGGTCGTCGCCGTGGAAGTACGGCCGGCCGTGGTAGTCGTAGCGGTGCGGGACGTCGGGCGGGAACCAGCCGCTGCCGTCGTCGGCCACGACACTCCACCGGCACGGCAGCCCGGCCCGCAGCCGCAGCCGCGACGACGGGATCGGCCGCCGCAGCGTCTCCAGGTGGACGGGCACGCCGCCGGCGACGATCGTGCTGTCCTCGTCCACCTCGACCAGCCAGGCGCCGTGCGGGGGCAGCGTGCGCCGCGTGTCGTCCACGCTGACCGGGCAGGGCTCGTCCCGGCTGGAGTCGAAGAGCAGCGAGATCCGCTCCTCGCCCGGGGCTCCTGCCCCGTTCTGTCCTTCGGGCCGGAGCGGCAGCAGCACCGTGCGGGGCGCCCCCTTGAGCGCGACGCCGGACGGCTCGATCCGCACGGCGACGAGGTGTCCGGGCAGTTCGCCGTCGAGGGTGTCGCGCAGCACGCGGTCGTAGTCGGGCTCGGCCAGCCGGGCGGCGACCTGGTCACGCGGCTCGCCGGGATGGCTCTCGGCCACCGCCTCGAAGACGAGCTGCCAGAACCGGTCGAGCAACGACGGCGGCAGCACCCGGCGTCTGGCGAAGAACTTCACGTAATGCAGCTCCGGCTCACCCCAGGTGATCCCGTGCCGGTCCAGGAGCCGGCCGTACTCCTCCAGCGCGTCCGTCACCCTGCCGGGCAGCATCGATTCCGCACCCATCTGAGAGCCCTCCCCACTCGGTTGCGCGTCATCGTGACATGGATCACGTGCCGGCCTTCTCCGGGCAGTGGGGGTTTTCTCAACCTCGGGAGAGTTATCTCAACCCGGGGGGTTCCGAAGCTGCTCCGGACCCTGCGGAACCGCCCGTCAAAGCCTCTTGAACACGGACAGAATTCGGTCGGCCGCCAGTGCGGGCGTCAGCTCGCCCGCGAGCACCTCACGCTCGATCTCGGCGGTGATCGCGGCCACGCCGGGGTCGTCGCGCAGCTCCGCCAGGAGCCGGTCCTGGACCATCGTCCACGTCCAGCGCACCTGCTGGCGGCGGCGCTTGGCGGCCAGGTCGAGCGAGTCCTGGTGGGCCAGCACCCGCCGCCAGAGCTCGTCCAGGCCGTCGCCGGTGAGCGCGCTGCAGGTCAGTACGGGGGGCGGGGGCGAGTCGGAGCGCAGCAGACGCAGCGCGCCCGCCAGTTCCCGGGCCGCCTTCCTGGCGGGCAGCTCGTAGTCGCCGTCGGCCTTGTTGACGGCCACGACGTCGGCCAGCTCCAGCACGCCCTTCTTGATGCCCTGGAGCTGGTCTCCGGTACGGGCCAGGGTGAGCAGCAGGAACGTGTCCACCATGTCGGCGACCGCGGTCTCCGACTGCCCCACGCCGACGGTCTCGACGATGACCACGTCGAACCCGGCCGCCTCCACCACGACCATGGCCTCCCTGGTGGCCTTGGCGACGCCGCCGAGCGTGCCGGAGGTCGGCGAGGGCCGGATGTAGGCGGCGGGGTCGGCCGCCAGGTGGGCCATGCGGGTCTTGTCACCGAGGATGCTGCCGCCCGTCCTGGTGGAGGAGGGGTCCACGGCCAGCACCGCCACCTTGTGGCCGGCCGCCGTCAGGCGGGTGCCGAGCGCGTCGATGAACGTCGACTTCCCGACGCCGGGCACACCGGAGACGCCGACCCGGCGGGCCCGTCCGGACAGGGGGGTGAGCTCGACGAGCAGCCGCTGCGCGAGCGCGTCGTGGTCGGGTCTGGTCGACTCGACCAGCGTGATCGCGCGGGCGATCCAGGTACGGGAGCCCGCCCGTACACCATGGGCGTAGTCCTCCAGCGAACGCACCCCACGTACCTCCTTCTTTTGCCAGTTGATCAGCCTAACTTCTGACATGTCTTGACTTTTGCCAGTAGGGTGCTGGAGTTCTGTCTCACCCGTCACAGGAGTCACTCCCCTCATGCCCAACGTCGAACCCCTTCGCGAGGGCGACCCGGCAGCGGTGGGGCCCTACCGGCTGGTCGGGCGGCTGGGCGCGGGCGGCCACGGTGTCGTCTATCTCGGTCAGGCGCGCAACGGGACCCCGGTCGCCGTCAAGGTGCTGCGCGAGGGACTGGCCGTGGGCGACCGCCTGGCCAAGGAGATCGCCGCGGCTCGCAAGGTCGAGCCGTTCTGCCTCGCGCAGGTGCTCGACGCCTCCACCGGCGGCCGGCCGTACATCGTGTCCGAGTACGTGGACGGGCCGTCGTTGCAGCAGGCCGGACGGTCGGGCGGGGCGGAACTGCAGCGGCTCGCCGTGGCGACCGCGACCGCGCTGGACGCGATCCACCAGGCCGGCGTCGTCCACGGCGACTTCACGCCGGCCAACGTCCTGCTCGGGCCCGACGGGGCGCGGGTGGTCGACTTCGGCATCGCCGGGGCGCTGGGATCGGGCATGAAGGCGACCAGCAACATCGTGGGGACGCCCGCGTACATGGCGCCCGAGCAGCTCGCCGGGCGTCCCGTGGGCGCCGCGGCGGACGTGTTCTCCTGGGCCTCGGTGCTGGTCTTCGCGGCGACCGGCGTGCCGCCGTTCGGCGACGACTCGCTGCCCGCGGTGATCAACCGCATCCTGCGCGAGGAGCCCGTGCTCGGGGAGCTCGGACGGCCGTTGCGCGAGGTCGTGACGGTCTGCCTGGCCAAGGATCCGGCGGCCCGGCCGTCGATGCGCGACGTCCTGCTGCGGCTGGCCGCGCCGTCCCGGCAGCCCGCCGCCCCGCAGGCGGCCCCCCAGGCGGCCCCGGGCGGGTCCCAGCCCTCCGACCCGAGCACGGCGTGGGAGGACACGGTCGACCATCCCATCGCCCGGCCGCCGCTCCCCGACTCCCACCTGCCCCGCCGCAGGGCCGCCGCGGCACACGACGGCGCGGACGCCCCGGCGGCGCACCCGTCCACCGCCGGTCCGGCCCACCAGCACGACCGGACGCAGCAGCACGACCAGGCACAGCAGCACGGTCCGGCCCAACCGCACGAATGGGCTCAGCAGCACGGCTGGGCCCAGTCGCATGACCAGGGGCAACAGCACGAGCGGGCACCTCAGCACGAACAGCACGGCTGGGCCCAGGCACACGAACCGGCTCAGGAGCACGGCTGGGGCCGGCAGGGTCAGGGCGCGGGTCACGAGCACGACCGTTCGCCGCAGCCCGGCCGTCCGTCCGCCCAGGACGGTGGGCCCGTCCAGGAGGGCTCGCCGTTGCAGGCGCTGTTCGACCTGTCCTCGCCGGTCGAGCCGCCCGCACCCGCCGCACCCGCCACGCCCGACCGCGACCCGCAGGGCGTGCACCCGCCCCACCCGCAGGAAACGTTCGGCGGCCCGGGGGCGCGGCATCCCCAGACCGGCCAGTACGAGGCGGGGCAGTACGAGACCGGCCAGTACGAGACGGGCCAGTACGCGGCAGGGCATGAGGAGCAGGCAGGGCACGGGGACGAGCAGGCCGCGCACCAGGAGCCCGGCGAGGCCGCACCGCGCCCCCGCCGTTCCAAGGGCAGGACGGCCAAGAAGGTGCTCATCGCGGGCCTGTCCGGCGTGTCCGTGTGCGCGCTGGGCGCCGCCATCGTCTGGCTCACCCCCACCACTCCCACCCCCAAGACCAAGAAGATCGCCGTGGTCGGCGCCACCACGGCCGCCGCCACGGAGGCCGCCGAGCCCGGCGCCACGCCGACTCCGGGACGCACCCGTAACCGCCCGACGCCGCAGACGAACGGCACCCCGAGCCCGGTCCCGACCGGCGCCGTGGGCGTCTCCGGCACCCCGGCGGCCACCGCCGACCGCCTCAGGGTCGTGTACGTTCGTCCGGGCGGCACCAACGACGGCGAGTGCTGGGCGGGCGGCGAGGTGACGCTCCAGGCCCTGGTACGCCGCACGGGAGCCCAGGTGAACTTCACCTACGCCTGGATCATCGACGGCGCCCTGGCGGACCGCGCCACGGCGACCATCGGCGAGAACGGCGTCCGCTACCTGACCGCCCCCGACGGGCTCAAGAGCGCCGGCGGCACCCACGACGTCACCCTGCGCATCACCTCACCCGTCAACGCCCAGCGCACGGTCGAGGTCACGATGTGCGAGGACGGCACCACCTACTGACGCGCCACCCCCTTCGGACGCGACCACCCACCGACGCCACACCCGCCGGCACCGGCACCCCGCCGGTCGGCCGCCGACCGGCTGCCGAAGCCCCGTGGGCGCGCCCCGGAGTGCCGTCAACGACGGTTCCGGAGCTGCTCCAGCAGGTCGAAGGCGGCGTCGGCGATCACGGTGCCCGGCGGGAAGATCGCGGCGGCCCCCGCCGCCCGCAACTCGTCATGATCGCCGGGCGGGATGACACCGCCCACCACGATCATGACGTCGGCGGCGTCCAGCTCGGCCAGGGCGGCGCGCAGCGCGGGCACCAGCGTGAGGTGCCCGGCGGCCAGCGACGAGACGCCCACGATGTGCACGTCGGCCTCGACCGCCTGCCTGGCGACCTCCTCCGGGGTCTGGAACAGCGGGCCGACGTCCACGTCGAAGCCCAGGTCGGCGAAGGCGGTGGCGATCACCTTCTGACCGCGGTCGTGACCGTCCTGCCCCATCTTGGCCACCAGGATGCGCGGGCGGCGGCCCTCGGCCCGCTCGAACGCGGCGCAGGCCGCGCGGACCCGCTCGATGCCCTCGGCCGACCCTGACTCGTCGCGGTACACCCCAGTGATCGTACGCACCGGCTCGGCGTGCCGGCCGAACACCCGCTCCAGCGCGTCGGAGATCTCGCCGACCGTGGCCTTGGCGCGGGCGGCGTCGACGGCCAGCTTGAGCAGGTTGTGCTCCAGGCCGGGGGCGGGGTGCCCGGCGGCCTTGGTGAGCGCTTCGAGCGCGTGCCCCACGGCCTCGGGGTCGCGCTCGGCCCGCAGGCGGGCGAGCTTGTCGAGCTGCTGGGCGCGGACGGCGCTGTTGTCGACCTTGAGCACCTCGATGTCCTCGTCGGCGCCCGCGCGGTACGTGTTCACGCCGATCACCGGCTGGCGGCCGGAGTCGATGCGGGCCTGCGTCCGCGCGGCGGCCTCCTCGATGCGCAGCTTGGGCAGCCCCGCCTCGATCGCCTTGGCCATGCCGCCGGCGGCCTCGACCTCCTGGATGTGGGCCCAGGCGCGCTCGGCGAGGTCGTGGGTGAGGCGCTCGACGTAGTAGGAGCCGCCCCAGGGGTCGATCACCTGGGTGGTGCCGGACTCCTGCTGGAGGAGGAGCTGGGTGTTGCGCGCGATGCGCGCGGAGAAGTCGGTGGGCAGGGCCAGCGCCTCGTCGAGGGCGTTGGTGTGCAGGGACTGGGTGTGCCCCTGGGTGGCGGCCATGGCCTCGACGCACGTGCGGGCGACGTTGTTGTAGACGTCCTGCGCGGTCAGCGACCAGCCGGAGGTCTGGCTGTGCGTACGCAGGCTCAGCGACTTCGGGTTCTTCGCGCCGAATCCGGCGACGAGCCTGGACCACAGCAGCCGGGCGGCGCGGAGTTTGGCGACCTCCATGAAGAAGTTCATGCCGATGCACCAGAAGAACGACAGCCGCGGCGCGAACCGGTCGACGTCCATGCCCGCCGCGACCCCGGCCCGCAGGTACTCGACGCCGTCGGCGAGCGTGTAGGCCAGTTCGAGGTCGAGCGTGGCCCCGGCCTCCTGGATGTGGTAGCCGGAGATGCTGATGGAGTTGAACTTCGGCATCTTCTCGCTGGTGTAGGCGAAGATGTCGGAGATGATGCGCATCGACGGCGCCGGCGGGTAGATGTAGGTGTTGCGGACCATGAACTCCTTGAGGATGTCGTTCTGGATGGTCCCCGAGAGCTGCTCGGGCGCGACTCCCTGCTCCTCGGCCGCCACGATGTACAGCGCGAGGATCGGCAGCACGGCCCCGTTCATGGTCATGGACACCGACATGCGCTCGAGCGGGATGCCGTCGAAGAGCTGCCGCATGTCGTAGATCGAGTCGATCGCCACCCCGGCCATGCCCACGTCGCCGGCCACGCGCGGGTGGTCGGAGTCGTAGCCCCGATGCGTGGCCAGGTCGAACGCCACCGACAGGCCCTTCTGCCCGGCGGCGAGGTTGCGCCGGTAGAAGGCGTTGGAGTCGGCGGCCGTGGAGAAGCCCGCGTACTGGCGGATGGTCCACGGCTGGTTGACGTACATGGTCGGGTACGGCCCGCGCAGGTAGGGGGCGGCTCCCGGGTACGTGCGCAGGAAGTCGAGGCCCTCCAGGTCGGCGGCGGTGTAGAGCGGCCGGACCGCGATGCCCTCGGGCGTCTCCCACGTCTCGCCCTCGGTCTCCACCTGATCCGGCGGTGTCCGACCCGTCGGGGGGTTGAGCGGTATGTCGGAGAAGTCCGGGATCATCGGGTCACCTCCAGGTCGTCGAACGTCTCGCGGAGCACGGCCAGCGTGTCGCACCCGGCGTAGAGGTTGCCGTCCACGCCCTCGTACTCTCCCTTCCCCGCCAGCCACACCTTTCTCGCCCCGGCCTTGCGCAGGGCGGCGGCGACGGCGGAGGCGTGCTGGGCGTACAGCTTGTCGCTGGAGCACAGGCAGGCGACGGGGCTGCCGCTGACGGCGAACGCGGTGGCGATCTGCTCGGGGTCGGCGCCGGGGCCCGCCGCCTCGATGGCCAGGCCGCCCGCCTGGAACAGGTTCGCGGCGAACGCGGCGCGGGCGGTGTAGGCGGCGAGGGGGCCGATCGTGGCCAGGAACACCTCGGGCCGCTCGGGCTGCGCGTCGGCCAGGTCCCGCAGCCGCTCGAACGGCTCGGCGTAGCGGGCCGCGGGCGGCAGACCTTCGTCCCGTGGCCGGTAGGGCGGGGCCGGGCGGCGGACGGGCTTCTCGTGGACGTCGGGGAACTCGCTCACGCCGGTGAGCGGGAAGCGGCGGTGGGCGATGTCGTCGTCGCGGCGGGCCCGGGTGGCGGCGATCCGGCCGGCCACCTGCGTGCCGGCCTCCGTGATCCCTCCGGCGGCCTCGATCTCCTGGAAGCACGCCCACGCGGCGGCGGCCAGGTCGGCGGTGCGGCGTTCGACGTACCAGGAGCCGCCCGCCGGGTCGATCACCCGCCCGAGCCCCGACTCCTCCAGCAGCAGCGACTGGGTGTTGCGGGCGATGCGGCGGGAGAAGGCGTCGGGCAGCCCGAGACAGGCGTCGAACGGCTGCACGGTGACCGCCCGCGCCCCGCCCACCCCGGCGGCGAAGCAGGCGACGGTGGTGCGCAGCAGGTTCACCCACGGATCGCGGGCGGTCATCATGGCGGAACTCGTGACGGCGTGCTGCCGCTGGCCGCCGGCCTCGGGCGCGCCGCAGACCTCGGCGACCCTGGCCCACAGGCGGCGGGCGGCCCGCAGCTTGGCGATGGTGGCGAACTGGTCGGCGGTGGCGGCGTAGCGGAACTCGAGCTGGCCCAGCGCCCGCGCCACGGACAGGCCGCCGGCGGTCAGCGCCCGCAGTTCGGCGACGCCCTGCGCGATCGAGCAGCCGAGTTCCTCGGCGTCGCTGCCGCCCGCGTCGTGGTACGGCGTCGCGTCCACGGTCACGGCCCGCAGCCCGGGGAAGCCGGCGGCGCACCGCAGCGCCAGCTCGACCCCGCCGGTGCCGCGCACGGCCGACGCGCCCAGGTTCCCCTTGAGCACCGCGCCGGAGGCGTCGCCCGCACGCGCCTCGGCCAGGGCGAACAGAGCCTGCGCGGCCTCGCGGGTCTGCTCCCCCGCCTCCAGGACGATCGGCGCCAGGTCGAGGTAGACGTCCTTGAGCACCGCGCCGAGCTCACCCACCGGGATCGCGCCGTCGCCGACGACCAGCCACAGCGAGGTGACGCCGTTCTCCAGGTCGTCCAGCACGGCCTCGGGGTCGGCGACGGCGTGGCGCTGCCGTACGTCCCACCCGGCGGCGGCGCGGGAACCGCGCACGAACGGCGCCGCGCCCGGCAGCCCTGGGTCGCCCGGCAGGTCTCCGGCGTCGTACAGCGGCGCGATCGTCACCCCGTCGTACGTCGTCCTGGACAGCGCCTGCTCCGGCGAGCCGGTCTCGACCCCGCTCCTGCGCAGGACCTCAGCCGCCAGCGCGCGCCAGTCGTCTCGGGATGTGGACGCGAACCCCGCTGCCAGTTCCATGTTTCGGATAGTAGGCGGAACGTCCGGGAGCCGGTAACCCCGGGTCCCGCCGTCATGATCCGGACGGGATCGCCCCGTGAGCCGCCCGCCATCCGCGGCCCCGTGCCTGCCGGGGCGGCGTCCGCCCGCCGCGGGCGGACGCCGCCCCGGATCTCAGGTGAGCGGAGCCTCCCAGGTCAGCCGCCAGGTGAGCGGCCCGACGATGCCGTCGGCGGTCACGCCCTGCTGGCGCTGGAAGCGCCGGCACACCTCGCGCGACGCGGGCCCGTACGCGCCGTCGGCGGCCAGGGCGAAGCCGCGCTCGCGCATCCGCGCCTGCCAGGTGTGCACGTCGTCGCCCCGCGTGAGCGGCGGGTAGCGCAGCAGCCGGCCGGGGAACGGCGGGGCTGTGGGGGACGGGGT
>NZ_SSXE01000208.1 GCF_021699195.1 Nonomuraea sp. MG754425 | reverse complement strand
GCCCCCGCCCTGCCGCCCGTGCTGGAGCGGGCCGGGATCAGGCTCGACCCCGGCAAGCGGCTGGTGGAGCGCGACGGCCGGGAGGTCGTGCTGACCAAGAAGGAGTTCGCGGTGCTCGAGGAACTGCTGCGGGCCGAAGGGGCCGTGGTCAGCCAGGAGGACCTGCTGGACAAGGCGTGGGACGAGAACATCGATCCCTTCACGAACGTGGTCCGGGTGACCATGATGACGCTGCGTAAGAAGCTGGGCGAGCCTCAGGTGATCGAGACTGTGCCCGGGGTTGGGTACAAACTGTGACTGAACGGCCAGAGCGCGAGGCGGGCCCCACGCATCCGATGATCAGCCCGCATTCGGCGAGGAAGGCCACCCGCGTGCAGGAGGCGCCGCCGCCCAGCGGCCCGCCTGTCTGGGACGGCCCGCCCCCGCTCGGGCAGCCGTCGGCCCCACGCTCCACCATGGAGCGCGTGAAGGAGCTACCGAACAAGGTCAGCATCCGGTGGCGGCTGACGCTCACCTACAGCGCTCTGGTGTTCGCGGCGGCGGCCGCTCTGCTGCTGTCCATGTACGCCATCGTCGGCACCTCCATCGTGACCGAGTGGCCGCAGCTCAACACACGAGGCATCAACGCCATCGACGCGACGATCGCGCAGAGCCAGTGGATGCTGGCCAAGGAGGCGACCGTCCAGAGCGCCCGCGACCAGTTGCTGCGCAGCGCGATCATGGCGCTGGTGGGCGTGGGCATCCTGGCGCTGATCATCGGCTACTTCGTGGCCGACCGGGCGATGCGGCCGGTGGCCAGGATGACCGCCACGGCGCGCAAGCTCTCCGAGAGCACGCTGGCCCACCAGCGCATCGGCCTGGAGGGGCCCAACGACGAGCTGAAAGAGCTGGCCGACACCTTCGACGCCATGCTCACCCGGCTCAACGTCGCCTTCGACACCCAGCGCAGGTTCGTGGCCAACGCCTCGCACGAGTTGCGCACCCCTCTCACCATCAACCGGACGGTCCTGGAGATCGCCCTGTCGGATCCGGCGGCCTCGGAGGACCTCAAGGCGCTCGGGCGTACCCTCCTGGAGGTCAACGCCCGCAACGAGAAGCTCATCGAGGGCCTCCTGCTGCTCGCCAGGAGCGAACGCGAACTCGCCGTTCGCAAGCCCGTGGAGATCATGGACGTCGCCCGGACGGCCGTGGAACAGGTCACTCCGTTCGCCGCGGAACACGGTGTCACGGTCACCACCGAACTGGTCAGCGCGCCTACCACAGGCGACCCCGTCCTCCTGGAGCGGTCGGTCAGCAACCTGCTGGAGAACGCGGTCAAGTACAACATTCCCGAAAATGGAAAAGTCTGGATCCGGACGGGAATGGCGGACGGTGCCTTGGTTGTTCAGGTGGCCAACACGGGCCAGCATGTGCCGGCGTACGAGGTGAACAGCCTGTTCGAGCCCTTCAGGAGGCTTCACGCGGACCGCGTGGAATCGGCCAAGGGATCGGGTCTGGGACTGTCCATCGTTCGTGCGGTGGTACAGGCGCATGGCGGGAATGTTGCCGCTGTGCCCCGTGATGGCGGAGGACTTGTCGTGACCATTCGGCTGCCCCGGCGATGACCGAAGGTGCCGCTCGGGCACGTTCGTCAGCGTGTTGATGCACTGGGGGCGTCTCGTTCGCGCCGTACATGTGGTTGGATGTGCCGTCGAACACGGTGGTGCATGACGCCAAGGCTGTGGGTTTCGCCATATTTGGCTAACCATTGCCATCGGCAGCAGGCCCTGACGTGTTGGGAGGTTCGTTGTCCGTTTCCACGGGGTACCGATGGGAAATCTCCCCGACGGAACGGGCACAAGATGGGCTTCCCGGACGTTAGAAGACGCGCGATGAGCGCGAAGTCATATAGATGAGGGGGATGGAGTAAGCACAATGGCTACCGACTACGACAGCCCGCGCAAGACAGACGACGACCTGGGAGAGGACAGTCTCCAGGAACTCCAGGCGCGGCGCACCGACAAGTCGTCTGGCAGCATCGACATCGACGAGACCGACCTGGCCGAGTCGCTCGAGCTGCCCGGTGCGGACCTGTCGAACGAAGAGCTCTCCCTGCGGGTGATCCCCCGTCAGGCGGACGAGTTCACCTGCTCACGCTGCTTCCTGGTGCACCACCGCAGCCAACTGGCCTCCGAGAAGAACGGCCAGCAGGTCTGCCGGGAGTGCGCCGCCTAGATCCTGGGGCGAAGGAGCTTGGGGAACGCCGGCCGACGAACCCCGAGCGATCGCGACCAAGAGATATGGAGGCACCGCGTGGCCGTACCGGAGAAAGACCAGCAACCAGGCAGCGAGATCGCCGACCCCGAACGTGAGGTCGGCGAGCTCGTAGGCAGGCTCACCGGGTCCGGTGAGCTCGAGCCGGCCGAGCGGCGCAGGCTGCTCGGCCGACTAGCCCAGGTGCTGTCCGCCGGGGCGAAGAAGGCACGGGCGTCCGGCGCGGGCCGGGGACGCTGGCTGGCGGACGTCTTCCTCAACATCGCGCCGCGCATCCCGATCCGGGATCTGCACACCCTCGCCGAGCATCATCACGGCCTCACCGGCGAAGAACTCGCCGACGACCTGGTGCGCACCGCGCAGAAGGCCACGATGACGGTCGGCGCCATCGGCGGAGCACTGGCAGCGGCCGAGTTCGCCGCGCCACCCCTCCTGCTCTCCGCTCCCGCTCAACTCGTCGCCGAGACCATCGTCGTCGCCGCCATCGAGGTCAAGCTTCTGGCCGAGCTGCACGAGGTCTATGGCGTACGGGTCGAGGGTACCGGCACCCAGCGCGCCATCGCCTTCACCGCCGCCTGGGCCAGGCAGCGGGGCATCGATCCGCTGGCGCCCGCGTCCGTGTCGCTGGCGTTGGGGGCCGCCACCAAGACCGCCTTGCGCAATCGCCTCATGCGTACGCTGGGGCGGCATCTGACCACCTTCGGGCCGTTCCTCACCGGGGCCGTCGCCGGGGGCGCGCTCAATCGCATGGCCACCAAGAAGCTGGGGGAGGCCATCCGCAACGATCTGCGGGTGAAGATGCCCCCGACGGGGTCCGGGGCGGTCGAGCCGTCCTCGCGGGGCGAGCTGAACGCCTAGTTCTCCGGCCCCGTGCCGTCGCCGGGCCGCGAGGGCTGGGCGCGCAGGCCGTTGAAGAGCATCTTGAGCAGGGCGTCCGACAGGTCTTCCGCCGAGGCGCCGCGCGCCGGCTGGTACCACTCGGTGATCGAGTTGACCGCGCCGAACAGCAGGCGGGTGACCAGCGCCGGGTCCACGTCGGCGCGGATGCCGCCCT
The DNA here is from genome assembly GCF_021699195.1 of Nonomuraea sp. MG754425. GTDB lineage: Bacteria > Actinomycetota > Actinomycetes > Streptosporangiales > Streptosporangiaceae > Nonomuraea. The sequence continues at coordinate 13,748 of NZ_SSXE01000208.1, read as the reverse complement.
CCGCCGCCGCCTCCTTCACCAGTTGGCTGACGAACCGGTCGAAGTCGCGCCGCCGCTCCAGCGCCGCCTGCTCGGTCGCGCTGTTGCCGCGCACCCGCAGCAGCAGGGTCACGTACGGCAGCCGGTCGATGAGGATGCGCACGCTCTGCCGGACGACGTACTCCAGCCGGTCGATGGCCGGTCCCGAGCCGGCGCGGGGGTCGGCGACCATCGCGAACAGCCCGTCCAGTGCCCGGTCCAGGGCCCGGGACAGGAGCTGCTCCTTGCCCGGCACGTGGTAGTAGATGGCCGACTTGGTCACGCCGAGCGCCCTGGCGAGGTCCTCCATGCTGGTTCCGTCGTAGCCGCGCTCGTTGAACACGCCCACCGCGATGGACAGCACGGACTCGGGGTCGTGACCGCGCCTTCGCTGACGGGCAGGGGTCTGGGTGGCCATATCGTCAATTATCCCGCTTGTCGATGACTCGTTTGAGCTTGCCGACCGAGCGCTCCAGCGTCTCCGGATGCACGACCTCGATCTCGACGCTCACCCCGACCGTGTCCTTGACCGCCCTGCGCAGGACCTCGCCCGCCTCCGACCACGCCGTGAAGCCCGGACGCGCCTCGACCCTGACGGTCATCACGTCGAGCCGCCCCGGACGGCTCAGGTGGAGCTGGAAGTGCGGCGACAGGCCCTCCACGCCCAGCACGACCTCCTCGATCTGGGTCGGGAACACGTTCACGCCGCGCAGGATGATCATGTCGTCGGTGCGCCCGGTCACCCTCTCCATGCGGCGGAAGGCCGGGCGGGCGGTGCCGGGCAGCAGCCGGGTCAGGTCGCGGGTGCGGTAGCGGATGACCGGCATGGCCTCCTTGGTGAGGGTGGTGAAGACCAGCTCCCCCTCGTCGGCGGGCTCGCCGGTGAACGGATCGACGGTCTCGGGGTAGAAGTGGTCCTCCCAGACGTGCAGCCCGTCCTTGCTCTCGACGCACTCGCTGGCCACGCCGGGGCCCATCACCTCCGACAGGCCGTAGATGTCCACCGCGTGCAGGTCGAAGCGCTCCTCGATCTCCGCGCGCATCTTCTCGGTCCACGGTTCGGCCCCGAAGATGCCGATGCGCAGCGACGACTCCCGCGGGTCGAGTCCCTGGGCGGCGAACTCGTCCAGCAGGGCCAGCATGTACGACGGCGTCACCATGACGACGCGGGGCCGGAAGTCCTGGATGAGCCGCACCTGCCGCGGCGTCATGCCGCCTGAGACGGGCACCACCGTGCAGCCGAGCCGCTCGGCCCCGTAGTGGGCGCCGAGCCCGCCGGTGAACAGGCCGTAGCCGTAGGCCACGTGCACGACGTCGCCGGGACGCCCGCCGGAGGCGCGGATCGAGCGGGCCACCACCTCCGCCCAGACGTCGAGGTCACCCTTGGTGTAACCGACCACGGTCGGCCGGCCGGTGGTGCCGCTGGAGGCGTGGATCCGGGCGACCCGCTCGCGCGGCACGGCGAACATGCCGAACGGGTAGGACTCGCGCAGGTCCTGCTTGGTGGTGAAGGGGAACTTGGCCAGGTCGCCGAGTTCCCTGCAGTCGCCCGGGTGCACGCCCGCCCGGTCGAACTTGTCCCGGTAGAGCGGCACGTTCTCGTAGGCGCGGCGCAGGGTCCGCCGCAGGCGTTCGAGCTGGAGGGCCATCAGCTCGTCGCGGGACACCCGCTCGATCGGGTCGAGCTCGTGGCTCGCGGGGGGATCGCCAAGTCTCATCTGAACTCCCGGCTCCGGCCGCGGAACTCCGCGACCACCTGGCCGTCGGGCCGCCGCACGGTGATGTCGTAGACGCCGCTGCGGCCGTAGCGGGTGCGCTCGGCCGCCTCGGCCACCAGCACGTCCCCCGCGTGGGCGGGGGAGACGAAGGTGATCTCCGCGCCCGCCGCGACCGTGACGGGCCCGTACGTGTTGCACGCGCACGCGAACGCCGTGTCGGCCAGCAGGAACACGTATCCGCCGTGACACAGCCGTGACCGTTGATCATCTGGTCGGTCACGGTCATCCGGCACGCCGCCCGGCCCGTGCCCAGCTCCGTCAGCTCGATGCCCAGGGCGGCGGAGGCGGTGTCGGCGTCCAGCATGCGACGCGCGCTGTCCAAGGCAGGTCTCCCTTGTCAACTGACCGAATGTTCGGTAAACAAATCATCGTCCTGACTTCCCTGTCAAGAGGGTGAACCGCATGGCCAAGCCGTTCGCCTCGTCGGCGGATCTCGGCGAGAAGCAGCAGACCCTGGAGGTGCTCGCGGAGGGCGTGTACGCGCTCACCGCCGAGGGCGACCCGAACGTGGGGGCGATCGAGGGCGAGGACTTCCTCGTCTGCTTCGAGGCGCTGGCCACGCCGGTGGCCGCCCGCGCCTGGCTGGACCGGCTGCGCGAGCACACCGGCAAGCCGATCCGGTACCTGGTGCTGTCGCACTACCACGCGGTCCGGGTGCTGGGCGCGTCGGCGTTCGGCGCGGACGTGATCGTGACGCACGAGAAGACCCGCGAGCTGATCGCCGAGCGCGGCGCCGAGGACTGGGCCAGCGAGTACGCCAGAATGCCCCGCCTGTTCCGGGAGCCCGGCTCGATCCCCGGCCTGACCTGGCCGACCGCCACGTTCAGCGACCGCTGCACGATCGACCTGGGCGGCGGGCGCGGCGACCTGGTGCTCCAGTACTGCGGACGCGGCCACACCGAGGGTGACCTGGTGGCCTGGCTGCCGGAGCGGCGCATCCTGTTCGCGGGCGACCTGGTCGAGTCGCAGGCCGCCCTCTACACCGGCGACGCCTTCCACCACGACTGGGCGTCGGGGACGCTCGACCGGGTGGCCGCCTTCGGCGCGCGGACGCTGGTCGGCGGCCGGGGCGCGGTGGCCAGGGGCGAGGCGGGCGTGGCGGCGGCCATCGGGCAGACCCGCGACTTCCTGACCGTGATGTCACGCGAGACGCGCGCGGCGGGGTCGCTGAAGGAGGCGTTCGAGCGTACGCACCGGGCTCTGGAGCCGCGTTACGGCCGCTGGCCGATCTTCGAGCACTGCCTGCCGTTCAACGTCTCCAGGCTCTGGGACGAGTTGCACGGCGTCGAACGGCCGCGCGTGTGGACCGTGGAGCGCGACCGTCAGGTGTGGGACGAGTTGCAGTCGTGAGCGGGCCGCAGGTCATCGTCGTCGGCGCGGGACCTGTCGGGCAGAGCGCCGCGCTGCTGCTGGCCCGCTGGGGCGTGCGGGTGCTGGTGCTGGACCAGCGGCCGGGGCGGGGGCGTGGCGGGTCGAAGTCCATCTGCCAGCAGCGCGACGTGCTCGACATCTGGGCCGCCGCCGGGGCGGGCCGGGTGGCCGAGGAGGGGCTGGCCTGGACGACCGCCCGCACCTACTACCGCGACCGCGAGCTGTTCTCCTGGTCGTTCGAGCGGGAGGGGCCGCTGCCGGCGTGCGTGAACATCTCCCAGACGCGCACCGAGCAGATCCTCGACGCGGCCATCGCCGCCCAGCCGCTCATCGAGGTGCGCTGGAACCACGAGGTCACCGGGCTGAGCCAGGACGGCTCCGGCGTGACGGCGCACTGTGGTCAGCGGCTGCTGCGCGCGCCGTACGCGCTGGTGTGCGCGGGCGCTCGGGCGCAGGCGCTGCGCTCCTCGCTCGGGGTGGCCTTCTCCGGGGAGACGTTCGCGGACCAGTTCCTGATCTGCGACGTCCGGGCGGACCTGCCGGGCTGGGAGGACGAGCGGCGCTTCTACTTCGATCCCGGGTGGAACCCGGGTCGCCAGGTGCTCATCCATCCGTGCCCCGGGGGCACGTACCGGATCGACTGGCAGATCGCGCCGGACTTCATCCCAACGGACATTGATATATCGCGAAAAATCCGGCAAATCATTGGAGGTCGGCCGTACGAGCTGCTCTGGCACAGCACCTACCGCTTCCACTCGCGCGTCGCCTCCCGCATGCGGGTCGGGCGGGTCCTCCTGGCGGGCGACTGCGCCCATCTGGTGGCCCCGTTCGGGGCCCGGGGGCTGAACTCCGGGGTGCCGGACGCCGAGAACGCGGCCTGGAAGCTGGCCTTCGCGCTCAACGGCTGGGCCGGGCCGGAGTTGCTGGAGTCGTACCACGCCGAGCGGCACGCCGCCGCGCTGGAGAACCTGGAGGTCACCACCGCCACGATGCGCTTCCTCGCGCCCAGGAGCGTGGCGGAGCGCACGCGCAGACGGGAGGTGCTGGAGGGCGGCCGGGCGGCCGAGGTCGACTCCGGGCGCTTCGCTGAGCCGTTCTGGTACGTGGACTCGCCGCTCACCACACCCGAGCCGACCCGGCCCTTCCCCGGACGGCCGCCGAAGGGCACGCCGTGCCCGCCCGCGCCGGGCGTGATCCTGCCCGACGTGCCGCTGCCCGGGGGCAGGCTGCGGGAGTTCGCCCGGGATGGATTCCTCGTCCTGTTGGGCGATATGTGCGATTCGCGTTTGTTTGCGCAGGTCTTGGGCAAGGTCATTAGGGCGCCGCTCGCCGTACGCGGGCTCGCGGAGATGGACGGTACCGGCTCGCTTGCTGGAAGGCTCGGCGCCGGGCCGGATGAGGCATGGCTCATCAGGCCCGATTCCCACATCGCCGCGATCATCCCTCACGCGGGGCCGGAATCGGTGGTGGCCGCTGTCAGCCGCGCGCTCGGCGGCTTTCCTGACACCTGATCCCATAGGAGGACTGCGTTGACTGGCCGTAGCTCGTTTCTGATCGTCGCGAACCGGTTGCCGGTGGATCGGACGGTCGATGCCGACGGAACGGCTTCGTGGCGCAGGAGCCCTGGAGGACTCGTCACCGCCATCGCTCCCGTGATGCAACGCCGCCACGGAGCGTGGGCGGGCTGGCACGGGGCGTCCGACGAGGAACTGGAGCCGTTCGAGCAGGACGGGATGAACCTCATCCCGATCCCCCTGTCCGGCCGCGAGGTCGAGCTCTACTACGAGGGCTTCTCCAACGCCACCCTCTGGCCCCTCTACCACGACGTGGTGGCGCCCCCGGTGTTCGACAGGGAGATGTGGGAGACCTACCGCAGCGTCAACCAGCGCTTCGCCGAGGCCGCCGCGCAGGCGGCCGAGCAGGGCGCGGTCGTGTGGGTGCAGGACTACCAGCTCCAGCTCGTGCCCGCCATGTTGCGCAAGCTCCGGCCCGACCTGCGGATCGGCTTCTTCCTGCACATCCCGTTCCCCCCGACCGAGCTGTTCTGGCGGCTGCCGTGGCGCAAGGAGCTGGTCGAAGGGCTGCTCGGGGCCGACCTGGTGGGCTTCCAGCTCCCCGGCGGGGCCTCCAACTTCCGCCGGCTGTGCCGCAGGCTGCTCGGGCTGCCGTACAAGGGGAACGAGATCTTCCTCGACGACCGGATCGTGACCACGCAGGCGTTCCCGATCTCCGTGGACTTCGCGCAGCTCGACTCGCTGGTACGCGAGCCGAACATCGTGGCGCGGGCCAAGGAGATCAGGGTGGAGCTGGGCGACCCCGAGCACGTCCTGCTGGGCGTGGACCGGCTCGACTACACCAAGGGGATCGGCCACCGTCTGGAGGCGTTCGGGGAACTGCTCAAGGACGGGCGGTTGCGTCCGGGCGAGGCCGTGTTCGTGCAGATCGCCACGCCCAGCCGGGAGCGGGTGGAGGAGTACAAGCGGCTGCGCGACGACATCGAGCTGCAGGTCGGCCGGATCAACGGCGAGCACGCCCAGCTCGGCTACCAGCCGGTGTGGTACTTCCACCAGTCCTACAACCACGACGAGCTGGCCGCGCTCTACCTGGCCGCCGACCTCATGGTCGTCACGCCGCTGCGCGACGGGATGAACCTGGTGGCCAAGGAGTACGTCTCCTGCCACCACGACCTCAACGGCGCGCTCGTGCTGAGCGAGTTCGCGGGGGCGGCCGACGAGCTGCGGCAGGCGTACCTGGTCAATCCGTACGACGTGGAGGACCTCAAGCGGCAGATGCTGGCGGCCATGCGGGCCACGCCGCACGAGCTGGCCCGGCGCATGCGCACGATGCGCCGCCGGGTCGCCACCTACGACGTGGACCGCTGGGCGAACGAGTTCCTCACTGCCCTGGAGTCACCTGCTTCAGGCTCTTCCACGCGTCGTAGCGCTTCTTGGCGGTCCGGTTGACCACGATCTGCGCCACGGACATGCCCACACCCATGAGGACGGCGTAACCGATCGCCTCGCCCATGCTGACCTCGGGCGACTCGGTGTCGCTGGGGGGCTCCTTGCCGGTCGCCTTCTCCCAGGCGAACCCGAGGATCTTCCGCGCCCCCCACGCGGTCACCAGGCCCACCAGGCCGCCGATGACCCGCCAGGCGATATCGGGCTTGTCCTCCGCCATGTCGATCTCCCTTCCCCTTTGTAACGAACACTAGTCTCTAACGCCTGCGGGCCTGCGAAGCCGTACCATAAGGAGGCATGACTCAACAGCGGCTACGCCGTCCGACCATGCCCCAGAAGCCGACTCTTGACGGCTTGGAGCAGGTATGGGTAGCTCGCTGGGAGGAAGAGGGCGTCTACCGCTTCGACCGGTCCGCTCCGCGCGAGCGCGTCTACTCGATCGACACGCCGCCGCCGACCGTGTCGGGGTCACTGCACGTCGGCCACGTCTTCTCCTTCACCCACACCGACATCATGGCCCGCTACCAGCGGATGATCGGCAAGTCGGTGTTCTACCCCATCGGCTGGGACGACAACGGACTGCCGACCGAGCGCCGGGTGCAGAACGTCTACGGCGTGCGCTGCGACCCGTCGCTGCCGTACGACCCCGGCTTCGAGCCGCCGGACAAGCCCGGCAAGCGGGAGATCTCCATCTCGCGGCGCAACTTCGTGGAGCTGTGCCACCGGCTGACCGCCCTCGACGAGCAGGCGTTCGAGGAGGTGTGGCGGCGGGTCGGCCTGTCGGTCGACTGGTCGCTGCTCTACACCACGATCAGCGACCAGTCGCGGGCGGTGTCGCAGCGCGCGTTCCTGCGCAACCTGCTGCGCGGCGAGGCCTACCTCGCCGAGGCCCCGACCCTGTGGGACGTGTCCTTCCGCACCGCCGTGGCCCAGGCCGAGCTGGAGGACCGCGAGTGGCCCGGCGCCTTCCACAAGATCTCCTTCTACGGCGAGAAGGGGCCGGTCTGGATCGAGACCACCCGGCCGGAGCTGATCCCGGCCTGCGTGGCGCTGGTCGCCCATCCCGACGACGAGCGCTACCAGGAGCTGTTCGGCACCTCGGTGCTGACGCCGCTGTTCGGGGTCGAGGTGCCGGTGCTGGCGCACCACCTGGCCGAGCCCGACAAGGGCAGCGGCATCGCGATGATCTGCACGTTCGGCGACATCACCGACGTCACCTGGTGGCGGGAGCTGCGGCTGCCCACCCGGCCCGTGATCGGCTGGGACGGCCGGCTGCTGCCCGAGCCGCCCGAGGGCGTGGAGCCCGACCCGTACAAGGAGCTGGCCGGCAAGACCGTCCACAGCGCCCGGGAGCGCATCGTGGAGCTGCTGCGCGAGTCCGGTGACCTGGAGGGCGAGCCCCGGCCCGTGCGGCGCGCGGTGAAGTTCTACGAGAAGGGCGACAAGCCGCTCGAGATCGTCACCACCCGCCAGTGGTACATCCGCAACGGCGGGCGTGACGAGGAGCTGCGGCAGGCGCTGCTGGCGCGCGGGAGCGAGCTGTCCTGGCATCCGCCGCACATGCGGGTGCGCTACGACAACTGGGTCGAAGGGCTCAGCGGTGACTGGCTGATCTCGCGGCAGCGCTTCTTCGGCGTGCCGTTCCCGGTCTGGTACCCCGTCGACGAGTCGGGGCAGCCCGTCCACGACGCGCCGATCGTGCCCGCCGAGGACGCGCTGCCGGTCGACCCGTCCTCCGACGTGCCGCCCGGCTACACCGAGGAGCAGCGCGGCGTGCCCGGCGGGTTCGTGGCCGACCCCGACGTCATGGACACCTGGGCCACCTCGTCGCTGACCCCGCACATCGCCGGGCGCTGGGGCACCGACGACGACCTGCACCGGCGCGTCTTCCCCGCCGACCTGCGCCCGCAGAGCCACGAGATCATCCGCACCTGGCTGTTCTCGACCGTGGTCAGGTCGCACGCCGAGTTCGGCGTGCTGCCGTGGTCCGACGTGGCGATCTCGGGGTGGATCCTCGACCCCGACCGCAAGAAGATGTCCAAGTCCAAGGGCAACGTCGTCACCCCGCTCGACCTGCTGGAGCAGCACGGCTCCGACGCGGTGCGCTACTGGGCGGCCAACGGCCGCTACGGCGTCGACACCGCCTTCGACGCCGGGCAGCTCAAGATCGGGCGGCGGCTGGCCATCAAGATCCTGAACGCCTCGAAGTTCGTGCTCGGCCTGGCCGAGCACGCCGCCGACGACGCCGGCAGGGCCGGCGAGGTGACCGAGCCGCTCGACCTGTCCATGCTCGCGGCGCTGTCCGACGCCGTGCGCGAGGCGACACAGGCGTTCGAGTCCTACGACCACACGCGGGCCGTCGAGGCCGTGGAGCGCTTCTTCTGGGCGTTCTGCGACGACTACGTGGAACTGGTCAAGGCGCGGGCGTACGAGTCGGGCGCGGCCGCCGCGTCGGCGCACGCGGCGCTGCGGCAGGCGCTCGACACGCTGCTGCGGCTGTTCGCGCCGTTCCTGCCGTTCGTGACCGAGGAGGTGTGGTCCTGGTGGCGTGAGGGCTCCGTGCACCACGCCCCCTGGCCGTCCGTGGCGCGCGGCGGCGGCGACCCGGCGGTGCTGGCCGCGGCCTCCGAGGTGCTCGGGCAGGTGCGCAAGGCCAAGTCCGAGGCCAAGCTGTCGATGCGGGCCGAGGTGTCGCGGCTGAGCGTGTGGACGCCCGAGCCCCACCTGCTGCGGCAGGCGCAGGACGACCTGTGCGCGGCGGGCAACGTCGAGGAGTTCGTGCTCGGCCACGGCGACACGCTCAAGACCGAGGTGCACCTGGGCTGACGGGCACACCTGACGGACGCCGGGCGCTCACCGCGTCCGGCGTCACGCGTCTTCGGGGGTGTCCCTGGCCGTGTCCTTGTGCAGGGCGACGAACAACGAGTACGCCTGCCCGTCCGGCGCGGGCCGCCGTTCGCGGAACTCATCGAGCACCTGCTGCAGCCGCTCGCGCAGTTCGGCGTGCTCCTGGGCGGTGAGCCTGAGGCCGAGCCTGGTGAAGCTCACGTCCTCGGTGTCGGCCAGCCGCACCTCCTCCAGGAAGGCGTCCAGCATGGCGGCGTTCGCGCCCGTCACGCCGCTCTCGCGGACGTCCATCTCCCAGGACTTGCCGGTGGCGCGGTAGGGGATCTCGGTGGAGCCGCGCGGGCCGGGACGGCTCGGCTCGGCCACCAGGAAGGCGGTCTCGACCAGTTTGCGCACATGGTGGAGGGTCGTGGCCGGGTTGGCGCCGAGCCGGTCGGCGATCTCCTTGTTCGTCAGCGCCCGGTCGAGGCAGAGCCGCAGGATGCGCAGCCGCACCGAGGAGGCCAGCGCGCGAGCCTCGGCCTCGGTCGCGGGGCGGCGTTTGGTGCCCATGACAGGCCACCCTATAACCGGTTGAATATTCCCAATCGGTCATGAGACGGTCTGGGCGTGAACCTTTTACACGATCGCGACTTCCGCGGACTGTTCCTGGCCGACAGCGCCAGCCAGGTCGGCAGCCAGCTCCTCCTGCTGGCCCTGCCCCTGGTCGCGGTGACGGCGCTGCACGCCTCGGCGCTCGAACTGGGGGTGCTGACCGCGTGCGAGACGCTGGCGTTCGTGGTGATCGGGCTGCCCGCGGGCGCGATCGTCGACCGGCTGCGCAAACGCGCCGTGATGGTGGTCAGCGACTGGGCGCGGGCGCTCGCGCTGGCCTCCGTGCCGCTGGCCTGGTGGCTCGACGCGCTGACGATCTACCAGCTCTACGTCGTGGCGCTCGTGCTCGGGGTGTTCACCGTGTTCTTCGACGCGGCGTACCAGAGCTATCTGCCGCACCTCGTCGGGCGTGAGCGGCTGGTCGAGGGCAACTCCGCGCTGGAGGTCGTGCGCACGGTGGCGCAGCTCGGCGGGCCCAGCGTCGGCGGCTACCTGATCCAGTTCCTCACCGCACCGTTCGCGCTGGTCGTCACCGTGGCCGGGTTCGCCTGGTCGGCGCTGTGCCTGGGCACCATCCGCAAGCGGGAGACGCGCCAGGAGCGGCCCCGCACCCATCTGGTCAAGGAGATCGGGGAGGGCGTCAGGTTCGTGCTCGGGCACCCGCTGCTGCGCCGCATCGCGGGCTGCACGGCCACCGCGAACCTGTTCGGCGCCATGGCCCAGCCGGCGATCCTGCTGCTGCTGGCCAGGGAACTCGGCCTGGGGGCGGGCACGATCGGGCTGCTGCTGGCCGTGGCCGGGCTCGGCGGCGTGCTCGGCGCGCTGGCCAACCGCCGGCTGTCCGCCCGGCTCGGGCAGGGGCCGACGATCTGGCTGGCCATCGCGGTGCCCGCGCCGCTGATGTTCGTGCTGCCGTGGGTGCAGGCCGACTGGCGGCTGATCCTGTTCGCGGTGTTCGAGTTCTGCACCGGGGCGGGCACGGTGATCTACAACGTCACCCAGCTCAGCTTCCGGCAGGCCGTCACGCCCGAGCCGCTGCTCGGCCGGATGAACGCCACCATCCGCTTCGTCGTCTGGGGCACGCTGCCGCTCGGCGGGGTGCTCGGCGGCGCGCTGAGCGAGGTGATCGGGGTCAGGGACGCGCTGCTCGTCGCCGCCTGCGGCTCCTGCCTGGCGTTCCTGTGGGTGTTCACCTCGCCGCTGCGCGGGATGCGGGAGCTGCCCGTGCTCGACGTACGTCAGTAGTCGCACACCCCCGTCGGGAAGATCTGCTTCAGCCTGGCGCGCTGGGCGGGGGTCGGCCGCCACGTGCCGTACAGGCCCTTGGCCACCGCCCGGTCCACCGGCTGGAGGCGGCACTTGTAGACACCGCCCTCGATGGGGCCGCCCGCCACGGTGCGGGAGGTGCCGTACAGGGGGAAGCGCTGGGTGCACGCGCCCGGTGGGCGGCGGTCGAGCACGCCGTCCCAGACGTGCGGGCCGGCGGCGATCTCGGCGCCGTCGGTGGTGAAGCAGCGGTCCACGGCCTGGGGCGGCTTGTTGCCGACCACGCCACGCGCCGGATATTTCCGGATGTTGGCCATCCAGGCGTCGATCACCGCCAGCGCCTCCGGCGTCTGGTCGAACTTCGGCCCGTCAGGACGGGCGTCGGTGAACCAGATGACCTGGTTGCCCGCCCGGCCGTCGTGGTCCAGCATGCGCTTCCTGGAGGCGAACGACTGGTGCGCGTTGTGCATGTCGAGCTGCTCCTCCAGGTAGTGCCGCCAGTCGATCACCGGGATGTCGATGTCGCCGCCGAACACCAGGCCGCTGCGCCGCACGTTCGCGATCGCGACCGGGTCGCCCGTGCGCCTCGGGGCGGGGTCGCCGCCCAGGTCGGCGTTGCGGGCGCTCCACGGGTCGAAGTCGGCCGGGCAGGCGGACGGCGCGAACGGGCAGCCCTCCTGCACCATGTCGGCCGCCTCCTTCCACGAGCCCGCCTTCGCGTTCAGGTCGAGGAACTCCTCCGGCGTGACGACCCCGGCGGCCACCGCGCCCAGCCCGTACTGGACCCCGACGTTGTCCCAGGTCGAACGGGCGTAACCCTGGTCGTCCACGCCGTACACGTTGCGCGCGTCGTCCCAGTGCGTCCACTGGACGGTGTCCTTGACGCCCGGCGGGTCCATGCGCTGCCACTCGGGGTCGTTGTTGCTCGTCCAGCGGGGGTTCATGGTCAGCGGGGTCAGGCCGCGCCAGCCGGTCACGCACTCGTCGGAGCCCGGCCGGCCCGTGTACGGGTTCGCGACCGTGTCGCTGGCGTTCATGCCGATGATCGCCGTGCGCTCCTCCCACCTGGCCCAGCGGGGGTTGTGGTCCATGTAGCGTTCGAGCAGCTCGCAGTCGCCCACGTGGATGGTCTGGGTGGCCATGTCCGGATACGAGTACTGCGGGACGGCGGCGTCGATCACCCGGTCGCCGTGGTTCTGGCCGTAGATGTACTGCTGGATGGCGCCGCCGGAAGCGCCGACGCCCACGGTGTAGAGCGGCAGGCCGTGCCGCTCGACGAAGCGCTCCTTGACCATCAGCGCCGTCTCGCCGCCCAGGATCAGGTTGTAGTGGGTGGAGGTGCGGGTGCCCGAGGAGTGCAGGATCGCGTAGCCCTTGCCCAGGCCGTACGGGTCGAGCGCGCCGCCGCCCAGCGTGCCCTGGTCGTGGCCGATCGCCACGCCGCCGTCGAAGCGGTACACGGCCCTGCCGTTCCAGCCGTCCTCCAGCATGGCGATCGAGTAGAGGAAGCGGTTGATCACACCGCGCTCGCGGCGGACCACGAAGTCGGTCGTGCGGCCGTCCAGCAGCGTGGTCGTGGCCAGGTCGGCGGGGCGGCCCTGCTCGGGCATCGGCTTGTACGCGCCGTCGGTGGAGCGGTAGAGGCGGTCGGTGACCGTCGGGGCGAAGCAGTCCCGGCTCCAGCCGTCCGCCACGCGCATGCCCTGGCCGTCCTGGTTGTCGGCGACCGGCGGGCCGAGGCCGGCGCGCTCGGTCTTGCACAGGAACGGGTACTGGTGCTCACCCGAGAAGACCGGGCCCTGGACGGGATGGTTGCGGATCTTCAGGGTCCGCGGGGGCGGCGACGAGGGACGCCAGCACGGCCAGGGCCGTCATGACCTTCACCGGTGCGGCCTTCATGGTCGCCGCGTTCATGGTCACAGCCTTCATGGGCATGACGGTGACACGCGTCCCGGCCCTTGCACAGGCCCGATCTTCGCGGTGTGCGGGCGGGCTATCCGGACATGACGCTCTTTCCGCCGTCCACCGGGATGCGTACGCCGGTCACCGCGCCGAACCCGCCGTCCACGAGCGAGCCGATCACCGCGGCCACGTCCTCGGGGTCGAGCATCCGGCCGAGGACCGAGTGCTCCGCGAGCGCCCGCTCGACCTCGGGGGTGCGCATGGACGCGGACGCCTCGGTGCGTACGGCGCCGGGCGCCACCACGTTCACCGAGGTCCCGGACGCGCCCGCCTCCGCCGCCACGTGCCGGGCGAAGGCGTCGAGCGCGGCCTTCGCGCTGGCGTGCGCGATCGCGCCGGGACGCGTCAGCACGGAGCTGAGGCTGGAGACGTAGACGATCCGGCCGCCGGCTCCCATGAGCGTCAGGGCCTGGCGCGTGACGTGGAAGACCGCGGCCAGCTCGCCGATGACCTTGCCGGAGAAGTCCTCCCAGGACATGCCGGCCAGCGGCGCGAACGGCGGGGGGATGTTGGCGTTGCAGACCAGCGCGTCCAGCCGGGGGCAGCCGGTGACCAGCCGTTCCGCCTGCTGCGGGTCGCAGACGTCGGCCTGCACGGCGCGCGCCGTCCCGCCGGCCGCCTCGATCCGCTGCACCACCGTCGCGGCGGACTGTTCGTCCGAGCGGTAGTTGACGATCACCTGGTAGCCGCGGCGGCCCAGCTCGCACGCGGTCGCCGCGCCGATGCCCCGGCCGGCGCCGGTGACGAGAGCGAATCGTTCCATGGGCGCCGATCCTAGGCGGGCCGCGGACTTCGGCGGAAGGACGTACCCGGTGGTGAGCCCTGCACCGCCGGGTCGGCGCTCAGGCCGGGGCGGGGGCGGCGACGAGGGACGCCAGCACGGCCAGGGCCGTCATGACCTTCACCGGTGCGGCCTTCATGGTCGCCGCGTTCATGGTCACAGCCTTCATGG
>NZ_SSXE01000207.1 GCF_021699195.1 Nonomuraea sp. MG754425 | reverse complement strand
CCCCTCTCCCTGACGCCACACCCCTCGAAGACACCGCGCCCCTCGAAGCCGCCACACCCCTACCGGCCGCCACGCCCTTACCGGCCACCGGCTCCCTCCCGGACACCGGCTCCCTCCCGGACGCCGCGCCTGGGTCGGGTACCCGGCCCTGACCGGCGGCTTGGGCGGGCGTCGTGCCCCGGCCGAGGGGCGGGCCCTCGCCGGGCCCACCGGCGTCGGGACGCGCGCCACGACGGCTCCTGGCCGCCTCCAGGGCGCGCCCGGCCTGGTCGATCGCGTTACACAGTTCCGCGGCGCCAGGGCCGCAGGGCTGGCTGATCCCCACGGACGCCTCCGCGCTCACGGCCGCCTCCCACGCCACACCCTCCGCCGCACCCTCGGCCGCCAGCGCCACGACCACACCCTCGCCCGGCACACCACGCGCCTGCTCGCCACCGACCGCAGGACCGCCACCCCCTTCGCGCGAACGATCACGACCGCTCCGACCGCTCCCGCCACCAGCGCCACCACCGTCGCCATCGGAGTCGCCGCCGAGCGTCGCGGCGAAACCGTGGGTCTCCAGGGTTTCCAGGGCGTCGGCGTCGGCCGCCAGAACCACCAGAGGCGCTTCGGGCAGCCGTCCGCCCAGCGCCCCGAGCACGGTGCGGGCCCGGTCCCACTCCCCCGCCAGCAACAACTCCAGCACCGACGTCCGCACGCGGCGCTCGGCGGCGAGCTGGGTCCTGCCCTGCTCCATGGCCAGGGTGAGCAGCGACCCCGCCGCGTTGATCACCGTGTGGGCCACCGGCGAGAACGCCTGCGGCGCCCCGACGGCGAAGAACCCCTTCGGCCGCGGCCCGCCACCGAGCGGCTGCAGCACGATGTGCCGTCCCGGCCCGGACAGCGCCAGGCTGGCGGGCAACCGTCCGGCACGCTCGCCCACCTGCGCCCCCGAGCCCGCCCCCGAGCCCGGTCCGGCGCCGCGCAGCCGGGCCAGCTCGCTCGTGACGGCGACCGTGTCGGCCCCGCGGGTGGCGTGGCGGACCTCGCCCGACTCGTCGAGGAGCGCGGCCCACCCGCCGACCTCCCTGGCCAGCCGGTCGATGACCGCGTGCATGCCCTCGGGCCGCAGCGCCGCCCGCGTCAGCCGGCCCTGGGCGGCGAAGGCGCGGCTGATCTCCTCGTACTGCTCGGCCGCCAGCAGTTCGCTGACCGCCTTGCCGATCGCGATGAACGGGGTCTCACGAGGCACCTCCAGCAACGGCAGCCCCGCCGCCTCCGCGGCCTCGACGAGGGCGGGCGGCACCTCCTCGTGCGAGACCCCGACGCCGAACCCGAGCCCGGCCACACCCCGGTGGACCAGGCGGGCCACGTAGCCCGTCAGGTCGCCCGCCATCCGCATGCCGGTGGTGAGCAGCAGTTCCCCGCCCTCCAGGTACGGCGTCGGGTCGGCGAGCTCGCTGACCGCGACCCAGCGCACCGGGGCGTCCAGCACCCCGGGACCCGTGGTCCCGGCCAGGGGCCGGAGGTTCATACGGCGCACGACGGTCTGTAGCGAAGGCGGCATGCGATATTTGTCCATTCCGGCAAAGACAGGCACCTCCAGTGTGACATATCGACGTATCGGTCCTGGTCGGCGCCCGCCGTAGCGTCAGAGACATGAGCATTCCCCAGGAGCGGCGCGTCGTGACCGCGATCCCAGGCCCCAAGTCCCAGGAGTTGCTGGCCCGCAAGCAGGCCGCCGTTCCGCCCGGCATCGGCGTCACGCTGCCGGTCTTCGTCACCAGGGCGGGCGGCGGCGTGCTCGAGGACGCCGACGGGAACTCGCTGATCGACTTCGGCTCCGGCATCGCCGTGACGAGCGTGGGCAACGCCGCGCCCAAGGTCGTCGAGCGGGTGCGCAAGCAGGTCGCCGACTTCACCCACACCTGTTTCATGGTCACCCCGTACGAGTCGTACGTGCGGGTCTGCGAGAAGCTGAACGAGCTGACGCCGGGCGACCACGAGAAGCGCACGTTCCTGGTGAACTCGGGCGCGGAGGCCGTCGAGAACGCGGTCAAGATCGCCAGGCATGCCACCGGCCGTCAGGGCGTCGTCGTGTTCGACCACGGCTACCACGGCCGCACGCTGCTCACGATGACGCTGACGGCCAAGAACATGCCGTACAAGCAGGGGTTCGGCCCGTTCGCGCCGGAGGTGTACCGGGTGCCGCTGGCCTACCCGTACCGCTGGCCGGGCGGCGCGGAGAACTGCGCGGAGGAGGCGGCCGAGCAGGCCATCGACCTGATCAACAAGCAGATCGGGGCGGGGAACGTGGCCGCCGTGGTGATCGAGCCGATCGCGGGCGAGGGCGGCTTCATCGTGCCGGCCAAGGGGTTCCTGCCGCGGATCGCGGAGTTCTGCCGGGCGAACGGGATCGTGTTCGTGGCCGACGAGGTGCAGACGGGCTTCGCGCGCACCGGGACGCTGTTCGCCTGCGAGGACGAGGACGTCGTCCCGGACATCATCACCACCGCCAAGGGCATCGCGGGCGGTCTGCCGCTGGCCGCGGTCACCGGGCGGGCGGAGATCATGGACAAGGTGCACTCCGGCGGGCTGGGCGGCACGTACGGCGGCAACCCGCTCGCCTGCGAGGCCGCGCTCGGCGTGCTGGAGACGATCGAGGCGGAGGACCTGGTCGCCAGGGCCCGCCGCATCGGCGAGATCATGCTGCCCCGGCTGGAGGCGCTCAAGGAGCGGTTCGACGTGATCGGCGACGTGCGCGGGCGCGGCGCGATGATCGCGATCGAGCTGGTCGAGCCCGGCACCAAGGAGCCGAACCCGGCCGCCGTGCAGGAGATCGTCCAGCGCTGTCACGCGGAGGGGCTGCTGGTGCTGACGGCCGGTACGTACGGGAACGTGCTGCGTTTCCTGCCCCCGCTGGTGATCCCGGAGCACCTGCTGGAGGAGGGCTTGGGGATCCTGGAGAAGGCGATCGCCGACCTCTAACCAAAATTAGACGAAACGGGCATCCAGCTTGGGCTGGATGCCCGTTTTTGTGGTGTAAACGCCGCCGGTCGGGTAGAGAATTCACCCTGACTTGACGCGCAGCTAGACGCTCACGGCCTCGGTCAGGGTTATAACGGTTGCGACATACGGTAGGGCGATGGCTGCTGGGAGCGTGATGAACTGGGGTCCGACCAGAACGGCGCGGAGCATGTTGACGTTCGACCCTGAGGGCCTGACCTCAGCCCAGCGCGACGGCGACGCCTGCGTCGTCTGCCACAAGAGGTGGCCGCGGCCCCGGGTACGGGTGGGCCGCCTGCCCGACGAATCCGCCGTACTGGCCTGCGCCGACTGCGCCGAGGCCCTCGTGCCCGCTCCCATGGCCACCGTCGTGGCCTTCCGGTCACGCTGACCGGCCCGCCCTCATCTCACGCTCCCCCGCTCCCGCCCGTTGCCGAGACGCCCCGGGACAGGGGGAAGGCCCGGGGCGCCTCTGACAGGCCACGCCCATCGGAGGGACGGACCCGTGACAGCTACGCGTGGGCCGGCTCACTCGGCGAGCTCGCGCCACCGATCGGCCCAGGCGGCATAGTCAGTGCATTCCCCATCCTCGCCCGCGCAACCCCCGGGCGGGCGCACCGCGAACTGCACCCTGTCGATCCGCTTGGCGTCGCCCACCCCGTACGTCTCGCACATCGCCCTGGCCCGGCCCTTGCACGCCTTCGGGTTGGCCGGCGCCATCCCCGCCCACGCCGCCGCGTCACGCTGGGCGTTGGCCGCGGTGACCCAGTTGAGCCACCGGTAGGCGCAGGCGGTGTCGGGGATGTTCGCCCCCAGCATCCAGGAGTCGACCCAGCCGGTGGTGGTGCGCGTCGCGACGGTCTCGACCGGCAGGCCGGACTTCTGCAGGAGCACCCGCAGGTACGGGGTGACCTGCGCGTAGTCGAGCGCCCCCGTGGCGAACCCCTTGACCAGGTCGATCGGGTTCTGCCAGTAGGTGCGGTCCTTGCCGCTCTCCAGCAGCGCCATCGCCTTGTCGAGGGCGGCCTCGCTCAGCTCGTACGGCTTCTTCGCCGAGCCCTCGGCCAGGGCCGCGTCGGCGATCGTCAGCGGGCTGTCCTTGAGCGCCGTGCGCCCGGAGGCGAACACGTCGTCCGGCCCCGCGCTCCCGGTCGTGGCGGGGCCGCGGACGAACTCGTGGTAACCCCACAGGTACGGCACCCCGTACGCCTTGCCCGACACCGTCGTCATCGCGCGGAACCGCTCGGTGAGGTCCTTGTAGTCGCTGACCTTGGCCGGCTCGACGGGCTGCACCAGCTTGTCCGCGATCAGGGCACCGGCCAGCGCCGGGCCGGCGGAGATGACGTCGTAGGAGCGCTGGGTGACCCGGGCGGCCATCTCCTCGGCGGTCTGCACGGTGTCGAGCCGGGCGATGCGGCAGCCGGTCTCCTTCTCGAACGTGCCCACCCAGTTGACCTTGGGGCTGACGCCGCCGTACTCGGCGTAGCCCCGGTAGGTGAGGATCTGCAGCGTGCCGTCGCTCTGCGTGGCGCTGGGCGAGGGCGACGGCGAGGTGGTCGGAGTCGGGGTCGGGGACGGGGTGGGCGTACCCATGCCGGTGACCAGCGCCGTCGCGACCAGCGCCAGGGCATGCGTACGGCGACGATTCACGTTGTCCCCCCTTGTCCGTCTGCTGGAGCTTACCGGTGACCGGACCAGGGGGGACGCCGTCGCGTGCCGGTGTTACCCGTTCGTGGGGAAGCCCAGGTTCACCCCGCCGTGCGAGGGATCGAGCCAGCGGGAGGTGACGACCTTGCCCCGGGTGTAGAAGTGCACGCCCTCGGTGCCGTGCACGTGCGTGTCCCCGAACAGGGAGGACTTCCAGCCGCCGAAGCTGTAGAAGGCCATCGGCACCGGGATCGGCACGTTGATGCCGACCATGCCGACCTCCACCTCGTTCTGGAAGCGCCGGGCCGCGCCGCCGTCGTTGGTGAAGATCGCGGTGCCGTTGCCGTACAGGCCGCCGTTGATCACTTCGAGGCCCTCCTCGTAGGAGGAGACGCGCACGATCGACAGCACGGGGCCGAAGATCTCCTCGGTGTGCGTGCGCGAGCCGGGGGGCACGTGGTCGAGCACGGTCGGGCCGAGCCAGAAGCCGGGCGTCTCCGCCGCCCTGCCGCCGCCCAGCACGGGCGTGTCGCGGCCGTCCACGACCAGCTTGGCGCCCTCCTCGACGCCCAGGTCGAGGTAGGAGGCCACCTTGTCACGGTGCGGCCCGGTGACCAGCGGCCCCATCTCCGACCTCGGGTCGTCGCCGGGGCCGATGGTCAGCCGGGCGACCCGCTCGACGATCTTCTCGACCAGTTCGTCGCCGATCGGGTCCACGGCCAGCACGACGGAGATCGCCATGCACCGCTCGCCCGCCGAGCCGAACCCGGCCGACACCGCCGAGTCGGCCACCAGGTCGAGATCGGCGTCCGGCAGCACGAGCATGTGGTTCTTGGCGCCGCCGAGCGCCTGGACGCGCTTGCCGTGCGCGGTGCCGCTCTCGTACACGTAGCGGGCGATGGGGGTGGAGCCGACGAACGACACGGCGCGCACGTCGGGGTGCTCCAGCAGCCGGTCGACGCTGACCTTGTCACCCTGCACGACGTTGAACACGCCGTCGGGCAGGCCGGCCTCCTGCCAGAGCCGCGCCATGAGCAGCGAGGCCGACGGGTCCCGCTCGGACGGCTTGAGCACGAACGTGTTCCCGCACGCGATCGCGACAGGGAACATCCACATCGGCACCATGACCGGGAAGTTGAACGGCGTGATGCCCGCCACCACGCCCAGCGGCTGCCTGATCGAGTAGGAGTCCACCCGGGTGGAGACGCCCTCGGAGAAGCCGCCCTTGAGCAGGTGCGGGATCCCGCAGGCGAACTCCACGACCTCCAGCCCGCGGGCCACCTCGCCGAGCGCGTCGGAGTGCACCTTGCCGTGCTCGGCGGAGATCAGCGCGGCCAGTTCGTCGCGGTGGGCGTACATGAGCTCGCGGAAGCGGAACAGCACGCCCGCCCGCTTGGTCAGCGACGCGTCCCGCCAGCCGGGGTAGGCGGCGGCGGCCGCCGCGACGGCGGTGTCCACGTCGGCGGCCGAGGCCAGCGTGACGTGGCCGCTCACCGCGCCGGTGGCCGGGTCGAAGAGCTCGGCGGCGCGGGCGGCGTCGCCGTCCGCGAGGACTCCGTTGATCCAGTGCTTGACGGACTTCACTGCGCCGCAGCCTCCGTGTTGATCGTTTCGAGGGCGGACACGATGATCCCGAGACCCTCGGTGGCCTCGTCCACCGTGAGCGTGAGGGGCGGGGCCATGCGGATGGCGGTGCCGTACAGGCCGCCCTTGCCCGCGAGCAGGCCCGCCTTCCTGGTCTCCTCCATGAAGCGGCCGGCCTGGGCGGGGGTCTGCAGCTCGATGGCGAACATCAGGCCCCTGCCGCGCACGTCCGTGACGACGGGCAGGCGCTCGGCGGCCTCCTTGAGCCCGCCGATGATGATCTCCCCGGTACGGGCGGCGTTGGCCTGGAGGTCGTGGTCGAGCACGAAGTCGAGGGTGGCGTTGGCGGCGGCCATGGAGATCGGGTTGCCGCCAAAGGTGGACAGGCCGACGGCGTGCGGGCCGTCCATGAGGTCGCCGCGCGCCACCAGGCCGCCGACGGCGAAGCCGTTCCCCAGCCCCTTGGCGAACGTGATCATGTCGGGGGTCACGCCGTGGTTGCCGATGCCGAAGAACGAGCTGCCGGTGCGGCCCCACCCGGTCTGCACCTCGTCGGAGATGAACAGGATGCCCTGCTCGTCCAGCACCTCCTTGTAGGCGGCGAACAGCCCATCGGGGGCCATCGTGAACCCGCCGACGCCCTGGATCGGCTCGGCGATCAGCGCCGCCACGTCGTCGGACACGGACGTGGCCAGCACGTGGCGCAGGTCGTCCACGCACGCCTGGATGTAGTCGGCGTCCGACAGGCCCTTGAACTGGGTCAGGTGCCGGTCGGCCCCGTGCAGGAAGTGCACGTTGAGCGGGGAGAGCGAGCTGTTCTTCCACGCCCGGTTGGAGGTGACGCTGATCGCGCCGAAGCTGCGCCCGTGGTAGCTCTGGCGCATGGCCAGCACCTGGTCGCTCCTGCGCGCGTACGTGGCCAGCAGCAGCGCCGTCTCGTTGGCCTCGGTGCCGGAGTTGGTGAAGAAGACCTTGGCGTCGGGGATGCCGGACAGGCGGGCGATCTTCTCGGCCAGCTCGATCTGGCCGCGCAGCAGGTAGACGGTGCTGGTGTGCACCACGCCGGTGGCGAGCTGACGCTCCACGGCCTCGCGTACCTCGGGGACGTCGTACCCGATCATGTTGGTCAGGATCCCGGCGAAGAAGTCGAGGTAACTCTTGCCGTCAGCGTCGATGACACGGTTGCCCTTGCCGCTGACGAGCTCGATGGGGTCGTTGTAGTTGAGGGCCAGCCAGTTCGGCATCACTGCCCGGTGGCGCGCGAGAAGCTCCGACATGTTACCGAGTATCCCTTTTCAAGCTGTGGCTTCCTATTTGCAATGTGTCGGCGTCCGTGAGACTTGCCTTACATGATGTCACAGCGTCCCGGACGGTGAACTTCCCATGAGCACGGCGGGCACGCCACCATGATCGGCGTGCTTCGTAGACTCCTGGCCGGCGCGGCCATCACGGTGATCGTCGCCTCGATCGGCCTGGCCTGGGCCTCCCCCGGCGGGCTGGAGGCGGCGAGCTGGGTGGCGGCCGTCATCGGCGCGGCCGTGATCGTCGCGACGATCGTCGGCTGGGCCCGCCGCCCGCCCGTCCTCGCCGTCTCGACGCCCGAGCAGGTGGCGGCCGCCCAGCAACTCCTGGCCGACCGGGTGCTGCGGCAGTGGGAGGAGGAGGCCAAGGTCCGCGGGCTGTTCTCCCCCGACCCGCTGTCGGTGCGCTGGCGGCTGGGCGAGCCGGGCCTGATGGACCACGCCCGGCACATCGCCTCCGGCGAGCGCCTGCACTTCACCGCCGCCGCCGACCAGGTGGGCGAGATGGTGACGGCCCTGCGCGGCCTGCTCCTGCGCCGCCTCCTGCTCGACCGCGAGCCGGGCGAGCCGATCCCCGTCCTGCTCACGCTGTCGGCCTGGGACCCGACCGGCGAACGCTTCCCGTCCTGGCTGGCGCGCCGGCTGGCCCAGGACTACCCGGAGCTGCGCGCCGGGGAGTTCGGCCCCACGGCCGTGAAGGACCTGGTGGCGGGCGGCCGGGTGCTGCCCGTGCTCGACGGCCTCGACGAACTGCCCGCCCGGCAGCGCAACCAGGTGGTCAGGGCGCTCAACTCCACGCTGACCGACCGTGACGGCTTCGTGCTGACCTGCCGCACGGCCGAGTTCCGCGAGACCGTCGAGGAGGAGGGCGCGCACGTCCTGAGCGCCGCGGCGGTGATCGAGCCCGAGACGCTCGGGGCCGACGAGGTGGCCGGCTACCTCACCGCGTGCCTGCCTCCAGAGCCGGGCGGAAGCTGGCCCGAGCTGCTGCGCCGGCTGGACGACCCCGGCGACGTGCTGCGCGAGAGCATCGACACCGCCCTGATGGTCTGGCTGATCCGGGTCGGCTACGTGGACCCGGGCGCCGACCCCGCGCGACTGCTGGAGCTCTCCGACGCCGGATCCGCCCGGCTGCACCTCCTCGACCACGCGGTCCCGGCGCTGGTCGCCACCGGCCCCGCCGCCGGTCCCGCCATCGGCCCGTTCCGCTCCCGCCGGGCCTGGCCCCTGCACCGGGTCCGGCAGTGGCTCGCGCTGCTCGCCGCGCACCTGACCTTCTGGGAGACCCGCGAGCTGGCCTGGTGGAGCATCTACGACCTGGTCCCCCGCGGCCGGATCGCGACCGGGCTGGGCCTCGTCGCCGGCGTGGCCGCGGCACTGGCCACCGGGGCGGGCTGGTGGGCCGCGGGGGGCAGCCCCGCCTCGTCGATCGCGGCGGGCGCCTGCCTCGGACTGCTCGCGGGCGCCGCCATCGGCGTGGCGCTGCACAGGGAGGCGGGGGACGTGTCGCTGGACGACGTCAGCGACATCCTCGACTACGACGAGTTCGACGCGTTCGAGATCGGCGACCTGGGCCACCACACGCTCGTCGGCTCCGCGTCCGCCCTCGTGGCGTGGGTGGCGCTCGGGACGCTCGGCGGCGCCGGGCTGTGGGCGAGCGGCCTGCTGGGCTCGTGGCTGGGCGGCGGCCCCGCCCTGCTGAGCCTGGCCGAGGCCGTGGCCTTCGCCGCGGCGTTCGGCCTGCCCATGGTGCTCGCGGTGCCGCCGGCGGCGGCGTTCGTGTCGTGGCTGCACCGGGTGAGCGTGCTGCTGGACCCGGCCGCCTCGTACCGGGGGCAGGGGGTGCTCACGCTCGCGTTCGCCGTCCTGTTCACCGGGTCGTTGCTGGCCGCCGGGTGGCTGGGCCGCCTGTTCCTGCTCTCCGGGCCCGACGGGCCGCTGCGCGCGGCGGCGGGCGGAGCGGCGGGCGGCCTCGTCGTCACCGTGACCGTCGCCGCCCTGCTCGCCTTCACCAACGTGGCCTGGCCCGTGTTCACCGTCGCCTCCGCGCTGCTCGCGATCTCGCGGCGGCTGCCCTGGCGGCTGATGGCCTTCCTGGCGGACATGCACCGCGTCGGCATGTTGCGCCAGACCGGACGCCTGTACCAGTTCCGGCACGCCGCGCTCCAGGACCGCCTGACCGCCCCCGCGGAAACCTGACCCGGACGGAGACCTGACCTAGCCGACCTGCGCCGGCTCGGGCGCGGCGGGCGTCGGGGCGGCCGGGCGCAGCACCGTGACGGCGAGCAGCGCGGCGGCCACGCAGAAGCCGGCCCCCACCCACGACCCCAGGTGCATGGCGGAGGTGAACGCCTGGCCGGCGGCTTCGCCGAAGCCCAGGGTGTGGGCCCCGCCGATCGACTCCCTGGCCGCGTGGGGCAGTCCGGCGGGCATCTCCGAGGTGTACCGCCCGGCCAGGACGCTGCCCAGGACGGCGATGCTGAGCGCCATGCCGACCTGCTGGACGGTGTCGTTCATCGCGGAGCCGACACCCGCGTGGTCCACCGGGATCGCCCCCATCAGCGAGGCGTAGGCCGACGGCCCAGCCAGCCCGCCGCCGATCCCCATGATCACCAACCCGGTGAGCAGCGGCAGGTAGCCGGTGGTCACGGCCATGACGGCGAAGCCGCCGGCCATGAACAGCAGCCCGGCGCCGACCAGCACCCGGTTGCTGAGCTTCTTGCCCAGGCCCGCGCCCACCCCGTTGAAGATCGCGGCGGCCACGGCGTAGGGCAGCATGGCCAGACCGGCCTGCATCTCCCCGTAGCCCAGCACGAACTGCAGGTACTGGGTCAGCATCAGCATCACCGCGCCCGCGCCGAACGACATGAGCAGGATCGAGAACGACGCGCCGCTGAAGTTGCGGTTGGCGAACAGGAAGAGCGGCATCATCGGCTCCTCCCGCGTGCGCTCCCAGAGCACGAACGCGGCCAGGGCGACCACGGCCACCGCGATGACCGGGATGTTCCACTCGCGCTCGATGATCACGTACACGGCGGAGGTCAGGCCGACGATCGACAGCAGCACGCCCACGGGGTCGATCCTGCGGGCCGGGCTGCGGCTCTCCGGCATCAGGACGAGGGCCGCCACGATGGCGATCGCCGCGATCGGGACGTTCAGCAGGAAGACCGAGCCCCACCAGTAGTGCTCCAGCAGGAAGCCGCCCAGCGTCGGGCCCGAGACCATGCCGACCAGGGCCACGGCGCTCCAGACGGCCATGGCCTTGCGCCGCTCGGCCTCCTCGGCGAACACGGTCATGAGGATCGACAGGGTGGACGGCATGACGAGCGAGCCGCCGACGCCCATCAGGAAGCGGGCGCCGATGAGCTGCCACGGCTCGGTGACCAGCACGGCCAGCAGCGACGCGCCGCCGAAGAAGACCAGGCCGACGACCAGGAAGCGGCGGCGGCCGTACTTGTCGGACAGGCTGCCGGCCGTGAGCAGTAATCCGGCGAAGGCCAGCACGTACGCGTCGATGATCCATTGGATGTCCGACGGGGTGGCGCCCATCTCCTGGTTCAGCGACGGGATGGCCAGGTTCAGCACGGTGTTGTCGATGAGCAGCACCAGCAGCGCGAGGCAGAGTGCGGCGAGAATCCACCAGCGACGGGGTTCTCGTACGGTGTTCGAGTTCACTCGCACACCGTACGACAATCCTCGTACGGTGTGCGAGTGGATTTATCCTTGTGCGTATGACAGGCAAGTCGTTCTCCTCGGTGTGGCTGCGCGAACCTCGTAAGGCCGGCGGTCCTGGCCGCAGCAGGGAGGAGATCGTCAAGGCCGCCGTCGAGCTGCTCGACGAGGAGGGGCTCCAGGGCCTGAGCATGCGCAAGCTCGGCGCGAAGCTGAGCGCCGGGGCCACCAGCGTCTACTGGTACGTCGCCAACAAGGACGAGCTGCTGGAGCTGGCCTACGACGAGGTGTGGCGGATGATGACCGTGCCCGACCCCGAGGAGGTGGGCTGGCGCGACTCCGCCGCCGCCCTGGCCCACAGCATGCGCCGGGTGATCCTGCGCTACCCGTGGGCGGCCGACCTCATCGGCCGGATGCCCGCGCTCGGCCCCAACGCGATGCGCGTCGCCAACGGCATGCGCAAGATGTTCGACCTGGCCGGGTTCCGGGGGCTGGACATCGACTTCGCCAACTCCACGCTGACCGCCTACGTGTTCGGCATGACCATCCCGGAGGTCGCCTGGAACGCCACGATGGGCGACCTGGACGACTACGACGCCGACAAGACGCGCGAGATGGTCCGCAAGGCCGCGGCCGACTACCCCGACATGCTCAAGCGCATCGACATGGGCTCCTACGAGGATCCGGCGTACATGCGCGAGCTGTGTTTCGACTTCGGTCTGGTGTCGCTGCTCGACGGTCTTGAGCGACGGCTGACGACGTAGCAGGATCCGGGCATGAGCGTTTTCCGTGCCGCCCGCGACTTCCTGCTCGGGGCCGACGCCGCCACCGCCCGCCGCGACTTCCGCTGGCCGCAGCTCGGCGAGTTCAACTGGGCGCTCGACTGGTTCGACGGCGTCCTGGCCGCCGAGACCCCCGACGCCGTCGCCCTCAAGATCGTGGGCGCGAGCAGCGCCACCTACACCTTCGCCGGGCTGTCGGCCCGCTCCAACCAGGTCGCCAACTGGCTGCACGAGCAGGGGGTGCGGCGGGGCGACCGGATCCTGCTCATGCTGGGCAACCAGGCCGAGCTGTGGGAGTCGCTGCTGGCCGCGATGAAGCTGGGGGCGGCCATCATCCCCGCCACCACGCTGCTGACCGGCAAGGACGTCGCCGAGCGGATCGCGCGCGGGCGCGTGTCGCACGTCATCGCCAACGCGGCCGACGCCGGGAAGTTCGGGCCCGGCGAGTACACGAGGATCGCCGTGGGGGACGCCTACAACTGGCTGCCGTACCACGACGCGTACGAGGCGTACGAGCGCTTTGAGCCCGACGCGCCGACCCGCGCGGACGACACGCTGCTGCTCTACTTCACCTCCGGCACCACCTCGCAGCCGAAGCTGGTCGAGCACACGCACGCCTCCTACCCGGCCGGGCACCTGTCGACGATGTTCTGGATCGGGGTGCGCCCCGGCGACGTGCACCTGAACGTGTCCTCGCCCGGCTGGGCCAAGCACGCCTGGAGCAACGTCTTCGCCCCGTGGAACGCCGGGGCGACCGTGCTCGTCCACGACTACGAGCGCTTCTCCGCGCCCGCGCTGCTGGAGGTGCTGCGGGAGCAGCGGGTGTCGACGTTCTGCGCGCCGCCGACGGTGTGGCGGATGCTCATCCAGGAGGACCTGGCCGCCTGGAAGCTGCCGCTGCGCACGGCCGTGGCCGCCGGCGAGCCGCTCAACCCCGAGATCATCGACCAGGTGGCCAAGGCGTGGGGCATCACGATCCGCGACGGCTACGGCCAGACGGAGAGCACCGCCCAGATCGGCAACGCCCCCGACGAGCCGGTCCGGCCGGGCTCCATGGGGCTGCCGCTGCCCGGTTACGACGTCGTGCTGATCGACCCGGTGACGGGCCGGCAGGGGGACGACGGCGAGATCTGCCTGCCGCTGGACGCCCGCCGCCCCCTCGGCCTCATGTCCGGATATGTCGGTGGATCAAGTGATGCGATGCGCGACGGCTTCTACCACACCGGCGACGTCGCCGCCCGCGACGCCGACGGCTACATCACGTACGTGGGCCGGACCGACGACGTCTTCAAGGCCTCCGACTACCGCATCTCGCCGTTCGAGCTGGAGAGCGTGCTGCTGGAGCACGCGGCCGTGGCCGAGGCGGCCGTGGTGCCGGCGCCCGACCCGGTGCGCCTGGCCGTGCCGAAGGCGTACGTGACGCTCGCCCCGGGGTTCGAGCCGGACGGCGAGACCGCCCGGTCGATCTTCGAGCACTGCCGCAGGGAGCTGGCCCCGTACAAGCGGGTGCGGCGACTGGAGTTCGGCGAACTGCCCAAGACGATCTCGGGCAAGATCCGCCGCGTCGAGCTACGGGTGCGCGAACCCCGCCAGGAGTTCCGGGAGGAAGACCTCACCCCATGACAAGGGGCGCAAAGTGTAAATCGACCCATGGCCGTTCTTACAGGATGATCGGCTAGGCTCTGCCCCGTGCTCCCCACCATCGCCGACGTCCTCGCCCTGGAGACCGTACGCCGGGGCAGCCCGCGCGTGGTCGCGGGCTCCGACCGGCTCGACACGAGGGTGCGGTGGGTGCACGTCGGCGAGATCGCCGACATCGCCCACCTGCTGCGCGGCGGGGAACTGGTGCTCACCACGGGGGTGGCCCTGCCGGAGGATCCGGAGAAGCTCGCCGACTACATCGGCGAGCTGTCCTCCGTGGGCGCCTCGGGGCTGATCGTCGAGCTGGGCCGCAGGTTCGTCCGCGAGCTGCCGCGGGCCGTGGTCAAGTCGGCCGAGGAGCACGGCTTCCCGGTCATCGTGCTGACCCGCGAGACACCGTTCGTGCAGATCACCGAGTCGGTGCACGCGCGCATCATCGACATCCAGCTAGAGGAGCTGCGGGCCTCCGAGCAGTTGCACGAGGTCTTCACCGAGCTGTCGGTCGAAGGCGCCTCGCCGGCCGAGGTGCTGGCCCAGGTGGCGCGGCTGTCGGGGCGGCCCGTGCTGCTGGAGAACCTCGCCCACCAGGTGCTGGCCGCCGAGTCGGCGGGGCGCGACGCGGGGGCCCTGCTGGCGGGGTGGGAGAGCAGGTCGCGGGCGGTGGCCCCGGCCGAGCGCACCGCGTACGACCCGGCAGCCGGCTGGCTGGTCACCACGGTCGGGGCGCGCGGCCAGGACTGGGGGCGGCTGATCCTGCTCTGCGACGTGCCGCCCTCGCCGCGCGACCTGGTGCTGGCCGAGCGCGCGGCCACCACGCTCGCCCTGGGCCGCCTGCTGGAGCGCCACCAGGAGTCGCTGGAACGGCAGGCGCACGGCACGATCATCACCGGCATCCTGACCCACGCCTACGCCGATCCCGACGAGGCCGCCGCCCGCGCCCGCGCCGTGGGCGTGCCGCTCACGGGGCGCAAGCTGGTCAGCGTGGTCATCCGGCCCACCGAGCACGTCGAGCAGGCGCTCGACGGCCAGGCCCAGCTCGGCGAGCTGGCCGAGGCCACCGCCGCGGCCTGCCGCGACGCCCGCCTGCCCGCCCTCGTGGGCGCGCTCGACCAGGAGCGGGTGGGGGTGCTGCTGCCGCTCCCGCCGCGCACGCAGGCCGAGCCCGCGCTGACCTCGCTGTCGGAGCGGCTGCGCGTGCTGTGGGGCCCCGGCACCGCGTTCGTGCTGGCGGCGGGCTCGGTGGTGGAGTCCATCAGAGACGTGCGGCGCAGCTTCCTCGAAGCCGAGCAGGTGGCCGACGTCGCGGTGCGCCAGCCCGACGGCCGCCCCTTCTACCGGCTGCCCGACCTGCGCCTGCGCGGGCTGCTGCACCTGCTGCGCGACGACGCCCGGCTGCAGACGTTCGCCGAACGGGAGCTGGGCCCGCTGCTGGCCCACGACGCGCAGCGGGGCGGCGACCTGACCCGTATCCTGCGCGTCTATCTCGACTCGGGCCGTAACAAGGCCGTCGCGGCGCAGAAGGCGCACCTGTCCAGGCCCGCCTTCTACGACCGGCTGCGCCGTCTCGAACGCATCCTCGAGACCGACCTCGACGACGTCGAGTCCTGCCTTTCGCTGCACGTGGCCCTGCTGGCCCTGGAGTCCTTCCGCAGGGAAGCCCGCTGATGTGCTGGAATGGGCGATATGTCTGATGTGTTGATGCCCGAACCGGCCGATCTCGGCCGCATGCTCGCCACCGCGGGAGCCTTCGCCGTACCCGTCCACGACGTCCGGCTGACCCCCGACGCGCTCGACCCCGAGCAGATCGTCGCGGGCGACCCCGTCGTCTCCTCCCTGGAGCTCGGCGACGGCCGGGGCATCCGGGAGATCACCCCCGGCGTCGTGATGGACGTCGAACGCGACGAGATCTTCGTCGTCCTGTCCGGCAGCGCCACGATCGCCGTCGAGGGCGGCACCACGATCGAGGTGAGCCCCGGCGACGTGTGCCTGCTCTCCGAGGGCGCGAAGACCACCTGGATCGTGCACGAGACGCTGCGCAAGGTGTACCAGACGCGATAGCGCCTACGTACCTTCGGGGGTGTGCCCCTCTTCTTCAACCCCTTCGAGGCCGTGGCTCACCGGCTGTCGATCGTGCCCCCGATGTTCGACTACTTCGGCGCCATGGGCCTGCACGCGCTCATCGCGGCGGCCCGCGCGGGGATCTTCGACGCCCTGCGCGAGCACCCCCGCGCGGGCGGCGACCTGGCCACCGCGCTCGACCTCGACCCCCGTGCCGCCGACGCGCTGTTACGCGCCCTGACCGGGCTCGGCTATCTGCGGGCCAGGCGCGGGCGCTACCGGCTGACCCGCACCGCGCGGCGCTGGTTCACCACCGACTCACCGACCTCGCTGCTCCCGGGCCTGACGTTCTGGGAACGTTCCGCCGGCACGATCTGGCCCGGACTGGAGCAGGCGGCCCGCGGCGGCGAGCCGGCCACGCCGTTCTACGCGGCGCTGGCGGGCGACCCCGAGCTGTCCCGCTCGTTCCACGCCTGGACGGCCGCCATGGCGAGCCTCCAGGCGCCCGCCGCGGCCCGCGGCATCCCCGTGCCGCGCGCCGCCCGGCACGTGCTCGACCTGGGCGGCGGCCACGGGCTGTTCAGCCTGGCGCTGCTGCGCCGCCACCCGGAACTGCGCGCCACCGTGATCGACCTGCCCCACGCGCTGGAGGAC
>NZ_SSXE01000206.1 GCF_021699195.1 Nonomuraea sp. MG754425 | reverse complement strand
CCGGTGGCCAGCCCGCCCACCCCTCCACCGATCACCACAGCCCTGGCCATGAGACTTCCTCCCTCACTACGTCTGTAGTGTCACCCTACTACGCCCGTAGTTGCCCTCCACTACCGCCGTAGTCCCAAGCGTCTGTCGGTGGCGTCCTCCAGGGCACTGCCGCTGTAGCATCGGGCCCCGTGAAGCGCGCTGACCTCGTCGCCGATGCGGCCATCACCCTGCTGGCCGAGCGTGGCATGCGCGGGCTGACCCACCGTGCCGTGGACGAGGCCGCGGACCTGCCGCCCGGGTCCACCTCCAACCTCGCCCGCACCCGTGCGGCGCTGCTGGAGCTGACGTTGTCCCGGCTCACCGAGTTGGAGCTGAGCGCTCTGGCGGTGGCCTACGGAGCCGACTCGTACGAGCTCGCGCACCTGCCGGCGCGCATGGCCGAGGCCCTGCACCTCCAGCTCATGGACCGCCGCCGCACGCTCGCCCGCTACGAACTGGCCCTGGAGGCGACCAGGCGGCCCGAGCTGCGTGAGATCTACGACCAGGCCGGACGCCGGTTCCGCGACCCGGCCATCGCCATGCTGGCCGCCATGGGCTCGCCGGACCCGGTCACGCACGCGCGCAACCTGGTGGCCTTCGGGGAGGGGCTGATGTTCGACGCCATCGCGGGGGCGGGCAGTGTGCCCACGCGGGAGGAACTCGAGAGCGCCCTGGGCGACCTCCTGGCGGGCATGCTGCGTCCGCGTGGCTAGCGCCGCCCTGCGGCCGGCACGTCGTCGCGGGTCACTGGTTGGCGTTGAGTGGTGGCCGGCCGTTCGCCTGGGCCGGGTCGGTCAGCGGCGTCCGGGCTCCGGCCGGTTACTGGCCGTTGGCGGGTGCCGGGTCATCGAGCGGTGAACGCCCGTTGGCCGGCGTCGGGACGGCGACCTGCGCATGGGCGGCGTGCTCCAGGGCGGGCCGCGCCGCGGACGCCGGAGCCGGCACCGGCTTGGCGGCGTGGTGGTCCGGAGTGAGGCGGCCGAGTGTGATCGTGCCGCCGATGGTCAGCGCGGCGGCCAGGATCGCGGGAACGGCCGTCGACGTGCTCGTCGGCAGCGGCTCGCCGAGCAGGATCGCCCCCGCCAGCACCGACGTGATGGGATCGACGACCTGCACTCCGGCGTACGCGATGCCGAAGTAACCCACGGCGTACGAGCGCTGCAGCAGTACCACCGCGCAGACCAGCAGCACGGGCACGACCAGGCTGAACCAGTGGATCAGCCGCCCCCAGTCGCCCTGCATGCCCCCGCCGACCACCCGTACGAACGTGGACACGCTCGCCGTCACGGCCCCCGCCCCCACGGCGAGCAGCATGGCCCTGGCCGGCCCGTGCACCCGGCTCGCGACCAGTTGGGTGACCAGCGCGACCGCCGCGATCACGGCGATGAACCCGAGCGCCGCGCCGTCGCCCAGCGTGGGGGTCACGTTGTGCGACGGCACCAGCAGCATGAGCCAGAGCAGGCCCACGGCGACGGCGACCGAGCCGAGGATCTCGGCGCGGTACGGCCGGCGTCCGTACATGAACGCGGCCAGCGGCACGGCGAACACCAGCGTGGCGACGCTGATCGGCTGGACGGCGACCAGCGGGGCGAAGCTCAGCGCCACGGCGTGCAGGCAGGCGCCGCTGAAGGAGATGATGCCGCCCACCCACCAGCGGGGACGTCTCACCAGGCTGAGCGAGGCGCCCTCGGCCACGACCTCGTACTGCTGCATGGCCGCGCCGAGCGCGTATCCCAGCGCCCCGGCGAGGGCGATCAGCATGCCGACCCAGGTCATCGTGGCCCGCGCAGGAGCAGGGGTCCTTTCAGGAGCATTGCTCCAGCTTAAGAGGCAAGAGGGGATCCAGAATCATCCTTTGGATGGAAAAATCGGGATAAGTTGCCCAGGACCTGCACGAACATGTGGCGCATCCTTGAGCCGCCGGTGGCGCTACGACTGCCGGCGGCAGACGCAGAACAGATGCCCCTCCGGATCCTGCAGCACCACCCAGCGCGTGCCCTCCTCGGTGACGCCGGGCTGGAACTCGGGCCTGGTCGCCCCCAGCGCGACGTACTCCCCGGCCGCCTGCTCCACGTCCGGCACCTGGAGATCGAGGTGGAACTGCTTGTCGGGGCTCGGCCACACGACCGGCTTCCGGTCGGGTACGCGGCCGAAGTAGATGTTGGTGGTGCCGTCGGAGATGGCGGCGTACTCGTCCTCCGCGTACGTGATCTCCATGCCGGTCACCTCGTGGTAGAAGGCGGCCAGCGCCCTGGGGTCGGCGCAGTCGATGGTGAAGGCCAGCAGGCTTGCTTTCGTCATGCCACCCAGCCTGGCAGCCGAAGCTGCCACCTCCTGTCAGGTATGGCGGAGAGTTTCCGGGCCGACGGGCCGACGGGCTGATGGGCCGACGGCCCTCGGGCCCGCTTGGCGGGCTCTTGTCCGTCTTCTGGTGTCTTGTCAGGCAAAACATGAACTAGAGGTTGGTATTCGTGTAAACACGTGGAGGTGCCTTTACCGTCCCTTAACCATCTCTCAAGCTGAGACCGGCACCATCTCCGCACCAGAGAAGGAGACACCGTGCGAAACACGCCAGAGCGGCTCTACGAGATCGATGGGCTCCGGTTACTGGCGGCGTTGTGCGTGGTGCTGTACCACTACGTCTTCTCCGGCTGGGCGGGGGGCAAGACGACCGTGACATTCGTCGCGGAGAGCGGGTGGGCCAAGTACGGCTACCTCGGAGTTGACCTGTTCTTCCTGATCAGCGGGTTCGTCGTGTTGATGAGCGCGTGGGGCAGGACACCGCGCCAGTTCGTGGTCTCACGGCTGGTGCGGCTCTACCCGGCGTACTGGGTCGGCATCGCGCTGACCGCCGTCGTCACCCTGACGCTCGGTCAGGGCATGTTCAGCGTGTCCTTACCGCAGGTGCTGGCCAACCTGACGATGTTCCAGTCCGTGCCGGACATCGCGAACGTGGACGTCGTCTACTGGACGTTGTGGGCCGAGATGCGGTTCTACCTGCTCATGTTGATCGTCGTCTGGATCGGGATCACGCGGGGCCGGATCCTGACCCTCATGTGGGGCTGGCTGGCGTTGACGATCCTGGTCGAGGCCGGGCTGCTGCCAGGGCTCGCGGACCTGATCGTGCAGTCGGAGTTCTCCCACTACTTCATCGCCGGGATGGCGCTGTTCCTGCTCTACCGGTTCGGGCTGGACTGGCAGATCGCGCTGCTGGTGCCGATCTGCCTGGGGAACGCGGTCTACCGGGCCATCGGATACGCCGAGGCGGTCGGGACGCGCTACGGCGTGACGTACTCCCCGGTGGTCGTCACGGTCCTGGTCGTGCTGATCACGCTCGTCATGACGTTCGTGGCGCTGCGGGTGACGTGGCGGCTGTCCTGGCCGGGGCTGGTGACGGCGGGCTCGCTCACGTACCCGCTGTATCTGGTGCACGCGCACATCGGGTTCATCCTGTTCGCCCGGCTGGAGGGCGTGGCCGACAAGTACGTGCTGCTCGCCGGGATGATCGTGGTCATGCTGACGCTGGCGTACGTGGTGCACCGGTTCGTGGAACGTCCGCTCGCGCCCCGGCTCAAGAAGCTGCTGTCGAAGCGACAGCCCCCCGCCCACGCGGCGGCCCAGCCGGGTGGCAGGACGGGCGAGGTCCCGAGCCGGCAGGCGGGTGGCCAGGCCGGACGGCCCGCGGGTGGCCACGCGGGATGACCGGCGGGCCACCCGGCGGTCGCCTCGGTGAGGTGGCCGCCGGGCGGCCCGACAAGACGCTCCGACTCTCCTGACAACCGCTCGTCAGCCAGGGCGCGGGGGCCCCAGGTGCGGATACGATCCGCGCGAGGAGGTCGGATGAGCGTTGAGTGGGCGCCTCCCGGTGTGGATCCGGAACGGCCGAGCGTGGCGCGGGTGCACGACGCGCTGCTGGGCGGCATGGAGAACTTCTCCTCCGACCGCGTGGTGGCGCGCAAGCTCAAGGACGCCGTGCCCGAGATCGTGGACCTCGTCTGGTGCAACCGCGCCTTCATCGGCCGGGTCGTCGACTTCCTGGTCCGCGAGGCCGGCGTCAGGCAGATCATCGATCTCGGCTCCGGGCTGCCCACCGTGGAGAACACCCATGAGGTCGCGCAGTTCGCCGACCCCGAGACCAGGGTCGTGTACGTGGACATCGATCCCATGGTCGAGCCGCACGCCCGCGCGATACTCAACGGCAACCCCCGCGCCGACGCCGTCACCGCCGACGCCCGCGACGTGGACGGCGTGCTGGGCCATCCGGCCGTACGCCGCCTGCTCGACCTGTCGCAGCCCACGGCGATCCTGTCCGTCGGGCTGCTGCACCTGTTCTCCGACCAGGAGAACCCGCACGCGCTGGTCAGGAGCTACGTCGCCGCGCTGCCGCCCGGCAGTTACCTGGCCGTCTCCAACTTCCTGGCCTCCGCCAACCCCAAGGCCAAGGCGCTGGAAGTGATGTTGCAGGCCACCATGGGCACCGGCTACTTCCGCGACCGGGCCGCCATCACGCGTTTCTTCGACGGCCTGGAGCTGGTGGAGCCGGGCGTGGTGCACTTCCCCGAGTGGCACCCGGACGAGCGCCTCCCGGGACCGCTCGCCTCCTGGGAGGAACTCCTGCTCGGCGGCGTGGCCCGCAAACCGTGACTCGCCGTAAACCGTGACTCCCCGCAAGCTGTGACTCGCCGCAACCGGTGGCTCGCCGCCGACCATGGGCCGCCGCGAGTCCGTGATCTTTCGCGAGCCGCGAGCCCGTCCGTAGGCCGTAAGCTGTGGCACATGCCGAGACGGTTGATCTGTTCCCCTCCCACCGCCCACTAGCGGGCGGCATTTCCTGAATTTCCGGGTCTGACAGATCCGGGGGTGGTCGCTGCCCGCATACGGGCCAGATTCCGACCACTCCATCCGGAGAACCCCTGTCATGACCCATGTCTCCGCCCGGCGGGGCGCCCTTTACGTGTCCGTGGCCGCCACCGCCTGGGGCACCGGCGGCGCCGCCGGATCCCTCCTCTTCGACCTCAGCGGCCTCGGCCCCGTCGGCGTCTCCCTGTGGCGCTACCTTCTCGGCGCCGCCTTCCTCCTCGTCCTCACCCGCACCGGCCGTCCCTTCGTCAGCCGTCCCAGCGGGCGTGTGCTGCTCATCGGCGCCGGCATGGCCGTCTACCAGACCGCGTACTTCGCCGCCATCGCCCACTCCGGCGTGGCCGTGGCGACCGTGGTGACGATGGGCGCGACCCCGATCGTCACCGCCCTGGGCAGCCGGTTCCTGCTGGGGGAGCGCCTCGGCCGGGTCGCGCTCGTCGCGCTCACCGCCGCGCTGGCCGGGCTCGCCCTGCTCATGGGCGAGAGCGCGCTGTCCGCCACGGCGCAGGACGCGGGGGGCACGTCCGCCACGCTCGGTCTCGCCTTCGCCCTGGCCTCGGCCACCGGGTACGCCGGAGTCACCCTGCTCTCCCGCGGATCAGGCGGCACCGGAGACGACCCGCGTGCCGTGGCGATCGGCGGGTTCGTCGTCGGCGCGCTGTGCCTGGCCCCGTTCGCGCTGGCGGAGGGGGCGCTGCCCGAGCTGAGCTGGGCCTCCGTGGGGCTGCTCGGCTACCTGGGCGCGATCCCGACCGCCCTCGCGTACGGGCTGTTCTTCCGCGCGCTGACCGCCCTGCGGGCCACCACCGTGTCGATCATCTCGCTCGGCGAGGCGGTGGGCGCGGCGCTGCTCGGCGTGCTGCTGTTCGGGGAACGGCTCACGCCGCTGGCCTGGTCCGGCTGCGTGCTGCTGCTGGCCGCCGTCGCCGTGCTCGCCGCACGTGCCGACGCGGCGTGATGTGACCGTCAGGGCCGCCGGATGAGTTAAGGTCCGGTACGGCGACGCTTGCCGAATCGTCGCTCCGTCCCCCGGTGTCGGGCGCGAACCGGCGTCAGACCAGAGGAGGGAACGGTGTCGGCGAAGCGTGCGTTGGAGGAATTGTGGCCTCGATCAAGGGAATTCTGAGAAACCTCCTGGATCGTCCGGGAGGCGTACCTCTGACGCCCTATCAGAAGATCGTCAAGACGGCGGACGCGCGTGCGGAGCGGATCCGGGCGCTCGACGAGCTTCCCGTGCCTGACATGGGCGATCTGGCCGAGTTCTGTGCCGTCGCGCGCGAGGCCGCCGACCGGACCCTCGGGCTGCGGCCGTACGACGTGCAGTTGCTCGGGACGCTCGCCCTGCTCGACGGCAAGGTCGCCGAGATGGCCACCGGCGAGGGCAAGACCCTGTCCGGGGCCATGGCGGCGGCCGGGTACGCGTTGCAGGGCAGGCGGGTGCACGTCATCTCGGTCAACGACTACCTGGCCAGGCGCGACGCCGAGTGGATGGCCCCGTTCTACGAGGCGCTCGGCGTCAGCGTGGGCTGGATCGACCAGAACTCCACCCCGGAGGAGCGGCGCGAGGCGTACGCGCGGAACGTGACGTACGGGCCGGTCAGCGAGATCGGGTTCGACGTGCTGCGCGACCGCCTGCGCACGGACGCCGGCGAGATCATCGTGCCCGCGCCCGAGGTGGCCCTGATCGACGAGGCCGACTCGGTGCTGGTGGACGAGGCCCGCGTGCCGCTGGTCATGGCCGGGGCGGCCGACCCGGGCAACGCGGTGCCGGAGATGGCGGCGCTGGTGCGGCAGCTCGTCCGCGGCTACCACTACGAGATCGACGAGCAGGCCCGCAACGTCTACCTCACCCCCAAGGGCGCCGACAGCGTCGAGAACCTGCTCGGCGTCGATCTCTACGACGAGCACGAGCCGGGCACGCTCATCGAGCTCAACCTCGCCCTGCACGCCCATTCGCTGCTCGCCCGCGACGTCGACTACATCGTGCGCGACGGCAAGGTGCAGCTCATCAACCCCTCGCGCGGCCGGGTGGCGCTGCTGCAGCGCTGGCCGAACGGCCTGCAGGCGGCCGTGGAGGCCAAGGAGGCGCTGCCGCCGAGCGAGAAGGGCGAGATCCTCGACTCGATCACCGTCCAGGGGCTGATCCGCCGTTACCCGCAGATCTGCGGCATGACCGGCACGGCCGTGGCCGTCAGCGAGCAGCTCGGCGAGTTCTACGGCCTCAAGGTCGCGGTGATCCCGCCGAACCGGCCCTGCGTGCGCGTGGACGAGCCCGACCGCGTCTACCCGACCGTGCCCGACAAGGACGCGGCGCTGGTGGAGGAGATCCAGTCCGTCCACGAGAGCGGCCGGCCGATCCTCATCGGCACGCTCGACGTGGCCGAGTCGGAGAACCTGGCCAAGCTGCTGCAGCGGCGCGGCCTGGAGCCGGTCGTGCTCAACGCCAAGAACGACGCCGAAGAGGCGTCGATCATCGCCAGGGCGGGCGAGCGCGCCGCCATCACCGTCTCCACCCAGATGGCCGGTCGCGGCACCGACATCCGGCTCGGCGACGACGTGGCCGAGCTCGGCGGCCTGTACGTCGTCGGTTCCGGCCGGCACGCCAGCAGCCGCCTGGACGACCAGCTCCGGGGGCGCGCGGGCCGCCAGGGCGACCCGGGCGGCTCGGTCTTCTTCGTCAGCATGAAGGACGACCTGATCACGCAGTTCGTCCCCGACGAGCGCCCGCCCGCGGCCGACGCCGACGGCGTCGTACGGCACCGGCGCGGCGTCTACCTCGTGGGTCACGCGCAGCGCGTGGCCGAGGGCGTCAACCTCGAGATCCACCGCAACACGTGGCGTTACACCCGGCTGCTGGAGCACCAGCGCGAGCTGATCATGGAGTGGCGCGACAAGGTGCTCAAGGGCGACTCCGCCGCCAAGGCGCTGGCCGAGGCCGACCCCGCGCGCTGGGAGTCGATGCCGGAGGAGACCAGGGACGAGACGGCCCGCCAGATCGTGCTGCACGCCATCGACCGCTGCTGGACCGAGCATCTGGCGTTCCTGACCGATCTGCGCGAGGGCATCCACCTGCGGGCGCTGGGCCGGATGAGCCCGATCGACGAGTTCCACCGGGAGGCGGTGGCGGAGTACAAGTCGCTGCTGGCCGAGGTGGAGAAGCGCTCGCTGGAGGCGTTCGAGTCGCCGGAGCCGGACCTGAAGCGGCCCTCGGCGACCTGGACCTACCTCGTGCAGGACAACCCGTTCGGCACCGAGTGGGACCGCATCCTCAAGCGGGTCACGGCGGCGACCCGCCGGGGGTGAGGGCCCGTCACGGCCACTTGGGGTCGCCGGACGGCACGACCGGCCCGCTCAGCACGTCCAGCCGCTCCAGCAGGGTGATGAACGTGGTCGCGTACGGCGAGTCGGCCGTCACGGCGGCCACGCGCGGCCAGTCCACCTGCTCGCGCAGCGCGCGCACCTGGGCCAGCAGCGCGCCGTAGTCGCAGGCGTGCTCCGAGAGCGGCAGCAGCCACGAGACGACCAGGTCGGTGGCCTGGAGCACGGGGACGATCACCGCCGACGCCTTCAGCGGCTCGGCCCGGTCGAGCAGCTCGTCGGTGATCGCCAGGTCGGAGACGCGGTAGATCAGATCCACGAGCCGGCCCTCGTCGTACGCCTTGACCAGCCAGTCCTCCGGCGGCTTGGCCGTCTGGAAGCCCAGGCCGCGCAGCGCGTCCAGGGCGGCGGGCACGTCGTGCTCGGTCAGGACGAAGTCCACGTCGTGCAGCGAGGGAGCCGCGCCCCGCGCGTACGCCGCACATCCGCCGGCCAGCGCGAACTTCACTCCGGCGTCCTTCAGCCCCGAACTGGCGCGTTTGAGCGTGTCGAGGATGGCGTCGGTGACCGCGTGACCGTGGCTACTCATGCGAACGGGCTACCCAGACGGCCGTCAGCTAGACGTTGGAGCCGGGCGGCTCCGGGGGCGTGGCGCCGGGCCCCCGGGACCCGCGCTCAGGAGCCGCCCGGCCGCGGGCCCAGGCGGGCTTCCAGACGGGCTGCCAGGCGGGCGCGATGCGGCGGCCACTCCTCGTCGAGGATGCCGAAGCAGACGGTGTCCCGCCAGGTGCCGTCGCCGCGCCGGCGATGGCGGCGCAGGGTGCCCTCGTGCACGCCGCCGATGCGGCGGATGGCCTCCTGCGAGCGGTGGTTGAGGTTGTCGGTCTTGAGCAGGACGCGGTTGTGACCGAGCGCGAAGGCGTGGTCGATGAGCAGCAGCTTGCAGCTCGTGTTCACGGCCGTGCGCCAGACCGCGCGGCCGTACCAGGTCCAGCCGATCTCGACGCTGGCCTCGAAGCCGGGCACGTCGCCGTACGTGCTCCAGCCGACGGCTCGACCGCCGTCCTTGAGCACGACGGCGTGCGGCACGTGGACGTCGTCGTCGATCAGCTTCCTGGCGATCTTGCCCAGCTCGGCCTCGGTGTGCGGGGCGGACACGGGCAGCCAGCGCCACAGTTCCTCGTCCCCGCCCCCGGCGGCGAACAGGTCGGGCACGTGGTCCATGGTGAGCGGTTCGAGGCGGACGACGTCGTTCTCGAGCCGCGCGGGCGCGGGCAGCTTCGCGGTCATGGCGGCCACCCTACGAGGCCCCTCGCGCCACTTTCATGGCCACCCGCACCTTTTATCGGGGAACCACCTGTCGACACTCATACCGGCCGGTCGGTAGGCTCACGTCCATGGACTTCGCCTTTGACAAAGTCACCGAGGACCTGCGCGAGCGCCTGACTCATTTCATGGACGAATGCGTCTACCCGGCCGAACCGGCCTTCGAGGAACAGGCGGCGACCAGCGGATGGAGCCCGCCACCGCTGATGGAGGACCTCAAGGACGAGGCCAGGAAGCGCGGCCTGTGGAACCTGTTCCTGCCCGGCGAGCCCGGGCACTCCCACGGGGCCGGGCTGACGAACCTCCAGTACGCGCCCCTCGCCGAGATCATGGGCCGAAGCCCCGCCATCGCCCCCGCCGCCACCAACTGCGCCGCCCCCGACACCGGCAACATGGAAGTGCTGTCCATGTTCGGCAGCGAGCGCCAGCGCGCGGACTGGCTGCGACCGCTGCTCGACGGGGAGATCCGCTCGGCCTTCGCCATGACCGAGCCCGACGTGGCCTCCTCCGACGCCACCAACATCGCCACCTCCATCGTCCGGGACGGCGACGAGTACGTTCTCAACGGCCGCAAGTGGTTCATCTCCGGCGCGATGAACCCCAACTGCAAGATCTTCATCGTCATGGGCAAGACGAACCCGGACGCGCCCAAGCACCGCCAGCAGAGCATGATCCTCGTCCCACGGGACACACCCGGACTGCACGTCAAGCGTGGGATGCACGTCTTCGGCTACACCGACGCCGACCACGGCGGCCACGCGGAGGTCGTCTTCGAGGACGTACGCGTGCCCAAGGAGAACCTCATCGGCGAGGAGGGCGGCGGCTTCGCCATCGCGCAGGCCAGGCTGGGCCCCGGCCGCATCCACCACTGCATGCGCCTGATCGGCATGGCCGAGCGCGCGGTCGAGATGATGTGCCGGCGGGCCCTGGCCCGGACCACGTTCGGCAAGCCCGTCGCGCAGCAGGGCGTGGTCCAGGACTGGATCGCCGAGTCCCGGATCAGGATCGAGCAGGCCCGCCTGCTCGTGCTGAAGACCGCCTGGCTCATGGACACGGTGGGCAACCAGGGCGCCCACACCGAGATCCAGGCCATCAAGATCTCCACTCCGCTCTCGGTGGAGTGGATCCTCGACAAGGCCGTGCAGGTGCACGGCGCGGGCGGCGTCTCCCAGGACTTCCCGCTGGCCGCCCTCTGGGCGGGCGCCCGCTCCCTGCGCCTGGCGGACGGCCCCGACGAGGTGCACAAGCGGTCACTTGCCTATCGCGAGCTCAAGAGGTGGATGTGAACGAAGCGGAGATCAAGGAGCGCGTGGCCGCGTTCCTCGGCGCGCACGACCCGGGCGGCGACCGGCTGGAGTTCCTGCGGGCCAGGTTCGACGCCGGGCTGGCCTGGGTGTGGTTCCCCGAAGGGCTCGGCGGACTCGGCGTCTCCCGCGAACTGCAACAGGTCGTGGAACGGGAGCTGGCCGACACGCCGCAGCTCACCGGCGGCAAGCAGGGCATCGGCCTGGGCATGGCGGCGCCGACCATCCTGGCGTTCGGGACCGAGGAGCAGAAGCGCCGGTTCCTGCGGCCGTTGTGGACGGGCGAGGAGATCTGGTGCCAGCTCTTCAGCGAGCCCGGCGCCGGATCCGACCTGGCCACCCTGGCCACGCGGGCCGTCAGGGACGGCGACGAGTGGGTGGTGGACGGCCAGAAGGTGTGGACGTCCGGCGCGCACCACTCGCGCTGGGCCATCCTCGTCGCCCGCACCGACCCGGACGTGCCCAAGCACCGCGGGATGACGTACTTCGTCTGCGACATGAGCGCGCCCGGCGTCGAGGTGCGCCCGCTGCGGCAGATCACCGGTGAGGCGGAGTTCAACGAGGTGTTCCTGACCGGCGTGCGGCTCTCCGACGACCTGCGGCTCGGCGCGGTCGGCGACGGGTGGCGGGTCGCGCAGACCACGCTGATGAACGAGCGCGTCGCCATCGGCGGCGCGCCCACGCGGCGCGGGGGCGGCGTGCTGGCCACCGTGCTGTCCACCTGGCGCGAGCAGCCCGAGCTGCGCACCCACGACCTGCACCAGCGGCTCCTGTTGCTGTGGGTGGAGGCCGAGGTCACCCGCCTGTCGGGGGCGCGCCTGCGCGAGCAGCTCGCCGCCGGGCAGCCCGGCCCCGAGGGGTCGGGCATGAAGCTCTCCTTCGCCCGGCTCAACCAGGCGCTGTCGGGGCTGGACGTCGAGCTCCGGCGCGACCTGGGCTACGACGACTGGGCCTTCCGCCGCTCCGAGGACGTCGACTTCTACGGCCGCGGCCCCGGCTACCGCTACCTGCGGGCCAAGGGCAACTCCATCGAGGGCGGCACCTCCGAGATCCTGCGCAACATCATCTCCGAGCGGGTGCTCGGCCTGCCCTCCGAACCCCGCGTCGACAAGGACGTGCCCTGGAAGGACCTGCCGCGATGACCCTCCTGTACTCCGAGGTCGAGCAAGAGCTCAGGTCCTCGGTACGCGGGCTGCTGGCCGACCGCTGCCCGCCCGCCGCGGTGCTCAAGCGCGTCGAGTCCGAGCCGTACGACCTGGATCTGTGGAAGACGCTGGCCGGTGAGATCGGGGTGGCGGGCCTGCTGATCCCCGAGGAGCTGGGCGGTGCGGGGGCGTCGGCCAGCGAGGCGGCCGTGGTGCTGGAGGAGCTGGGCCGGGCGGTCGCGCCGGTGCCGTTCCTCACCAGTTCGGTGCTGGCCACGCGGGCGCTGCTGCCCACCCGCGACGCCCTGCTCGGGGACCTGGCGGAGGGACGCAGGACGGCGGCGCTGGCCGTGTCGTTCGCCGCCTCCCCGTACACGCCCGAGCGCGGCTCCTCGGTGAGCGTGGACGGCGACGGGCGGCTGAGCGGGACCGTCACCGGCGTGGCCGGGGCGGAGGTGGCCGACGTGCTGCTGGTCCCGGTGGGCGGCGACCTGTACGCGGTCGAGGGCGCCTCGGTCGAGGTCGTGCCCTCGCTGGACCTGACCAGGCCGGTGGCCACGGTCACGTTCGCCAAGACGCGGGCGCGGCGGGTGGGCGCCTGCGACCTGGCCGCGGTGCTGCGCTTCGGGGCCGGGCTGCTGGCCTCGGAGCAGCTCGGGGTGGCCGAATGGTGCCTGGACACGACGCTGGCCTACGTCAAGGAGCGCCACCAGTTCGCCCGGC
Organism: Nonomuraea sp. MG754425; assembly: GCF_021699195.1. Taxonomy (GTDB): domain Bacteria; phylum Actinomycetota; class Actinomycetes; order Streptosporangiales; family Streptosporangiaceae; genus Nonomuraea. The sequence goes on along the minus strand of NZ_SSXE01000206.1, from coordinate 3,948 downwards.
CGATCGGCTCCTTCCAGGCGCTCAAGCACCGGCTGGCGGACCTGTGGCTGGACGTCGTACGGGCCAGGGCCGCCGCCAGGAACGCGGTCGCCGACGCCTCGTCGGTCTCCGTGGCGGTGGCCCAGTCGTGGAACGCGGGTGTGGCCGTGCGGGCGGCGGAGGAGGCCCTGCAACTGCACGGCGGGATCGGGATGACGTGGGAGCACCCCGTGCACCTATATCTCAAGCGGGCCAAGGCCACGGAGATCGCGCTGGGCACGCCGGGCGATCACCGCGAGGCGCTGGCCTCACTCGTCGACGTGCCCGGCCCCGGCGCGGGATGAGCCTTCGAGTGAGGTGAGCAGCAGGTCGGCGAAGTGCCTGCCCACCTGGGCGCCGGTCAGCGGGCCGTCGGCGTGGAACCAGGTGCCCAGGTGGTGCACCGAGCCGAAGAAGAAGTCCACGACCAGCTCGGCCGGGACGCGGTCGCTGAAGACGCCGGTGCGCTGCCCCTCGGCCACGAGCCCGCGGAAGCGCTCGTGGTAGCGGCGGCGCTCGGCGCGCACGCTCTTCTGCGTCTCGGGCGCGAGCAGGTGGATCGACCTGAAGAAGATCTTCGAGTCGTCGAGGTTGGCGGCCGTCGTCTCCACGACGTCGGCCGCGGCCCGGTGCAGGCGCTGCCGGATCGTGCCCGGCCCGTCGGCGATCTGCGTCAGCCGGTCCGTCTGCATGCGCAGCACGCGGGCGTAGATCTCGTGGAGCAGGTCGTCCTTGGAGTCGAAGTAGTGGTACATGGCGCCTTTGGTGACGCCGGCCGCCACGACGATCTCCTGCACGGAGGTACTCTCGAAGCCTCGTTCGGCGAACAGCCGGGTTGCCTCGGCCAGCAGCCGCTGTCTGACCGGTTCGTCTTTCACATGGTCCCCCTTGGTCACCGCCTTAGCATACCGACTGGTCGGTTGATGGGCTTGCGGGTACTAATTCCGTCACCTTAGGCTCGCCTTGGTTAGAGAACGGGTATCCCTTGACTGGCGAGGGATCTTCGGCGTGGCAGATCCGTCCATCACCTACTCATTCGGGGAGTTTGCCGTGCCCGGTGGCTCTATCTACGTGCAACCCAACGAGAAGTACACAGGGTCGTCCCCGCAGTGGTGGTACGAGAAGTTCTGGCGCGAGGACGCGCCGAACCGGCGTAAGTACCGCTATGCGAAGGCCGGGGTGGGTTTCGTGGTCGGTGTGGCGCTGGGGCTGAGGTTCGACCTCTCCGGCGCCTCCGCGCTGACCGGCCTGCTGGCCGCGGGGCTCGTCTACGGCGGAGACTGGCTCCTGGACTGGTACTCCTTCTACCGCACCGCCGTGTGGCGGGGCGCCCGCCGCGGTGAGATGATCACCGGCCGCCTACTGCGCCGTGCGCTGCGCCGCCACGGCTACCAGGTGCTCGACGGCCGGGCCATCCGCGACCAGGCGTCCATCGACCACCTCGTGATCGGCCCCGGCGGCGTGTGGATCATCGACAACGAGTCGTGGGCGCCCGACATCGAGATCGCCTCCTACGTGGGCCGGCTGTTCTTCGGCGAGAAGTACGGCAGCAAGACCGCCAAGGCGCTGGTCGACAAGGCCGAGACGTTCGCCGAGCTGCTCACCCGCGAGACTGGCGTGCCGGTCACGATCACCCCCGTGATCGCGGTCCACTGCGGGGTGCTGCCCAAGGACGGCGGCGTGGTCGTCGCCGAGGGCCTGACCCTGCTCAAGCCGCGCACGGCCGCCCGGCTGATCCGGTCGAGCGACCGCGGCGCGCTCAACGACTCGCAGATCGAGCTGCTGACCCGCACCGCGGCCCGCGAACTGCAACGGCTCTAGGTTCGGGGCCCGGCTCAGGCCAGCGTCTCGATGAACGCCGCGAGCTGGGCGACGTTACGGCACTCGTGCATGGCCACGACCGTGCCGTACTCGCTCGCGACCGAGTCGCCGGTGTCCCACTGCTGCTTCGGCTCGGGGTTCAGCCAGTACGCCGAGCGAGCCCCCGACACCAGCGACCTGAGCACGTCCAGGGCGGGTGGCTGGTAGTTGGAGCGGGCGTCGCCCAGGATCAGCAGCGACGTCTTGGGGCCGATCGCGTCCGCGTACCGCTCGGCGAAGCGCTCCAGGCTGTGCCCGTAGTTGGTCCGGCCGAAGCGCACCATGTCCGACTCGTTCGCCAGCCTGGTCATCGCCTCGACCACGTCGGCGCCCGGCTGGAAGAACCGGGTGATCTCGTCCACCGTGTCGACGAACCCGAACGCCCGCACCTTCGTGAACTGCTCCCGCAGCGCGTACGTCAGCAGCAGCGTGAAGTGCGCGAACGACGAGACCGAGTCGCTGGTGTCACAGAGGATGACCAGCTCCGGCTTGTGCGGCCGGGGCGGTTTGAAGTGGGTCGTGAGCGGCACGCCGCCGCTCTGCAACGAGGCCCGCACGGTCCTGCGGAAGTCGAGCCGGCCCCGGCGGCCCTTACGATGCTTGATCGTCAGCCGGGCGGCCAGCCGCCGGGCCAGCGGGTGCACCTCCCTGCGCAGCCTGGCCAGGTCGGCCTTCGTCACCCGCAGGAAGTCGACCTGGTCGAGCGGCGGGCGTACGGCCGAGCGGGCGATGCGCTCGATCCCGGCGTCCTCGGCGATCCGGCGGCGCACGTCGGTGGCCACGGCCTCCTCGAAACGCCTGATGCCCGCGCCGACCCGCTGGCGCACGGTCTTCTCCGCCAGCCCGCCGCGTTCCTGGCCCTGCAGCACGTTGCGCAGGATGCCGGCCATCAGCGTCTCGGGCGACAGGGCGCGCAGCACGCTGTAGGAGAACCAGTTCTGCCGTCCGGGGCTGGCCGCCGCCTGCCTGCCGAACCGCTCCACCATGGCCCGCGCGAACTCGCGCAGCTCCTGGTCGGTAGAGCCCGTCAGCAGTTCGGCGAGGTGCTCGCGCAGCTCCTTCAGCTCGGCCGTGGCCGGATCCAGCGGCCCGCCCGCCCGCACGGCGGCCAGCCCGGTGGTGCTCGCCGGGAACCACAGGTCGAACAGCACGTCGAACCCCGGCCGGTAGGCGGGCCGCTTCACCAGCGTCGCCGCGTACGCGGCCCGCAGTGACTCGCGGTCGGCCAGCTCGATCACGCGCAGCGCGTTGACCGCGTCCAGCCCTTCGGCCACCGACACCGGCAACCCGGCCGCGCGCAACGCGTGCACGAACCCGACATGCCGATCGACCAGGGACGCCGGTGCCGTGGGGCCCGGTTCAGGCATCGGGGAGCCCCAGCTCCTTGACCGCCCGCTCGTGGTCGGAGGCGTGCTTGAGCACCACTCCCAGCGTGCCGGCCACCGTCGCCTCGTCCAGCTCCTGCCGTCCGAGCGCCAGCAGTGTGTTGGCCCAGTCGACGGTCTCGGCCACGGAGGGCGCCTTCTTCAGCTCCAGCGCCCGCAGCGTCGCCACCGTCCTGGCGAGCTGCTCGGCCAGCTCGGCCCGGATCTCCGGCACCTGGGCCAGCACGATGTCGCGCTCGCGCTCGGGCGTAGGGTACTCGATGTGCAGGTAGAGGCAGCGCCGCTTGAGCGCCTCGGACAGCTCGCGGGTCGCGTTGGAGGTCAGCACCACGAACGGCCTGCGCGTGGCGGCGATCGTGCCCAGCTCGGGGATCGTCACCTGGAAGTCGGACAGCAGCTCCAGCAACAGCCCCTCGACCTCGACGTCGGCCTTGTCGGTCTCGTCGATGAGCAGCACGGTCGGCCGCTCGGACCTGATGGCCTTCAGCAGCGGCCGCTCCAGCAGGAACTCCTCGCTGAAGATGTCGTCGTCGGCGCTGGTGGCCTGGATCCTGAGGAGCTGCTTCTTGTAGTTCCACTCGTACAGGGCGCGGGCCTCGTCGAGCCCCTCGTAACACTGGAGCCTGATCAGGTCGGCCCCGGTGGTCTCGGACACCGCCTTGGCGAGCTGCGTCTTCCCGACCCC
>NZ_SSXE01000205.1 GCF_021699195.1 Nonomuraea sp. MG754425 | reverse complement strand
TCAGCCGTTCAAGTCTCTGTCAAATTGACCCGACTTGCTCAACCTGCTTGGAATTAATCCCTGCCCCCTTTCGGAGACAACCCCTCTAACTTACCAGCCGATCCGAAGTGGTCCGAACCATCAACGGAGAAGACCTGAAGCCAGTGGGATTTTGCCGGGTATCTCGGAGGCTCTGTGAGCTCCTTGATCGCCCTGCGGGAAGCAACTCTAGCAGCCTGGCGCACCCACTTCGGCCCACTCAGGTAATCAGATGGTTCTCCCCTCACCACCTGACCCTCAAACCTCGCTAATGCCTTGCCATGCGACACCCCTGGGCAAGCCGACCGCAAGTCATCCGCAATCGACCCTCGGTACGAAGTAGGTACGAGCAGTCTGCGCTCCCGGAGGTGGCCGCTATGACCCGGTCAGAGTTCGACGACATCCGCGCGTTCCTCGCCGACGAGGCGACCCACGCCGGCGACCTGCTGCGCATCGCCAGGACTCTGATCGACGACCTGGAGCACGCCCGAATGCGCGAGGCCATCATGCGTACGCACTACCTGCGCCTGCTGACGGCGGCGCGGGCGACCGTCGCGGCCGAGACGTCGGGCATGCCCGACCCCCTGACCTTCCTCAAGGACGAGCTGGCCGAGCGCAGCCAACTCCCCCAGGACGGCGAAGCCGTGCAGCGCATCCTGTCCGACGCCCGCACGGCGGCCGCGTTGCTGGCCTGCCTGGAGGAGATGCCGCAACCGCGTCCGCGTGGCATACGCCTGCGTCGCTGCGTCGGCACCGGCCGCGCGCTCCCCCGCTGAACGGACGCGCCCCGCTGGAGCGCTGATCGCACCGTGGGCGAGCAGCGGAGGTCGCCGACGCACAACGGCCCACGCCCACGAAACCGACGAAGTTGCCGCCCACTGACGTCACGGCGACTTCGCGCATACCCCCTCTTGGCGGGCCGCCTGTAAGACTCCGCATATGTGGCAGCGGGGGCTGAACTGGGCGGCAATCATCATGGTCGGCATATTCGGCCTGATGTGGGTCGGCATCGTGATTTACGCGGACCAGGGTTCGCCCCTATGGATGCGCATCGTCCAGGTCGTCTTCGGCTTCCTGCTCCAGTGCTGGGCCATCCAGAAGGCGCTCCGGTTGCTCGGCAGGGTGTGACAGGGGCCTAAGGCTGGAACCGGTACCCCATGCCCGGCTCGGTCAGCAGGTGCACCGGCTGCGCCGGGTCGCGTTCCAGCTTGCGCCGCAACTGGGCCATGTACTGGCGCAGGTAGTGGGTCTCCTTCAGGTAGGAGCTGCCCCAGACCTCGGTCAGCAACTGGCGCTGGCTGATCAGCTTTCCCGGGTTGCGCACCAGGATCTCCAGGAAGTGCCACTCCGTGGGCGTCAGGCGGACGCCGTCCGAGATCGTCTTTCGGGTCAGGTCGATGACGTGCTCGCCCACCTGGACGGTGGCGTCCTCGTCGTCGCGCTGCCCGGTGCGGCGGGTCACGGCGCGCACCCGCGCGAGCAGTTCGTCGATGCTGAACGGCTTGGTCACGTAGTCGTCCGCGCCGGCGTCGAGGGCGTCGACCTTGTCGGTGCTGTCGGCACGCCCGGACAGCACGATGATCGGTGTCGAGGTCCAGCCGCGCAGCCCCTGGATGACCTCCACGCCGTCGAGATCGGGCAGGCCCAGGTCGAGGATGACCAGGTCGGGATGCCAGTCGGCGGCCACGCGCAGCGCCGTGCCCCCGTCGGGGGCGACCGCGACCTCGTACTGCCTGGCGGCCAGGTTGACGCGCAGCGCGCGCAGGATCTGGGGCTCGTCGTCCACCACGAGCACGCGGGTCATGCGGCCCGCCGCAGTGAGACGGTCATGGTCAGTCCCCCTCCGGGTGTGTCCTCAGGGACGAGCGTGCCGCCCATCGCCTCGGTGAGACCGCGCGAGAGCGCCAGCCCGAGCCCCACGCCCGTGTGACTGTCGCGGTCACCGAACCGCTGGAACGGCAGGAACACCCTTTCATGCGCTTCGGGAGGAATGCCGGGCCCCTGGTCGATGACGCGGATCTCCACGTACTCGCCGTACCAGCTCGCCCGGACGCGTACGGGCCGGTCGTCCGGGCTGTGCCGGACGGCGTTCGCCATCAGGTTGACCAGCACCCGTTCCAGCAGCGCGGGATCGGCCAGCACCTCGGGTGTCCCGGGCGGGATCTCGGTGACGAGGCCGCCGCCGAACGGGCCGACGTCGTCCAGCACGTGCGGCAGGATGTCCTCGATCGCCACCGGTTCGAGCGTGACGCCGAGCACCCCGGCCTGCAGCCGGCTCATGTCCAGCAGGTTCGTCACGAGCCGGTTCAGCTTGATCAGCGACTCGTCGGCGGTGGCGAGCAGTTCGGCGCGGTCCTCGTCCGACCAGGTCACGTCGGTGCTGCGCAGGCTCTCCACCGACGCGATGGCCGAGGCGAGCGGCGTGCGCAGGTCGTGGCCCACGGCGGCGAGCAGCGCCGTACGCATCCTGTCGGCCTCGGCCAGCGGCCCGGCGCGGTCGGCGGCCTCACGCAGCCGCTGTTGCCGCAGCGCCACCGCGGACTCCGCCGCGAACGCCTCCAGCACCCGCCGGTCGCTGGCCTCCAGCGGATGCCCGCTCGCGGTGAGCATGAGCCGATCGTCGATCACGACGTCGTGGTCGGCCAGGCCCGGCCGGGTGACGGGCATCCCGCCCGAGGTGGCCACGACCCGCCAGCCGCCGAGTCCCTGACCCTCCCCCGCCGCTGCGGCCTCACCGCCCCGTTCGAGCAGGGTCACCGAGGTCAGCCCGAACGTCTCGCGCATCCGGGCCAGCAGCGACGGCAGCGCCGACTCGCCGCGCAGCACGTGCCCCGCCAGCGTGGACAGCACCTCGGCGTCGGCCCGCGAGCGTGCCGCCTCCCTGCTGCGCCGGGCCGCCAGATCGACGACCGTGCTGACCATGGCCGCCACCAGCACGAAAATGACCAGCGCGAGCAGGTTCTCCGGCCGGCCGATCGTCAGCGTGTACAGCGGCGGCGTGAAGAACCAGTTGAGCAGGCCGAACCCGAACACCGCCGCCGTCAGCGCCGGCCACATCCCGCCCGTCAGCGCCACACCCACGACGAGCAGCAGGAAGAGCAGGATGTCACTGGGCAGCGTGATGTCCAGCGGCCGGAGCACGATCGTGAGCAGCGGCATCCCGAGCAGCGCCAGCGCCCAGCCGGACGCCCGCCGCCTGCGGGTCAGCACGGCCACGGACCTGGCCCGGTAGCGCCCCTTGCGGATCGCCTCGTGCGGCACGATGTGCACGTCGATCGACCCGGCCAGCGCCGCCGTCGTCACGCCCACCCCTCGCGTGAACAGCCGGCGTCCCCGTGAGGCCCCGAGCACGAGCTGGGTGGCGTTCACGCCGCGGGCGAACTCGAGCAGCGCCCGCGGCACGTCGTGGCCGACCACCTGGTGGTAGGTCCCGCCCAGGTCCTCGACGAGGGTGCGCTGGCGGGCCAGGTGGGCGGGGTCCCCGCCCGAGGTGAGCCCGTCGGAGCTGGTGATGTGCACGGCCAGCAGGTCGGCGCCCTTGCCCCTGGCGGCGACGCGGGCGGCCCGCCGGATGAGCGTGTCCCCCTCCGGCCCGCCGGTGAGCGCGACCACGACGCGCTCGCGCGCCTCCCAGGTGCCGGCGATCGAGTGGGCGGCACGGTAGCGGTCGAGTTGTTCGTCCACCTTGTCCGCCACCCAGAGCAGGGCGAGTTCCCGCAGCGCGGTCAGGTTGCCCTCGCGGAAATAGTTGGCGAGCGCGGCGTCCACCCGTTCGGGCGGGTACACGTTGCCGTGGGCCATCCGGCGGCGCAGCGCCTCGGAGGACATGTCGACCAGCTCGATCTGGTCGGCCCTGCGCACCACCTCGTCGGGCACGGTCTCCCGCTGCGGCACCCCGGTGATCTGCTCGACGACGTCGTTGAGCGATTCGAGGTGCTGGATGTTGAGCGTGGTGATGACGTCGATCCCGGCGTCGAGGATCTCTTCGATGTCCTGCCAGCGCTTGGCGTTGCGGGAGCCGGGGACGTTGGTGTGCGCGAGCTCGTCGATCAGCGCGAGCACGGGGGCGCGTTCGATGACGGCGTCGGAGTCGAGTTCGGTGAAGGTCGCGCCGCGGTGCGTCATGGTGCGCCTCGGTACGGTTTCCAGCCCGTCGAGGAGCTTGGCCGTACGGGCCCGGCCGTGGGTCTCGACGAAGCCCACGACCACGTCCTTGCCCCGCTCGCGGGCGCGGCGCGCCTCGCTCAGCATGGCGTACGTCTTGCCGACCCCGGGCGCCGCGCCGAGGTAGACCCGCAGCCGCCCTCTCATTCCTCCAGGTTACGACCGGTATGGAGGCTTGCCGCCCCCGGCCACCGTGTCGGCCGGGGCACGGAAGATCTGGCCGGACCCAGGCCCGGGAAAAGAAAGAAGCCCCCGGTTTCCGGATGATCCGGAAACCGGGGGCTTCCCGTGGTAGCGGGGACAGGATTTGAACCTGCGACCTCTGGGTTATGAGCCCAGCGAGCTACCGAACTGCTCCACCCCGCGTCGGTGTGTTAGTACTTACTATACAGGCTTTCAAGCAGTGGTCGAACCGTAAACCCGCCCACTCACGCGAGAGCCCGGTCTCCGTTTCCGGAGGCCGGGCCATCGGCCTGGTAGCGGGGGCAGGATTTGAACCTGCGACCTCTGGGTTATGAGCCCAGCGAGCTACCGAACTGCTCCACCCCGCGTCGCTTGATGCCCTTGTAGGTTACCGGGCGGCGCGGGGTGGGCGCAAACTGAATGCGTCAGGAAGTGTCTCCTGCCGGTGTTTCCGTCGGGGACGCCGACGGCGAGGCACTGGGCGAGGCGCTCGGTGACGCCGACGGCGAGGCCGAGGCGGACGGCTCCGGCTGCGGCTGTTGCGCGTTCGCCCCCTCCAGCGCCTGCAGCGCCTCGTCCAGCCGCTTCTGGGCGTCGCCGTAGGCGTCCCAGTCGGGCGGGCTGGCCTGCAACGCCTTCTGCGCGTCCGAGTACGCCTTCTTGGCGTTGGCGATCGCGGAGTTCAGGGCCGTGCTGGAGGTGTTGGTCTCGCCCTGCTGGGTCTCGCTCTGCTGGGCCTGTTCCTGTTGTTGTTGCTCACCGCCGAAGACCTCGCGGAGCGCCTCGTCGAGCGTGCGCGCCACACCGATCTTGCTGCCGAACGACACCAGGACCCGCTGCAGAATCGGATACGGCTCCTGCCCGCCGCCCGCGGTCACCTGGATGTACACCGGTTCGATGTAGACCAGGCCGCCCGCGTACGGAAGTGTCAGCAGGTTGCCGTACCGCACCGACGAGGCGCCCACGCCCAGCAGGTTGAGCTCACCGGCGAAGCGGCTCTGGAAGGCGTTCTGGGCCTGTCCGGGACCTGGGATCGGGGTGCTCGACGGCGGCATCCGCAGGACCCGCATGCGGCCGTAGTCGGGGCCGGCCGTGGAGTTGACCGCCATGAACGCCGCCAGGTTGGGCCCCTGCCGGGGCACGAACGTCGTGGTCAGCGAGAACGCCGGGGTGTTGCTGCCCGGCATCGTGGTGGTCAGGTAGTAGGGCGGCTGCTTGATGTTCTTGTCGCCCTGGGTCGGGTCGCCGGGGACGTTCCAGACGTCCTGGCCGCCGTAGAAGGCTCCCGGGTCGGTGATGTGGTAGCGCGACAGGGTGTAGCGCTGCACCTTGAACAGGTCTTCCGGGTAGCGGACGTGCTGGCGCAGTTCGGCGCCCATCTCGGTGGCCGGGCGGATGACGCCGGGGAAGGCGTTGCTCCACGTCTTGAGCACCGGATCGTTGGCGTCCCAGGCGTAGAGCTTGACCGTGCCGTCGTAGGCGTCGACCGTGGCCTTCACCGAGTTGCGCATGTAGTTGATCTTGTCGCTCGGCTGCTGGGCGATCACGCGACGGTCGGTGGACGTGTCGCGCGTCATGTCGCCGAGGCTCTCGCTCTGCGAGTACGGGTAGTCGTTGGAGGTGGTGTAGCCGTCGACGATCCACTGGATGCGCCCGTCGATGACCGCCGGGTAGGGGTTGCCGTCGAGCGTCAGGAACGGCGCGACCTTCTGGACCCGCTCCCGGGGGTGGCGGACGTAGAGGATCTTGGAGTCGTCGTTGACGTCACCCGACAGGATGATGTTCGCCTCGCTGTACTTCGCGGCGTACAGCAGCCTGTTGAGGAACGAGCCGACGGGCACGCCGCCCGCGCCGGTGTAGGTGGTGTTCTTCTGGCCGGTGCCGCCCGTCTCGGGGTAGTCGAGCTCCATCGGCTTGGTGGGGTTGCCGCCGGCGATCACGTACTCGGAGGCGGACTCGTTCTCGCCGTAGTAGATCCGTGATTCCTTGAGCTTGGTGCTGTCGACCAGCGGACCGGTGACGGGCATGTCCTTGGAGTCGTACGCGGGCAGGCCGCTGGAGTCGACCTGGTTGCCGGGCGCGGCCACGAAGCCGTAGCCGTGGGTGTAGACCAGGGCCCGGTTGATCCAGTTGTTCTGGTCGCCGGGCGGACCGGTCAGCTCACGCACGCCGACGATGTGGTCGACCAGCTTGCCCGTGCTGTCGGGGTAACGGTCGACGTCGAGCGGGTCGGCGAAGCTGTAGAAGCCCCTGATGCGCTGAGTCTGCTCGTACGTCGAGCCGAGCAGGGCCGGGTCGAGCAGGCGCACGCCGGAGACGGAGGTGTCGCCGTTGGCCTGGACCTTGGACGGGTCGGCCTGCGCGTTGTAGGTCTCGACCTCGACCTTGTCGATGTTGTACGCCTCGCGGGTGGCCTCGATGTTGCGTTGGATGTAGGCCGATTCCTTGCCGAGCTGGTTGGGCTTGACCTGGAACTGCTCGACCAGCGCCGGGTAGACGCCGCCGATCAGGATGGCCGAGAGCACGAGCAGGCCGAAGGAGACGCCCGGCAACATCCCGCCGGAGCGGAACACGCCGGCGAAGAACAGCACGGCGCAGATGAGCGCGATGATCGCGAGGATGGTCTTGGCCGGCAGCACGGCGTTGACGTCGGTGTAGGAGGCACCGTGTACGTAGCCGCGGTCGGAGAAGACCAGGCCGAAGCGGTCGATCCAGTAGGCGATGGCCTTGAGCAGCACGAAGATGCCCAGCAGCACCGACAGGTGGATGCGGGCCGCCTTGGAGGCGTGCACGCCCGGCGACTGCAGACGGAAGCCGCCGTAGAGGTAGTGCGTGATCGCCGCCAGGATGATCGAGATGATCACCGCGGTGAACAGGAAGTTCAGCACCATCCGGATGAACGGGTAGTCGAACATGAAGAACGAGATGTCCATCCCGAACAACTTGTCCGTCCGGCCGAACGACGCGCCGTTGTTGAACTTCAGCCAGGTCTCCCACTGGCCCGCGAAGGACGAGCCGGAGAAGACGGCGAGCAGCCCCATGCCGATGATGAAGATCAGCTTTCGGTGGGGATCGAGCGCCATGCGGTAGCGGTCGGCGCCACTGCCACCGCCGAAGATCGCCGGCCCGAACATCGGCCGGGTCTTGAACGCGAGCAGCATGTTGCCGCCCGCGATGCCGACCAAGAGCACCGCTCCGACCAGGAACAGCACGATTTGAGTGAGCACCACACCGCTGAAGATCGACGTGAAACCGGTCGAGTCGAACCACAGGTAGTCGGTATAGATGCCCGAGAAGAGGAAAAAGAGTGCCACGATCGCTACGAGAGCGATCGCAACAGGCAGAAGCAGTCGCGGTCGGCGGGGCATGCGCATCGCCCTGCCGGCTCCTGGGGTCCGGAAGCTCAAGGCCAACCCCTCGTCGTAATGAAAACGGTCCGTGTCTGGCAACTTACACCGCAGTGCCAGCCCTACGGCTAACGCACGACGGCCGCCAGAAGTTTCATCCAGCCTCGCACGCGGGCACTTGCCCCTTGCCCGTGCGCAGCGAGTCGAGCGCCAGCACCGCCTGGTGCAGGGTTTCGGCCTTGACCAGGCGAAGGCCGTCGGGGACGGCCTTCATGGCCTCCGCGCAGTTGCCCGGAGGAGTCAGGAAGATCGTGGCTCCGGCGTCCTGCGCGCCGATCATCTTCTGCGCGATGCCGCCGATTGCCCCGACCTCGCCCGTCGGCTCGATGGTGCCGGTGCCGGCGATCTTCTTGCCGCCGGTGAGCTCGCCGGGCGTGAGCTTGTCGTAGATGCCGAGCGAGAACATGAGCCCGGCGCTGGGCCCGCCGACGTCGCCGACGTTGATGTCCACCTCGAACGGGAACTTGAACTTGGCCTGCATCGTCAGGCCGACGATGGTCTGCTTCTGCGGCCCCGCCACGGTCTGCAGGGGAATGTCGAGCTTCTCCCCGGCCCGGGTGACGGTCAGCACCACGCTGTCGCCCGGCTTGTGCGCCTTGACGGCGTTCTGCACGGCGGTGACGTCCGCGGCGGCCTTGCCGTCGACCGCGATGATCTCGTCGTCCTTGCGGACCTTGCCGTCGGCGGGCTTGCCCTTCTCCGTCGACAGCACCCCCACGGCCACCGTGTACGGGATCTTGAGCTCGTTGAGCGCGGCGGCGGTCGCGGCGTCCTGCGAGTTGGTCATCTCGACGACGTTCTCCTCCTCGACCTCCTTGGGGTCGCGGTTGGGAGCGAAGATCGTCTCCTGCGGGACGACGGCCACCGTCGGGTCGAGCCAGCCGCGCAGCGCGGTCAGCAGGTCGATCTGGGCGGCCGGACCGCCCTGGTAGGCCACCGTGACCAGGTTCAGCGAGCCGGTGGTCGGGTAGGTCTGCCTGCCCTTGATCGAGATCACGGGCTTCTTGTCGACGTCGCCGATCGTGTTCTCCGTCGGACCGGGGCTCAGCACGACGTACGGGACCGGCCGGAACGCCCCGACCACCCCGAGCGCGAGCACGAGGAATCCCGCCAGCAGCAGGGTCAGGGCGCGTCGTGACATGTCGATGAGCTTATTCGCCGGCGCCGACCCACTCGGTCTCGCCGTCGGCGAACACCTGGTGCTTCCAGATGGGGACCCGAGATTTGAGGTCGTCGATCAGCCGGCGGGACGCCCTGAACGCCTCGTCGCGGTGCGGGGCGGCCACCGCGACGATCACGGCGATGGCGCCCAGCTCCAGTTCGCCCACCCGGTGGACGGCGGCCAGCGCCGTCACGGGGAAGTCGGCCGTCACCTTCTCGGCCACCTGCCGCAGCTCGGCCTCCGCCGTGGGGTGGGCCGAGTAGGACAGCCTGGTGACCGGCTTACCGTGATCCTGCTCACGCACGGTGCCCACGAAGAACACGGTGCCGCCCGCGGCGTGGCCGGCCACGGCGGCCTGCACCTCGTCGAGGGAGAGCGGGGTGTCGCGAATGCCGAGCAAGCGGATGACGTCCACGAGAGAGACTCTAACCGTTCATCCGCGCCGCTTCTTACGTACTTGACGGACGATCGCGGCGGTGCCGATCACGGCCACGGTGGCGCCGGCGGCGGTGAGCGTGGCCTCCTTGACCGGCAGGCGCCTGCCGACCACGGTCGTGCGGTTCTCCCGCAGCTCCAGGAGCTGTTCGAAGGCGGCCTCGTTGGTCCACGAAGGCTTCCAGCCGGCCTCGCGCAGCGCCGCGCAGTCGACCACCCACGGGTAGACGACGTAGTGCAGGTCGGTCGCGGGCGCCGGGGTGATGCCGAGGCGGTGCAGGCGCTGCGCGGTGCCGAACGTCAGGCCCGCGGGCAGTTCCAGGCTGCGGATGCCGGACAGCTCCTCGACCCGCTCCTGCTCCAGCCAGCCGTCGCAGCCGACCGCCACCACGCCGCTGACGACGCCGAGCGCCGCCAGTTCGAGCGCCGAGATCAGGTCGTCGATGTGGCAGAACTGCCAGTGCGGGCTGCAGCCCTTGACGGTCAGCAGCCGCGGCGACTCGAAGTGACGGGTGAGTACCGTGTCGACGCCCGGGCCGACGACGGCGGCCGGGCGCAGCACGGTCACCTCCAGGCCCGGATGGCTGCGCAGGGAGCGGCGAACCAGGGATTCGATCTCCAGGAAGTCACCGACCACGCCCGTGTCGGGCTCGGCCGCCACCGGGGAGTCCTCGGGCAGCGGCACCTCGTTGTCGGGCGCGGCCCCGTAGACCATCGCGCTGGTGACCAGCACGACCCGGCGCACGCGGGCGGCGGCGCAGGCCGTCAGCACGGTCTGGGCGGCGCGCAGGTTGTAGGCGCGCCGTTCACCGGGATCGGAGTCGACGGCGTAGTCACCGGCCAGATGGACCAGGACATCGATGTCGGAGATCCGGTTCGCCAAGAGCGGATCCCGTACGTCGATCACTCTCCACGTGGCTTCCTGGACGTCACCGCGTTCGTCGTCGATGGCCACCACTCTGCGGAAATCCGCGGAGGTCACGAGTTTCGCGAGCACGTCGCGGCCAAGGCCGGAGGCCGCGCCCGTTACGGCGACGACGGGTTGGCGCGGGCGTTTCGAGGTAGGCACCAGGTCCTCACTTTGCACTGATCCGCCGTAGGACGACTAACGTGGCGGATGTGGACTCCTCCATCCTGCACGAGGTAGAGCGGTGACTGACCTGCCAGGTCGCGAAAACGACCCAAACGAAAACCCGTTCGGCATGTTCGGCAACCCTGAGCAGATGGCTCAGGCGATGCGCCAGTTCGCCGACATGTTGTCGGCTCCGCAGGGCTCAGGCCCTGTCAACTGGGACATGGCGAAGAACATCGCCCGGCACGCCGTGGTCGCCGAGGGCGACCCGAGCGTCATGGAAGGCGAGCGCCGCCAGATCGTCGAGGCGCTCAGCCTGGCGGACCTGTGGCTCAACGAGGCGACGACGCTGCCCAGCGGCGTGTCCGCCCCGCAGGCCTGGAGCCGGTCGGAGTGGATCGAGAACACGGTCCCGACATGGCGCAAGCTGTGCGAGCCGATCGCCGAGCGCATGGTCGACACCATGGGCGGCGCGCTCGGCGGCAGCGGGCTGCCTCCCGAGGCCCAGCAGATGGCCGGGCCGCTGATGGGCATGCTGAAACAGATGGGCGGCATGATGGTCGGCCAGCAGATCGGGCAGGCGCTCGGCTCGCTGGCGCGCGAGGTCATCGGCACCACCGACATCGGCGTGCCGCTGTCCGACAAGGCCGCGTTGCTGCCCGGCGGCATCGCCTCCTTCAGCGAGGGCCTGGAGATCCCGGCCGACGAGATCCGGCTGTATCTGGCGCTGCGCGAGGCCGCCCACCACCGGCTGTTCCAGCACGTGCCGTGGCTGCGCTCGAACCTGCTGGGCGCGGTCGAGGAATACGCCAAGGGCATCACGGTCGACACCTCGGCGCTCGAGGAGCAGATCCGCGGGCTCGACATCAACAACCCGCAGGCCATCCAGGAGGCGCTGAGCGGGGGCAACCTGCTCAAGCCCGAGGAGACCGAGCGGCAGAAGGCCGCGCTGGCGCGGCTGGAGACGATGCTCGCGCTGGTCGAAGGCTGGGTGGCCACCGTGGTCGACAAGGCCGCGCAGGGCAAGCTGCCCTCCGCCGTGGCGCTGGCGGAGACCGTACGCCGCCGGCGCGCCACCGGCGGGCCCGCCGAGCTGACGTTCGGCACGCTGGTGGGGCTGGAGCTGCGGCCCAGGCGGCTGCGCGAGGCCGCGGCCCTGTGGCGGGCGCTGGAGAGCGCGCGCGGCCTCGACGGGCGCGACGCGCTGTGGGGCCACCCCGACCTGATGCCGACGGCCGAGGACCTCGACGACCCCGAGGCGTTCGTCCTGGGCGAGGCGGCGTGGGACATCTCACAGCTCGAGACCAAGCCTGACGACTCCCACCCGGACGACTCCGGGCCCGACGACGGCAAGGACGGCCAAGCTTGAGCCTGCTGCACCAGGACGCGGTGGAGGTGCTGTCCGCCTGGACCGCTCCCACCCCGGAGGAGGAGGCGCTGCGCGCCGAGTTCCTCAAGCACCTGCGGGCGCACGACGACGCGATGTCCCGCGAGTGCGTCCCCGGACATCTGACGGCGACCACGGCGGTGCTGTCGCACGACGGCTCCAAGGTGCTGCTCACGTTGCACCCCAAAGCCGGGAAATGGCTGCCGATGGGTGGCCACTGCGAGGCCTCCGACACGTCACTCGCGGCGGTGGCGCTGCGGGAGGCGTGGGAGGAGTCGGGGATCTCCGGGCTCGACCTGCTGCCGGGCCCGCTCGCGGTCGACAGGCACGCCGTGTGGTGCCATCCGCCGCAGAGCTGGCACCTCGACGTCGAGTACGCGGCCGTCGCGCCCGCCGGGGCCGAGGCCGTGATGAGCGACGAGTCGCTCGACCTGCGCTGGTTCCCGGTCGACGCGATCCCCGAGCCGACCGACGAGGCGACGCGCAGATTGGCCGTACGCGGACAGGCCGCGCTCAACTCGGGCTCGCGCATGCTTGGCTAGAGTCCATTGCGTCGTTCCAAAGGGGGGCCTGCGTGGAGACTTCCGCCGTCGGCGGCACGATCGTGACACCCGTCCGCAACCGCAGGAAATTCCCCACAACGGCACTGACCTGGGTCGCGGTTACCCCGTTCGCCGCCTGGGCGGTGGCCAGGGTGGCCGGGCTCGAGCGGGGTTCGCTGCCCACACAGCTCATGACCGCCACCCCGTACGCGGCGGCGGGCTCGCTCGTCCCGCTGCTGATCGCCGCGGTCGGGCGCCGGCGCGCCGCGGCCGTCGTGGCGCTGCTGTCGGCCACGGCGCTCGGCTTCAGCGTGCTGCCCAGGGCGCTCGGCACGGCCGAGGCCACCACCGGCAGGCCGTTCAAGGTCATGACGATCAACATGCTGTTCGGCCGGGCGGACGTCGCGACGATCATGAAGCTGGTGCGGGAGTTCGGCCCCGACGTGCTGAACACGCAGGAGCTGACCCCCGGCGCGGTGGCCGACCTCGACGCCGCCGGGCTGAAGGAGATCATGCCGTACCGGGTGTTGCAGGACGAGTGGAGCGCAGGCGGGAGCGGGATCTACTCCAGGCATCCGGTCGAGGCGCTCTGGGACCTCATGCCGCCCGTCGGGCACCAGATGCCGGCGGCGACGATCGCGCTGCCCGGGGGTGCTCCGATCGAGTTCATCGACGCGCACCCGTTCCCGCCGCTGGGGCCGCAGGTCGGCGACTGGAACACGGCGCTGGCCGCCTTCCCCTCGGCCTCCCCCGACCGGATCAGGATCATCGCGGGCGACTTCAACGCCTCGCTCGACCACGCCGCCATGCGGGGGCTGCTGTCGCGAGGCTACAAGGACGCGGCCGACCAGGTGGGGGCCGGGCTGATCCCCACGTGGCCGGCGAACAAGCGGGTGCCGCCGCTCATCACGATCGACCACGTGCTCGTGGATCAGCGGGTGGGGGTGCGGGAGGTCAGCGTCCGCGACGTGCCCGGCACCGATCACCGGGCCGTGCTGGCCGAGCTCACCGTGCCCTGATCAGCGCCCTGGTGTTGTCCCAGCCTTCGAGGCCGGGGTCGAGGCGCTCGACGTCCTCCGGTCGTCGCAGGCGGTGCCAGCCAGGGGTGGTGGCGACCCGGCGCGGGCCCGGGGCCTGCGCGCGCAGCTCTTTGACGACGTCGTACGCGTCGAGGTCGAAGTCGGCCCAGGACGGGGCGGGGAGCGCGCAGGCCATGGCCACGGCGCCGCCGCTCTCGGCCGGGCAGATCGTGATCTCTGCCCTGCCCAGTTCCCTGAACAGCTTGCCGATCAGGAGAGGTGGCAGGTCGGGGGCGTCGGCGTTGACCACGGCCACCTGATCCTCGCCGGACGAGCCTGGCCGGAGGCGGGTGAGAACGGCCGTCAGCGGCTCGTCCTCGGCGACCGTGATCACCTCGGTGCCGGGCCAGACGATGTCGTCGAGGCCGGGGACACTGGTGAGCAGCACGGGGGTGACGAGTTCGAGGCCGGCGACGACCTCGTAGGTGTCCTCCGCCACCGCCCGCAGGAACTCGTCCGGATCGACGCCCCGGGGCGCCGCCTGTGCCATGCGCTGTCGTGCCAGGACCGCGGCGATGCGCGTCAACACTCCTCCGGTGCCGTGTGGGCCGCCGCGGAGAATCCCTCGAGGAACCCGCGGGCCCGCTCCGCCTTCGGATACTGTTCTACCAGCGCCCAGAACTTGGGCCCGTGGCTGGGCACCAGGAGGTGCGCGAGCTCGTGGATGATCACATAGTTGATGACCCATTCGGGCAGGCCCTTGAGCCTGGTGGAGATCCGGATCGTACCGGTCTCGGGGGTGCACGAGCCCCAGCGGTGCTGCTGGTTGTCGACCCAGCGCACGCTCACGGGGTCGGGCTCGCCGTCCATGTACTTCGCCGACAGTTCCTTGGCGCGTTCGAGCAGGGCCTCGTCGGTCGGCCGTCGCCTGCGTTCCTTGGCGGCCAGCCGATCGAGCATGCGGCTCACCCATTCATCCGCGTCTTCGCCGCTCAGCCAGGCGGGCAGCAGCACGATCGTCTTGTCACCGTCGCGGTATGCGGAGACCGTTCGCCGGCGACGAGAACTGCGACGAACCTCGACTGTCTCGGGGGGCACATATGCACGGTAGCCGAGACTGACGAAATTCCACAGAGGTTGGACCTTGTTTCTGCTGGTCAGATGATTAAGAGCCGGTGAATTTGGGCATGCGCCTTTCCCGATGCGCGGCCAGTCCCTCGATCATGTCGGCGGACGTCATGGTCACCGGCTGAGCCAAGGATTCCCACCTCAGAGCGGCTTCCAGGTCTTGATGGTCTTGGTTCAGGGCCACTTTGGTGAGCCTTGTGGCAATGGGTGCGTTCTGGACGATCTTCTCGGCTATGCCTCCCACCTCCGACATTAGGTCATTTTTCGGGAAACTTTGATTTACTAGACCTTTATCCGCTGCTTCCGTTCCGGTCACCGTGCGCCCCGTCAGCAGCATCTCGCGCGCCAGCCCGGCCGACCTCCTCGGCAGCAGGTACGTGGCCGCCATGCCCGGGTGCAGCCCCAGGGACGCGAACGGGGCCAGGAGCTTGGCGTCGTCGGCGGCGTACACGAGGTCGCAGGCCAGCGCCACGCACAGGCCCGCCCCCACCGCCGGGCCGTTGACGGCGGCGACGGTGGGGATCTCGAGCTCCGTGATCATCAGCCAGGTGCGGTAGAAGGCCAGCATGCGTTCGCGCAGCGCCGGCACGGCCTCCGCGCCGCGCTCGCCGATCCACGACAGGTCGCCGCCGGAGGAGAACGCCGTGCCCGCACCCGTCACGACGAGGCAGCGGGCCTCCCGGTCGGCGGCCAGGCCCGCCATGGTCTCGCGCCATTCCGCGGTCATGGTGTCGGTCATGGCGTTGCGCATGTCGGGACGGTTGAGGGTGATGAGTACGACTCCGTCGTCTTTGCGATCAACCGAGAGCTCGTTCATGCGGGGAAGCGTAACGCGGACGCATTCGCCGGAACGGGCACTTGGCGCGCATCGGCCGTACTGGGGCGGTCCATCGGAGATCACGTTAACGGGTCCTGAAATCGAGCTATCGGAGGACCGAATCCCCTATGGACAGAGAGATCCGCCCTGGCTGATCTTTTCTTCGTCCACAGGCCGGAGCGCATTTCGTGAGTTGTCCACAGCCGCCGCCGAACCCGCTCGGGATCTTGCTCCGGCATGGAAACCTTTCCCGCCATGAGGCCACGTGTGAAGCCCGCCCTGCGACGCGTTCTGCGCGACGAGCGCACCCTGCAACTCGGCACCCACCCCCTGCGTGCGGTCACGCTGAGCGGCCTGACCCCGTCCGCGCGAGAGTGGGTGGAGGGTCTCGACGGCACCCGCGATCTGGAGGCCGTCCTGCGTGCCGCGGCCCGCGCGGGTCTCGACGAGTTCCGCGCCCGGTCCCTGCTCGACCAACTGGCCGCCCAGGGCGCGATCCACGACGCCGCCACCGGTCCGGGCTCCCTGCGAGACCTGCCGCTGCCCGAGCGAGATCGCCTCAGACCCGACCTCAACGCCCTTGACCTCGCCTCCACCGCCCCCGACGGCATGATCGCCCTCTTCGAGCGCCGCAGGGGGTCACGCGTGCGGGTCTACGGGGCAGGGCGGATCGGGGCGCAGGTCGTCGCCCTGCTCGCGGCCGGAGGGGTGGGCCACGTCCGGGTCTTCGATCCCGAGCGGGCGCGGCCACAGGACATCACCCCCGGCGGGCTCACCTGGGCGGAGATGGGCATGACCCGCGAGGCCGGCGCGGTGGCGGTCGCCAGACGGCTCACGTCGGGGGGCCGCACGCCGCCGGCGACCGACGAGCCCACCGAGGCGGAGCTCAAGGAGGCGTTCGGCAAGGCCGGGATATCGACCTCCGCTGAGGCCACGGCGACGTCGGGCCGTGCCGACCGGGCCGCCGGCCGGGTGTCCACCAGGGCCACCGGGGTCGGGAGGGCCGCGGGGGTGGCCCGGAACGCCGTGGGCGCCGCCCGTTCCGGTGCTGAGCCCGTCCCGGGGAGCGCGCGTTCCCGCGACACCCCGGCGGCGGCCCCCGTCCGCGCGCGCCCAGCGTCACCAGGTGGCACCGGTGCCGCCGCGGGCCGCGGGGGTGGTGGCGGCTCCGGCGCCCAGCCCGCCGCGCCACCCGTGCCGCCGGTCGCCGACTCCCGGCTCCGGCCCAGCGCGCCTCAGCCCCGGAGCGGTCAGCAGCCACCGCGGTCCGTCCCCTCGGCCGCCCCCGGTCGTCATCGTGCCGAGCCGGGCCGGGAGGCCGAGCAGAGCCGGCACGCCGACGGACAGCGGCGGGAGGCCGACGGGCCGGGGCGGGGGGCCAAGCCGGTCCGGCTCGGCAC
>NZ_SSXE01000204.1 GCF_021699195.1 Nonomuraea sp. MG754425 | reverse complement strand
CGCCCCCGCCGCGCACACCATGTACCCGACCTGCGCGCAGGTGGAGGCGGCGAGCAGTTGCTTGAGCTCCCGCTGCGCCACCGCCACCGCCCCGAGCAGCAGCGCCGTCACCGCCCCCGTCCACGTCACCAGCGCTGCCGCCCACCCGGTGGCGGCGAGCAGCGGCTGCGCGCGCAGCAGCAGGTACGCGCCCGCCGCCACCATGGTCGCCGAGTGCAGCAGCGCCGAGACGGGGCTCGGCCCGTCCATCGCCCGCGACAACCAGTACGAGAACGGAAGCTGCGCCGACTTCCCCAGCGCGGCCAGCACGATCCCGCCCGCGACCAGGTCCCGCCAGCCGGGCGGGAGCCCCGGCAGCCCGCCCAGAGCCAGGTCGCCGCCTCCGGCCAGGGCCGCGCCCGCCGCGAAGTACAGCCCGAGGTCACCGGCGCGGGTGGTGAGGAAGGCGACCGCGCCGGAGCGCACCCGCCCGGGGTCGCGCCACCGGTAGCCGATGAGCGCGTACGACATGGCGCCCATGACCTCCCACCCCATCAGCAGCAGGACGAGGTCACCGGCCGTCACGGTGACGAGCATCGCGCCCAGGAAGATCAGCATCAGCCCGTGGAAGCGGGCCCCCAGCGGCTCCCCGGCCGCGAACACCAGCACCGCCAGCCCCGCCGCCGCCACCGTCACGACCATGACCGCCGACAGCCCGTCCACGGCCGCCCCCTCGCCGAGCAGCAGCCGGACGGCCACGGCGGGCCTGGTCACGGCGGCGTGCACGGCGAGCCCCAGCGTCAGCGCCGCCACAGAGATCGCCACGGGACGTGCCCAGCGCCGGACGAGCAGCAGCAGCCCGCCCGCGCCCAGGGGCAGGCCGGGCAGGAGCCACAGGAGCAGCGCGTTCACCCCTTCAGGTCTCCCGCCTCGTCGGTCAGATCCACGTCGCGGGCGCGGAAGATCGCGGTGGTGACCGCGAAGCCCATGGCCATCTCCAGCGCCATCACCGTGACGGCCACCAGCACGAGGACCTGGCCGTCGGCGTTGTGCGGGGCGACGTAGTACCAGAACGCCCCGCCGGCCGCGATCAGCGCGTTGATCATCAGCTCCAGGCCCATCATCAGCATGACGATCGACTGCTGGGACAGCGCGCCGTACAGGCCGATCGAGAACAGCGCGGCGGCGAGCAGCAGGAAGCTCTGGAGGGTCATCGGTCGTACCGTCCCCGGTGGGTGGCGAGCACCACGGTGGAGATCATCGTCGCCAGGATGGCCATCCCGATCACCATCATCACCGGCATCTTCCGCTCCATGAGCGCCAGCGGCCGGGTTCATCATGTACATGATCATGAAGACGGCCATGACCAGCATCTCCATGACCATCATCAGGACGACCAGCACCCCGACGTAGCCGAGATCGACGAGCAGCAGCGTGCCGGCCACCGCGAGCAGCGAGGTGAGCAGCGCGAACGTGGCCCGCGCCATCGAGTTCACCACGAACACCGCCGCCCCGCCGGCCACGGCCAGCACGGCCAGCGTCCAGAACCCCACGGCGGTGCTCACGGCAGCACCACGATCGCGACGACCAGCGTCTGCAGGAGCGTGAGCGGGATCAGCACCACCCACGCGAACTCGGTGAACCGATCCATCCGCACGGCCGGGACCCGCTGCCCGACCAGCACCAGCCCGCCCAGCACGGCCACGGTCTTGACCGCCGTCCAGGCCCAGCCGGGCAGCACCGGCCCGGCCCCGCCGCCCAGGAACAGCGGCACGGCGGCGGCCGCCACGACGACGAGCAGCGCGTACCGGCCGGCCGCGAACACCAGCCGGTCGGCTCCCGACAACTCGGCGGGCACCCCACCGGCCACGTTCCGCCCGACCGGCTCCCCCATGGGGCCCCAGAAGGCCATCGCGAGCGCCGAGACCAGGTAGACGACGAACGCAACCGGCATCCAGACCACGAACCACACCTCGCGCTGCGCGGCCACCACGTCCGCGATCCGCAGCGACCCGGCCCCGAGCGCCACGGTGATCAGCGCGAACATGTGCGGCAGCTCGTAGCTCAGGCCCTGGGCCAGGAACCGGTACCCGCCGATCAGCGGGTACACGGAGTTGACGCCCCACCCGACCAGCCACAGCGCGCCCCAGACGCACACCTCCATGGCGTTGAACCAGACGATCCCGACGCCGGAGTCCAGCACCGGCCGGTCGCCGGCGGGCAGCACGGTCGCGGCCAGGAGCGCGGCGAGCGGCAGGAGCACCGTGCCGGTGCGGACGAGCAGCGTGTCGGGCACCAGCGTGCGCCGCCTGCCCTGCACGAGCAGCCGGGCCGCCTCCCGCAACGGCGCGCCGGCCGCCCCTCTCGCCCCGCCGAGCCCGGCGTCGAGGGCCGCCGCCCCGTACGCGAGCACCGCCAGCGACACGACCAGCGACACCGCCGCCGCACCGGTCCCCTCATCCACGGCGCACCGCCGCGCTCGCGGGCAGCCGGTCCAGGTCGGGATCGAGGCTCGCCACGATCAACCGCGCCACGGCCGACTCGGCCCCGACCAGCAACCCCGCCAGCAACCCGAGCACCACCCCGTCCGCACCATCCGCCCCCACGACCCGATCCACACGCTGACCACCACCACACGCCCCGGCCCCGCCGGGATCGCCGTCGTGGCGGGAGCCGCCGTTCTGCGTCGCGGGCGCGGGGTCGTCCGGCAGCGGGGACGGGAGCGTGTCCAGCCAGCCGTACGCCCGGTCGAGCGCGTCACCCCGCAGCCGCTCCGGCACGCCCGCGCGGCCCTCGACCGGGCCGACCCCGCGCAGCATCCACCGCAGCACCCTCGACCGCCGCACCCGCCGGGCGAACCGCTCGCAGTCGCGCCGCAGTCCGGCCGGCGCGGCCCCGGCGAGCAGCCGGTCGCGCAGCCGCCGGGCCTCCCGGGCCGCACCCGGCCATCCGGCCACGGCCAGCAACCGGCCGAGGCTGTCCAGGCACCGGGCCGCCTCGCGCCGCTCCGTCTCGTCACGGTCCGTCTCGTCCCGGTCCGTCTCGTCCCGGCGGGGCGGGTCCCAGAAGCTCACCCCGTCCGCACCGGCGGAGGCGGCTCGCACGACGGCCTCCTGGATCACGTCGCCCTGCAGCACCGTCTCGACGACCAGCCCGGCGGGCCAGTCGGCCAGCACCGGCCCCAGCGGCACGTGCAGCCGATCGAGCGTCAGCCCGTCCCGGTCCCGGCCCCGCCCGGCCATGGCCACCGGACGCCCCGCGTCCCCGTGGCGCGCGCCGCCGTCGAGGCCACCGGCCGCCAGCTCCGCGACGGCGTCGTCGAGGGCCCGGCGCACGGCGCCCGCCGACGCGTCGGAGGCCGCCTCGACCAGCACGCGCGGAGCGGGCACCGCCTCCCACACCACCTCGACGGCCTGCCCGATCTCGCTCCCGGCGGCCCCGCACACCACCAGCAGCCCGGCCTCCGCCGGGGCCGCGGCGGCCACCCATCCACGCCGATCGGCCTCCGCCTCGACGAGCAGCCGCGCCCGGGTGCCGTACGGGCAGCCCACGACGAGCGGCCGCGGCCGGAGGGCGGCCTGGCGCAGCAGCCACTCCCTCACGCCCACCGGAACGCCCCCTCACGCCAGGCGTACAGCACCCCCACCAGCAACAACCCCAGGAAGGCGAACATCTCCACCACGGCCATGGCCCCCACCTCGGCCACGACGACCGCCCACGGGTACATGAAGACCATCTCCATGTCGAAGGCGAGGAACACCAGCGTCACGGCGTACCACCGCACGTGGAAGCGGGACATCGCGTGCTCCCTCGGCCACGCCCCCGACAGGAAGGGCCCGCTCCCGGCCACGCCGCGGGGCGAGAGGACGGCGGACGCCGCGTACACCCCGGCGACCCCCACCGCCAGCACCCCTACCAGCCACAACACCGCACCCACGACACCTTCACCCCCGCCGGACACGGATACCGGGATACACCCGCGACGCGCGCCGCTCGGGAGAGAAGGGCGTCGCGGGCGTACCCCGGCGGTCTGTCCCGTCCCTACCCAGAAATGACGATGGTGTCCGCCGACGGGCGATCCGGGCCGGGCTCCTCCTCGCGCCGCCTCCCGCGCAGGCGCAGCGCCGCCCACGCCAGCACCGCGCCACCGGCGGCGGCCGGCAGCAGCATGTACGCGGGCACGCCATCCGGCCGGGTCGGCGCGGTGGCCGCCACGGGAGCCGACACGGGAGCAGGCGCCGACGGCGTCGCGAACGAGACGGTCCCCTTGCCGGGCGCGAAGCCGGGCGGGCGCACGGCACCCCAGAAGTCCTCGACCCCGGAGGACGTGTCCGCCAGGTTCTCCGGCACCGGGTCGATCCGCAGGGAGCCGGGGACGGTGAGCGTCCCGACCTCGTACGGCTCGAACGGCCCCTGAACGCCCGCCACCTTCCACACGCCCTCGGGCACCACCACGGACGTCACGTAGTGCCCCGCCTCGGGCAGCGGCGTCCCGGCGAACTCCAGGACCTCGCCGCCCGCCTTCGTGAGCCGCAGCCCGACGGGATCCATCTTCCCCTCGAACGGATGGGTGCCGTGTTGCAGCACCCAGAACCCCAGCGCGTACGACTGCCCGCCCGCGAACCGGGACGGCACGGGATCCAGATACGTCACCGCCCACGCCCCGGCGGCCGCGGCCGGGACGCTCCCGGCGAACAACGCGGCCACCGTAGCCAGCACGACCATGATCTGCCTCATGGGACCACCTCCGGTGTGGATACACCGGAGCCCGCCCCGAGGTTCCCGGCACTCATGCCGAAGGCGCCCCATCGTCAGGAACGGCACGCGACAATAACCGTCGGCCGAGAATTCAACCGCACCACAAAAAACGCATATTTCCGGATTCAATGCGCGCCAATCGCGCATTCACCGCACCCCGACCGCGCCTTAATCGCACGACGGCCACCGGCCGAGCCGGTTTCCGGCACCACCCCCGACGCAAAGGCGGCGGCCGATCGCCCGCGATCCGGCCGCCCCCGTCGCCCCCTTCACGGGCCGTGCGGAAAACCTGAGCCGCTCAGGCGCCCTTGTTGCTCATGAACTGCGAGATCTTCCACGCCCCGCCGTCCTTCATGAGGACGAACAGCTCGCGGAAGTTGTCGTTGCCCTGCTTGCTCGTCGCGAAGACGGACGCGTCCTCGTCCCCGAGCGGCCGCGACTCCTCGATCTTGTGCGTGGCCTGCCCCATGCCGTTGCCCTGGAGCTGCTTCTGGAACAGGGTGCGGATCGCCGAGCTGCCCTCGGCGGTGGCCTGGCCGTTCACCGCGACCATCGCGTCGTCGGAGAACGAGCCGACGACCTGGTCCAGGTTGCCCGACTTGAGCGCGGTGAAGAAGCCCTGGACGGCCGTCTGCGCCTCGCCTCCCGCGCCGGTCTCCGACGGAGACGCCTCGCCGGTCTCCGTCGTCTCCGGGGACTCCATCCCGCTCTCCTCCGGAGACATGGAGTCCATGTCGGTGGGCGCGTTCGCCGCGCCCTTCATCGCCTGTGTGTTGTTCCCCGCGGAACAGCCCGCGACCAGGAGGGCGGGGACGATCGCGGCCAGCAGGAGTGCCCTGCGATGAGAAATCTTGCTCATGGCCGCTTTGATGCCCGCGCCGGTCGGCGGCGAATGCGCGGTTTATGCACTTCGCACGACCCCTTTACCTCGTCCGGATATTTCTCACGGAATCGCTTCACGCGTATTGGAGAGACCGGTCAGAGCCGCGATCGTTGCCGCACCGATACCAGCCCGCACAGGAGCGCCGATAGCGTCAATCCAGTGCCGCAAACCAGGACGAATCCCGCACCCCTCCCCCAGCGCGACGACGCAGAACGCTGCGAGAACATGGAGTCCGGACGTCGCTGCGTGCTACCCGCGGCCCATCGCGGCACGCACGCCTACCCACCGGTCGAGGCGAGCACAGGACAGAACGGCTAGCCCCGGCCCGCACGCCGGAAGGCCCAGGCCGCGCCACGCGACCTGGGCCGTCTCACGTCACGGCTGTCAGACGCCGACCTCCACCCGCTGTTCGAGGCTGACCTCCACGTGCCCGCCGACGCCCACCCGTACGGCGTAACGCGGCACGGACACCGAGGCGTCGTCCAGGCAGCGCCCGGTGGCCAGCGAGAACACCTGCTTGTGCAGCGGCGAGGCGACCGTCGGCTCCCCCAGCCGGGTGCCGACGATGCCGCGCGAGAGCACGTACGCCCCGCTGAACGGGTCGAGGTTGCCGAGCGCGTACACCTCGTCCTCGTAGGTACGGAAGATCGCCACCTGCGCGCCCTCGACCAGCGCGCACACGCCGCGCTCCGGCGGCAGCGCCTCGAAGGCGCAGATCGTCGTCCAGTTCATCGGGCCATCACCGGCTTGATCTGGCCGCGCTCGCTGGCGAACACGATCGACGGGTCGGGCACGCCGGGCGCGTTGACGAAGCTCACGAACCGGCTCAGCTTCTCCGGGTCGTCCAGCGTCGCGGCCCACTCGTCGGCGTACGTGGCGATGTGGTAGTCCATCTGCGCGTCCAGGTCGGCGCAGATGCCCAGGGAGTCTTCCATGATCACCTCGCGGAGATAGTCGAGTCCGCCGTCCAGCGACTCGAGCCAGGCGGCGGTGCGTTGCAGTCTGTCGGCGGTGCGGATGTAGAACATCAGGAACCGGTCGATGGTCCTGATCAGCTCGTCGGTGGTCAGGTCGTGGGCGAGCAGGTCGGCGTGGCGGGGCTTGAAGCCGCCGTTGCCGCCGACGTACAGGTTCCAGCCCTGGTCGGTGGCGATGATGCCGAAGTCCTTCGAGCGGGCCTCGGCGCACTCGCGGGCGCAGCCGGAGACGGCCGACTTCAGCTTGTGCGGCGAGCGCAGGCCCCGGTAGCGCAGCTCCAGCGCGATCGCCATGCCCACCGAGTCCTGCACGCCGTAGCGGCACCAGGTCGAGCCGACGCACGACTTCACCGTGCGCAGCGCCTTGCCGTAGGCGTGCCCCGACTCGAACCCGGCCTCCACCAGCCGCTGCCAGATCGCCGGGAGCTGGTCGACCCGGGCCCCGAACAGGTCGATGCGCTGCCCGCCGGTGATCTTGGTGTAGAGGCCGAAGTCCCTGGCCACCTCGCCGATCACGATCAGCTTGTCCGGCGTGATCTCGCCGCCGGGGATGCGCGGCACGACCGAGTACGTGCCGTTCTTCTGGATGTTGGCCAGGAAGGCGTCGTTGGTGTCCTGGAGCGCGGCGCGCTCGCCCTCCAGCACGTGCCCGTTGTGCAGCGAGGCCAGGATCGAGGCCACCGCCGGCTTGCAGATGTCGCAGCCCCTGCCGTGCCCGTGCCGGCTGATCAGCTCGGAGAAGGTCGTGATGCCGCGCACCCGGACGATGTCGAACAGCTCCGCCCGCGAGTACGTGAAGTGCTCGCACAGCGCCTTGCTGACCTCGACGCCCGACTTCTCCAGCAGTTGCTTGAGCATCGGCACGCAACTGCCGCAGCTCGTGCCGGCCCGCGTGCACGCCTTGAGACCGGGCACGTCGGTCGCGCCCTGGTCGGCGACGGCCGTGCGGATGTCGCCCGCGCACACGTTGTTGCACGAGCAGACCTGCGCCTCGTCCGGCAGGTCGAGCTGCGCGCCCGCCCCGCTGAACAGCAGGTCGGACGGCGATGCCGGCAGCTCCCTGCCCACGAACGGCCGCAACGACGTGTACGGCGAGGCGTCGCCCACGCAGATGCCGCCGAGCAGCGTCCGCGCGTCGTCGCTGATGAACAGCTTCTTGTAGACGCCGGCCACCGGGTCCATGTAGGTGACGTCGAGCGCCCCCTCCATGGCCCCGAACTGCGCCACCTCGACGCCCAGCAGCTTGAGCTTGGTGGACAGGTCGGCGCCCTCGAACGCCGAGGAGCCGCCCGTGATGCGGTCGGCCGCCACCTCGGCCATCGTGTTGCACGGCCCGACCAGGCCGTACACCATGCCGCCGGCCAGGGCGCACTCGCCGACCGCGTAGATCGCGGGGTCGGAGGTCAGCATGCCCGCGTCCACCACGACGCCGCCCCGGGGGCCGACCTCCAGCCCGCAGGACCTGGCCAGCTCGTCCCGCGGCCTGATGCCCGCCGAGAAGACCACCACCTGCGCGTCCAGCACGGTGCCGTCGGGCGTGCGCAGCCCGCGCACCCGGCCGTCGCCGTCGGCCACGATCTCCCGCACGCCCGCCCCGGCGTGCACGCCCAGGCCGAGCCCCTCGATGTGCGACTTCAGCACCGCGCCGCCGCCCTCGTCCACCTGGCGTGGCATCAGCCAGGGGCTCATCTCGACGATGTGCGTCTTCAGGCCGAGCGCCCGCAGCGCGTCGGCGGCCTCCAGGCCGAGCAGTCCGCCGCCGACCACGACGCCCTCCACGGCGTCCTTGGCGGCCGTCCTGATCGCGTCGAGGTCCTCGATGGTGCGGTAGACGTGCGCGTGCTCGGCCCCGGGCACCGGCGGCACGAACGGCGCGGAGCCGGTGGCCAGCACGAGCACGTCGTAGGGCTCGCTGCCGCCGCCCGCCAGCTCGACCCGCCCGGCCCGCCGGTCGATGCCGGTGACGCGGGTGTTCAGCCTGGTGACGACCCCGGCGGGCACCTCGTAGGTGAGGTCCTCGACGGTGGTGCCGGACAGGTACGAGGTCAGCGCCACACGGTCGTAGGCCGGTCGCGGCTCCTCCCCGATGACGGTGACGGTGCCGTCGAAGCCCTTGCTCGCCAGGGTTTCGACGAGCCGGTGAGCCGTCGGTCCGTACCCGACGACGACGATCCTGGTCATACAGAAACCCCTTCTTGCTCGCACAGCCAGCCGACGATGCCCTCCACGGCGTCGCGGCACGTTCCGCATCCGGTCGTGGCCCTGGTGGCCAGCGCCACGGCGGCCACGTCCCGGGCTCCGGCCTCCCAGCACGCCCTGATCTGGCCCTTGGTCACGTTGTTGCACTGGCAGACCCGGGCCGCGTCGGGCATCAGCGTCGGGCTGTCGGCCACCGGGGCCGAGGACAGCCCGGGGAACAGCAGCCCGGCGCGGTCGCCCGGCACGGGCCCGCCGCGGTCGAAGAGCTGGGTGAGCGTGCCGACGGCGTCGCTCTCGCCCAGCAGGATCACGCCGACCAGGCGGCCGTCGCGGATGACGAGCTTGCGGTAGGTGCCGCGGGCCCGGTGGCTGAAGCGCACCACCTCCGCCTGCTCCTCGCCGAGCTGGGTCTCGCCCATGGCGGCCAGCTCGACGCTCTTGGCCTTGAGCCGGGTGACGAGCCGGGAGCCGCGGTAGAGGCCCTTGCCGCCGGTGATCACGTCGGCGGCCACGGCGGCCTGCTCCCACGCCGGCGCGACCAGGCCGTAGACGACGCCGTCGTGCTCGGCGCACTCGCCGATGGCGAACACGGACGGGTCGTCGGTGCGCAGCTCGTCGTCCACGACGACGCCGCGCCGCACCTCCAGGCCGGCGTCCGCGGCCAGCCCGGTCACCGGGCGCACGCCGCAGGCCAGGACGACGAGGTCGGCCTCGACCAGCTCCCCGTCGCCGAGCCGGACGCCGTCCTCCTCGACCCCGGAGGCGGACACCCCGGTGCGGATCTCGACGCCGAGCCCGCTCAGGGTCTCGCCGAGCACCTCCCCCGCCTCGACGTCGAGCTGCCGCTCCATCAGGTGGCCGGCCAGGTGCAGCAGCGTGACCGGCAGGCCGCGCCCGGCCAGGCCGCGGGCGGCCTCGATGCCGAGCAGGCCGCCCCCGATGACCACGGCCCGCCGGGCGCTCCCGGCCGCCCGGATGATCCGCTCGCAGTCGTCGAGCGTGCGGAACGGCACGGCCCGCCCGACGCCCGGGATCGGCGGCACGACGGCGTCGCTGCCGGTGGCCAGCACGAGCAGGTCGTACGGCTCGCGCCGGCCGTCCGCGGTGACGACGTGCCGGGTCTCCCTGTCGATGTGGGCGACCGCGCTGCCGAAGACGGCCCGCACGTTGTGGGCGTCGTACCAGGAGGGGTCGAGCAGCCGCACCTGCTCGGGGCGGGAGCTGCCGGCCAGCACGTTGGACAGCAGCACCCGGTTGTACGGCCGGCACGTCTCCGCGCCGAACACGGTGATCCGCATCTGCGGATCGCGGGCGCGCACCTCGCTGACCAGCCGCGACCCGGCCATCCCGTTGCCCACGACGACGAGCCTCATGAGTCCCTCTCCACCCTGACCGCGCAGACCTTGAACTCCGGCATCCTCGACGTCGGGTCGAGCGCCGGGTTGGTGAGCCGGTTGGCGCCCTCCCAGTGGAAGGGCATGAACACGGTGTCGCGCCTGATGGCGTCGCTGATCCTGGCGACGGCCCTGCCCTCGCCCCTCCTGCTGCTGACCCGGACGACGTCCCCGGCCGCGATGTCGAGCTGCTCGGCCAGGTCCGGGTGCAGCTCGACGAACGGCTCGGGGGCGGCCTCGACGAGCGGCGCGATCCTGCGGGTCTGGGCGCCGCTCTGGTAGTGGGCGAGCACCCGGCCGGTGCTCAGGTAGACGGGGTAGTCGGCGTCGGGCTCCTCGGCGGCCGGCCGGTGCTGGACGGGCGTGAACCTGGCGCGCCCGTCGGGGTGGGCGAACCGGTCGAGGAACGGGCGCGGCGTGCCGGGGTGCCCGGGGGCCGGGCAGGGCCAGAACACGCCGGTCTCGTTCGCGATGCGCTCGTAGGTGATGCCGGAGTAGTCGGCGGGGCCGCCCTGGCTGGCGCGGCGCAGCTCGTCGAAGACCGCGGCGGGGTCGGT
This sequence comes from Nonomuraea sp. MG754425, assembly GCF_021699195.1. GTDB lineage: Bacteria > Actinomycetota > Actinomycetes > Streptosporangiales > Streptosporangiaceae > Nonomuraea. The sequence goes on along the minus strand of NZ_SSXE01000204.1, from coordinate 7,660 downwards.
CTCGAAGGTGTGGCCGAGGCGTCCGGCCAGCCCGGCGATGACGTCGAGGTCGCTCCTGACGCCCTCCGGCGGGGTGACGGCGCGGCGGCGCAGCAGGACGCGGCCTTCGAGGTTGGTCATGGTGCCGCTCTCCTCGGCCCACTGCGTCACGGGGAGGACGACGTCGGCCATGGCCGCGGTCTCGGACATGACGAAGTCGCAGGTGACGAGCAGGTCGAGGGCGCCGATGCGGGCGGCGACGTGGTCGGCGGCGGGGGCGGAGACGATGGGGTTGGAGCCGAACAGCAGCAGCGCCCGCGGCCCGTCCGGGGTGCCGAGGGCGTCGAGCAGCTCGTACGCCGACCGCCCGGGGCCGGGGATGTCCTCGGCCGGGATGCCCCAGATCCCGGCCAGGTGCTCGCGGGCGGCGGGGTCGTCGATCTTGCGGTAGCCGGGGAGCTGGTCGGCCTTCTGGCCGTGCTCCCTGCCGCCCTGCCCGTTGCCCTGGCCGGTCACGCAGCCGTACCCGGAGCCGTGCCTGCCGGGCAGGCCGAGGGCGAGGGCGAGGTTGATGAACGCGGTGACGGTGTCGGTGCCCTTGGCGTGCTGCTCGGCCCCCCGTCCGGTCAGGATGTACGCCTTGCCGACGGCGGCGAGCGCCCTGACGGCCTGCCGCATCTGGTGGACGGGCACCCCGGTGACGCGCTCGACCCGCTCGGGCCACCAGGACGACAGGGAGGTGCGCACCTCGTCGAAGCCGGTGGTCCTGGCGGCGACGTACTCCTCGTCCACCAGGTCGTCGGCGATGGCGAGGTGCAGCAGGCCGAGGGCGAGGGCCAGGTCGGTGCCGGGGGTGGGCTGCAGGTGCAGCCAGGCCAGCTTGGCGGTCTGGGTGCGGCGCGGGTCGATCACGATCAGCCGCGGCCCGTCGAGGTGCCGGACGAAGGGGGGCATGGTCTCGGCGACGTTCCCGCCGGCGATGAGGACGACGTCGGCCTCGTCCAGGTCGGTGATCGGGAACGGCATGCCCCGGTCCATGCCGAACGCCCTGATCGAGGCGGCGGCGGCCGAGGACATGCAGAAGCGGCCGTTGTAGTCGATCTGGCTGGTGCCCAGCGCCACCCTGGCGAACTTGCCGAGCGAGTACGCCTTCTCGTTGGTCAGCCCGCCCCCGCCGAACACGGCCACGGCGTCGGGGCCGTGCTCGGCGCGGATGGCGGCCAGCCGGTCGGCCACGTGGTCGAGCGCGACGTCCCAGTCCACGGCCTCGCCGTGCAGGAGGGGGGTGGTCAGCCGCCGGCCGTTGGTGAGCAGTTCGCCCGCCGTCCAGCCCTTCTGGCACAGCGCCCCCGAGGCGTTGGCCGGGATGTCGGTCCTGGGCCCGATGGCGAGCCCGGGTCCGATCTCCATGCCGCACTGCAGGGCGCAGTACGGGCAGTGCGTCTTCGTCGCCACGTCAGACCCGGGCATAAGCGAGGCTCGCCACCGTGTTGGCGCCGACCTTGCGGGTGTAGCACCACCACGTCAGGGCCAGGCAGGACAGGTAGAAGACCCCGAAGGCGAGGAAGGCGGGGGCCGGGGTGCCGGCCGCGGCGAAGGACATGCCGAACGCCCGGTTGATGAGGAAGCCGCCGAGCGCCCCGACCGCCGAGATGATGCCGATGGCGGCGGAGGCCTGGCGCTTGCCGTACATGAGGCTCTCTTCGTTCTCGCCGCGCTCGGCGATGGCCTTGGCCTGGAAGATGGCCGGGATCATGCGGTAGGTGGAGCCGTTGCCGACGCCGGCGGTGAGGAAGAGCACCTGGAAGGCCAGGAAGAACAGCCAGAAGCTGCCGGAGGTGCTGGCCAGCCAGACGAGCAGGATGCCGCCGCCCATGGCGGCGAAGTTCCACAGCGTGACGGGCGCGCCGCCGAGCTTGTCGGCCAGCAGGCCGCCGACGGGCCTGATGAGCGAGCCGACCAGCGGCCCGACGAAGGCGACGACGGCGTACGGGGCGTCGGGGAAGATGTTCTGGCTCAGCAGGGGGAAGGCGGTGGAGTAGCCGATGAACGAGCCGAACGTGCCGATGTAGAGGAAGGACATGATCCAGGTCTGGGCCTTGCCGGCGACCGCGAGCTGCTCGCGCGGGTCGGCCTTGGCGCTGGTCAGGTTGTCCATGAAGAGGAAGGCGCAGACGGCGGCGACGACGATGAACGGGATCCAGAACCACCCGGCCGCGGCCAGCCCGAGCGAGCCGATCACCAGCGGCATGACGAGCTGGACGGAGCTGACGCCGATGTTGCCGCCCGCGGCGTTCAGGCCGAGCGCCACACCCTGCTGCTTGCGCGGGTAGAAGTAGGTGATGTTGGCCATGCTGGAGGCGAAGTTGCCGCCGCCGACGCCGGCCAGCGCCGCGATCACCAGGAAGAGCCAGTACGGCGTGGCCGGGTTGTTCACCGCGACGCTCAGCAGCACCGCCGGGATGAGCAGCAGCAACGCGCTGACCACGGTGAAGGTGCGCCCGCCGAACCGCGCGGGCCCGAAGGTGTAGGGCACCCGCAGCACCGAGCCGACCAGGTTCGGCAGGGCGACCAGCCAGAAGAGCTGGTCGGTGGAGAACTCGTACGACCCCATCTTGGTCGCCACGATGCTCCACAACGTCCACACGGTGAAGCCGAGGTGTTCGGCGAGGATCGAGAAGATCAGGTTGCGCCGTGCGACGCGCTTGCCGGAACTCTCCCAGAATGCTGGGTCATCGGGGTGCCAGTCGGCGATCCAGCGCGCCATCGACTTCTCCTACGCTCGGCGATCCGTGCCCTCAAGGTAGGAAGCGCTCGTTACGCACTTTGACCGTGCGTGGCTGTGCGCTCGTTACGTGTGATTCACCTCGGTAACAAGCCCCGCACAACCGTCACAGCGGAAACATCCCGGTAATGATCGGTTACCTGTCTGACGCTGGGGTAACTGGAGTTGCAGCAAGGGGGGAAACATGATCAAAAAGCTGCATGAGATGGGCGTGAAGTCCGGTCATATGTACGCCGCGGGGCTGGCCTCGATCGGGTTGTCCTTCGGGACCTGGCTATTGTCGCGAAGCACCGAGGAGGCCGGGCTCGACCGGGCCGACCGGTGGGGCATCTTCATCGGTGAATGGGCTCCCACGTTCTTCGCGCTCGGTGTCGCGCTGCGGCTGGAGGAGACGCACCGCGACCTCGAAGAGCCGTCGGGGGAGATGTTCGAGCACGAGGGCGCGCGGGCCAGATCGCACGCCGGCGTTTAGCGCGAATATGTCACGCAGGTCACGTCACCGTACGTGACCTGCGTGATTTCGCGCGTCCTGGCCGGCCTTTCGTTTCGCGGGCCTTCGCGCCGTTCTTCGCGGCCGTTCCGGGCCGCGCACGGCCGCTCAGCCGCGCGGTGCGGCCAGGCGCTCCAGCGGCTCGTCGGCGAGCCGGTAGCGGTACCAGTCGTCCTGGCTGACCGCGCCGAGCCGGTCGTAGAAGGCGATGGACGGCTCGTTCCAGGTGAGCACCGACCACTCAAGGCGCTGGTAGCCGCGCTCGGCGCAGATGCCGGCCAGTTCCCGCATGAGGGCCACCCCGTGGCCGCCGCCGCGGTGCTGCGGGCGCACGTACAGGTCCTCCAGGTAGATGCCGTGCGTGCCGCGCCAGGTGGAGAAGGTCAGGAACCACAGCGCGAAGCCGACCGTCCGCCCGCCCTCCTCGGCGAGGTGCGCGAAGGCGGCGGGGTGCTCACGGAAGAGGGTGTCGTGGAGCTGCTCCTCGGTGACGCGCACCTCGTGGGCGGCCTTCTCGTACTCGGCGAGCTCGTTGATCATGCTGACGATCTCGGGCACGTCAGCGGGTGTGGCAGGACGAATCATGACACTCAGCGTACGTGCGGCGTCCGCGACTCGCTCACCTCCCGGTTTCCGGCGCCCGCCGCCATCCGGGACACTGGTGCCGGTCGGGCACTTACCTGTGAGGTGGACAGATGGAACAGCGGGTGTTGGGACGTACCGGACGCCGGGTCGGGGTGGTCGGCCTCGGCGCCTGGCAGCTCGGCGCCGACTGGGGCGAGGTGACGGAGCACGAGGCCGTCGCCACGCTGCGCGCGGCGGTCGAGGCGGGCGTGAGCTTCGTCGACACCGCCGACGTGTACGGCGACGGGCGCAGCGAGCAGATCGTCGGCCGCTTCGCCGAGGAGCACCCGGGGCTCACCGTGGCCACCAAGATGGGCCGCCGGATGGAGCAGGTCCCGGCGAACTACGTGCTGGCCAACTTCCGCGCCTGGAACGAGCGCTCGCGCCGGAACCTGGGCGTGGACACCATCGACCTGGTCCAGCTCCACTGCCCGCCGACGCCCGTCTACTCCTCGGACGCCGTGTTCGACGCGCTGGACACGCTGGTGGCGGAGAAGAAGATCGCCGCGTACGGGGTCAGCGTGGAGACCTGCGAGGAGGCCCTGACCGCCATCGCCCGGCCGGGGGTGGCGACGGTGCAGATCATCCTCAACGCGTTCCGGCTCAAGCCGCTCACGGAGGTCCTGCCCGCGGCCCGCGCCGCCGGGGTGGGCGTCATCGCCCGGGTCCCGCTGGCCAGCGGCCTGCTGTCGGGCAGGTACGACGAGCACACGACGTTCGCCGCCGACGACCACCGCACCTACAACCGGCACGGGGAGGCGTTCGACGTCGGGGAGACGTTCTCGGGCGTGGACTTCGCCACCGGGCTCGACGCGGTGCGCCGCCTGGCCCCGCTGGTGCCGGAGGGCGTCACCATGGCGCAGTTCGCGCTGCGCTGGGTGCTGGACCAGGAGGGCGTCTCGGTGGTGATCCCGGGTGCCCGCAACCCGGGCCAGGCCACGGCCAACGCCGCCGCGGACAGGGTGGCGCCGCTGGACCCCGCGACGCTGGCGGCCGTACGGGACGTCTACCACGATCTCATCCGCCCGCAGGTCCACCAGCGCTGGTAGTCCCCCTCGCGGGCGGGGGTCGCACCCGCCCCGCCCGCGCGGTCAGCAGGTGACCGTCCTGTCGTACGAGCCGAGCCTGAAGGTCCACTCGCGTGACTGGCCGTCGGCCAGCGCCGTGCAGGGACCGTCGGCGCCCCACGAGATGACGACCTTGACCCGCTCGCTCCGTCCGCACCCGTTGCGCAGCCAGACGATCAGGCCCTGGGACTGCTCGTCCACCACCCGGGCGACGCACGCGGGGGCCTCGCCCGCCCGCGCCGCCGCGGCGGCGGGACCGCCCCCTCCCAGCAGCGCCCCTCCGGCCAGTGCGGCTCCCGCCAGCACGGCGACCGGCGAGGTGACGACACGACGCTTGCCCATGGAACGTCCTTTCCGCAGCTCTTTGCCTTGCACGACCAGGACACTACTCCGCATTGCACACGCTTCGTAACAGAGAGCTACGGACTTATCGCTTAGCGGACACTCAGGTCAACCACCCCTTATCCGCCGACCATGATCCCTATACTCCCGCCCATGTCAGGATCACCCACGGCATTGGACATCGCGTACGGCCTCCTGGAGGAGGGCCGTCTGGTGGACGCCGAACAGCTCATGCTGAAAGAGCTCCGCTCGGCCGAGCGGGCACACGGTCACGGCAGCCCCGAATGGGCCTCCACACAGTGCGACCTGGGCAACCTCCTGTTCAGCTCGAACCAGTTCGACCGGGCCGCCGAGTGTTACCGCGACGCGTGCGACAACCCGCCGCCCGGCCGCGGCGAGTACTACAAGGACCACCTCACCTACCGGCTCAACCTGGGCACCGTGCTCACCATGGCCGGCCGGCTCGACGAGGCCGAGACCGAGTTGCGCCGCAACCTCCAGGAGCGGGAGGAGTTCTACGGCCGCGAGCATGCCGGCTACGCCTACGTCCTGGAGCCGCTGGCCGACGTCCTGCTCCGGCGGGGCGACCTCGCGGGGGCCCGGCAGGTCGTCGAGGAGGCGGTCGGCAACTTCTGGCGCAACGGCCACGAGCGGGTCGCGGGCGCGCTGGCGCTGCGGGCGGAGGTCGTCCTGGCCGGGGGCGGCGGCGAGGCCGTCTTCCCCGCGCTCGACCAGTTGCCGGACGAGGTCGTCGAGCAGGTCGCGCTCACCGTGACGACCCGCGCCCGGCACGCCCCCGCGACCGCGCGGCCCGTGCTCACCAGCCTGATCACGGCCCTGGAGGCCCGTCTCGGCCCCGACCACCAGGTCACCCTGAACGCGCTCTCCCACCTGGCCAACACCAGCCACGACGCCGGGGACCAGACGGGCCGGGTGGAGGCGATCAGGAAGGTGCTCGCCTCCTACGACCGTCAGGGCCGGGCGCAGGACGCGCTCATGGCGACGCTCGGCCTGGCCAGGGCGCAGGACGACGCCGGCGACACGGAAGGCTCTCTGCGAACCTACGCGCAGGCCCTGACCAGGGCGGACGCTCTCGGCCGGCACGACCTGCGCGCCCAGGTGCTGCGTAACTGGGGCCTGGCCCTGTCCGCCGCCGGCCAGGCCGCGCAGGCGGAGCACCGCCTGCGCGAGGCCGTCACGGAGGCCGGTCTCGGCGGCGACGCCGAGTTGCTCGGCCGCGCCCGCGTCGCGCTCGGGCTCCTCCTGCAGCACGAGGAGCGGCTGACGGAGGCCCGCGAGATGGTCGAGGCGGGCCTGTCCACGCTCGACGTCGCGCACCCCGACGCGATCCAGGGCCGCGGCCACCTCGGCGCCATCGCCGAGGGCCACTCCTGCGGGTGCGGCGACGTGCGGGGGGCGCTGGCCGCGGCGTTCCGCGAGTTCGTCATCGGCAGGCTGCCGCGCGACCTGCTGGCCGAGCTCGACGTGACCCTGGACGACGACGACTTCCAGATCCGCGTCCAGCTCGGCAGGGAGCCGTCGGAAGAGGAACTGGAGCACCTGAACCGGATCGTCCAGAGCGCCACGGCCGAGTTCCGCGGGCGTCTGTCCGCCGGGGCGTAGCCCGCTCACCCGTGGCGAACATGGGCCTTGGCAAGCGCTTTCCCAGCCGTTAGAACGTTGTCTACCTAGGATCACTCGGCAGGGAGCACGCCTGTGAGGCTCGCACTCATCGCCGCCGCGGTCACGGCCCTGGCCGTCCCGGCATCGACCATCCCGGCACCGACCGTCACGGCGGCCCCCGCCGTGACGGCCCCGCTCGACCCGGCCCCCGGGCTCAGGTTCGACTTCGGCTCCACCACCAGCCCGCTGGCCGAGGGCTACACGCGCGTCGCGCACACCACCCTGCACACCCCCGAGCTGGGCTACGGCCTGGACCGGACGGTCGGCTTCCGCGACCGCGGCACCGCCGACCCGGTGACGCGGGACTTCACCGTCTCCGCCGCGTACGGCTTCGCCGTGGACGTCCCCGACGGGGAGTACGAGCTCACCGTGCTCTCCGGGGACGCCATCGCGCCCAACATCACCACGCTCAGCGTCGAGGGCGAGAACCGCACCACGATCACCGCGAGCACCGGCGCGTACGGCGACTACACCGGCACCGCGCGGGTCTCCGACGGGCAGCTCAACCTGGGCTTCGGCCAGGACGGCCGAGTGAACGCGGTGCTGATCGGGCCCGCCACCGCCCCCACCGGCCTGACCGTCGCCGCGATCGACGCCACCGCCACCCCGTCCGTCACGCTGACGTGGAACGCCACCGGCGACACCGGCTACGAGGTCCACCGGGCCGAGAGCGCAGCGGGCCCGTGGACC
>NZ_SSXE01000203.1 GCF_021699195.1 Nonomuraea sp. MG754425 | reverse complement strand
GGACTGGGATGTGGTGATCGATTGGGACGAGGGCGGGGTGGAGGGATCGACGGTCGGTGGGGCCGGTGTGGGGCTGCCCGGCACGGTGGTCGCCTGTGGCGGGCCGGTGATGCCGCCGCTGGTCGTGATCGCCGAGTTGACGAAGCTGGGGCAGGCGGCGCCGACCAGATCCCCGCCGCCGGTCGGGCAGTTCGGCGGCGGTGTCCGGTGCCCGCCTGTCCGGGTCGGGGTCCGCATCGGCGTGCGGTCCGGGGCGGTCGGCGTTCCCTCGTGCGCGGAGTGCGAGGTTTCCTGGCCGGCGGGCGGGTCGTCGTCGCAGGCGGCCAGGACGAGCACCGCCGCCCCGGCCAGGACGGCTCCCATGAGGCGCAGCGGCCGACCGGCGATCGTCATGTGTCAAGTCACCCCCCGGTGAGTTCATCCGGGACATCACTTTCGGCGGCCGCTTCGTTACAGTCCATGATCGCGCCGGACGTTCCGCTCCCCCGCCTCGCGTCGTACAGTCGGCCAATGGACCCGGTTGAGCTCTTCCATCAGGTGGTGGCCACCGTTCCCGCCTACGGCAGGTTCCTCGCGGAGCACGGCGTCGATGCCGGGAAAATCGTGACACCGGCGGACTTCGCGCAGCTCCCCATGACCACGAAGGACAACTACACCCGCCGTCACCCCCTCCCCGACCTGTGCAGGGACGGCGTGATCGGGGACATGATCGCCGTCTCCTCGGGGTCCACGGGCGTGCCGTCGTTCTGGCCGCGATCGGCGTCCGACGAGCGGTTGATCGCCGAACGCTTCGAGGAGGTGTTCAGGGACTCCTTCGCCGCCCGCGAACGCCGCACGCTCGCCGTGGTCTGCTTCGCCCTCGGCACCTGGGTGGGCGGCCTGTTCACCGTGAGCTGCTGCCGTCACCTGGCCGAACGCGGCTACCCGATCACCGTGGTCGCCCCCGGCACCGACCGGCGGGAGATCGCCCGCGTGCTCCCCGAACTGGCGCCGCACTTCGACCAGGTCGTGCTGCTCGGCTATCCGCCGTTCCTGAAGAACGTCATCGACACCGAGGACCTGCCCTGGGCCGACTGGGACGTCAAGCTGGTGACGGCGGGCGAGGTGTTCAGCGAGGAGTGGCGCGCGCTGGTCGCCGAACGGGCCGGGATCGCCGACCCGGTACGCGGCATCGCCTCCCTGTACGGCACCGCCGACGCGGGCGTCCTGGGCAACGAGACCCCGCTGTCGGTCGAGATCCGCCGTTTCCTGTCGGGCCGCCCCGAGACGGCCAGGCGGTTGTTCGGCGAGTCCCGGCTGCCGACCCTGCTCCAGTACGACCCCGGTGTGCGGTTCTTCGAGACGCACCAGGGCACGCTGCTCTTCTCGGGCGACAACGGCGTCCCGCTCATCCGTTATCACATCGCCGACGAGGGCGGTCTCATCGCGTACGGCGAAATGCTGGACTTCGTGCGCCGCCACGGCTTCGAGCCGGACGCGACCGGCCCCGAGCGCCCCTTCGTGTACGTGTTCGGCCGCAGCCACCACACCGTGTCCTACTACGGCGCGAACGTCTACCCGGAGAACATCGCGGTCGGCCTGGAGCAGCCGGAGGTGAGCGGGGCGGTGACGGGGAAGTTCGTCCTGGAGGCGGTCGAGGACGAGCGCCGCGACCGCCACCTGACCGTGACGGTGGAACTGGCGCCCGGCGAGAAGCCGTCCGAGGAGGTCGCCCAGGCGGTGGGCGCGTCCATCCTCGCCCAGCTCCGGCGGCTGAACAGCGAGTTCGCCGCGTACGTGCCGGCACCGCAGCAGGCGCCGTTCATCAGGCTGCGCGCGGCGGGTGACCCGGAGTACTTCCCGCCGGGGGCCAAGCACCGGTACACCCGCTAGGGCCGCCCCGCCGCAGCGGAAGCGGCCCGCCGGTCGGGGTCACTGCTCGGCCAGGGCCTCCGCGATCCGGTCCTCGGCCCACGGCACCATGAGGAAGCCGCGCTTGACGGTCAGCACCTGCACGCCGGCCGTCCACGACTGCACGCCCGGCACCGAGGCGAGCGTGCTGGAGGTGAAGCGGTGCAGGTCGGCCGTGGTGGGCACGATCACCTCGCAGGTGAGCGACGCCTGCCCCAGCACGGAGGCGATCATGCGGACGCCGCGCTCGCTCGACAGCCGTTCGGCCGCGCTGTCCTGCCGGGTCGGCTCGACCGACAGCCACAGCAGCACCTCGGCCTCGTAGCCGAGCGCGGCGGCCGGGATGAACGTGGTGACGGCGGCGCAGCCGCGCTCCAGCATGTTCTCCAGCCGCCGCCTGGCCGTGCTCTCGCTGATGCCGAGGCGGCGGCCGACGGAGTGGAAGCTGGCCCGTCCGTCGTCGCGCAGCGCGGCGAGCACCTCGCGGTCCACGTCGTCGAGGTGCCCGCGTTCGCAGGTGTGCACGGGCCGGTCCAGCGCGAACCCGCCCGCCTGCTCCCCCAGGATCGGCAGGCTCCAGTCGTAGCTCACCTTGTAGGTGTGCAGCACCAGGTCGGCGTGGCTCTGCTGGGCCCCTGGGATGGTCTGAACGAAGTGGACCAGGATGGAGAACAGGTCGCGATCCTTGGGGGCGACCAGCTCGAACACGATGTCGTAGCCGCCGGTGACGATGGCGACGTAACGGACGTCGGGATTCCTCGCGAGCAGCCCCGCGACCCGGAGCTGGCTGCCGGGCGCGCAGGTCAGCCGCACGAGGAACACGTGGACGGGGCCGTCGTGCTCCAGGTGCGGCAGCACCGCCACCCGTACCAGGCCGGCACCGAACAGGTGCTGCGCGCGTCGCGCCACCGTGGTGGTGGAGATGCCGAGCAACTGGGCGATGTCGGTCCAGCTCGCCCTGCCGTTCAGGTGCAGGGCGGCGAGGATTTTTCGGTCAAGTTCGTCAAGATCTTCCATTGGGGGCATCATCGCGCGTTCAAGGCCGTTCGCGCACCTCGCCGAGGGCCTGGCTGAGGAACCCCCGTACGGTGGCCTCCCACAGCTCGGCCTCTTCGACCTGCGGCGAGTGCCCGGACTTCTCGAAGACGCGCAGTTCAGCGCGGGGGATCAGGCCGGCGATGGTCTGGCTGCACTCGACGGGGGTGATCCAGTCGTGCCGTCCGACGGTCACGAGCGTCGGAGCGGTGATGCCGGGCAGGAGATGCTTGATGTCGTAGTTCGGCTGGTTGACGGCGAAGGCGTAGTTGTGCGTCTCGTAGTGGTAGGGGGTGGCGGCCACCCGCCGCTCCACGGCCGCCGGGTCGTAGTCGTGGTCGTACAGCGGGAGGATCTCGCGCCAGCAGTCGCGCAGGTCGTCGTCGTCGCGCACGGTGCCGGCCATGATCCGGTCGAGCTTGTCCCGGTCGATGGTGACGCGGGAGGAGGCGGCGGCGTTGCGGACGGCCAGTTCCTGGTTGGCGTTGTCGGCCGAGGTGTCGCGCAGCACGACCGCGGAGACGCGGTCGGGGTGGCGGACGGCGTACTCCATGGCGATGAAGCCGCCGTACGAGCCGCCGGCGATGACCACCCGCTCGGCCCCGAGCCACTCGCGCAGCCCCTCGACGTCGGCCACCCACTGCTCGTGGGTGAAGGGGCCGCTCTGGCCGCTGTTCCCGGAGCCTCTGGCGTCGAAGACGACCACCCGGTACGTGTCGGCGAGCCGGCCGAAGCTGGCCCTGGGCTCGGAGAGCGAGCCGAGGCCCGGGGCGCCGTGATGGGCGATGATCGTCTCGTCGCCGTCGCCGAGGATCTCGACGTTGAGCTGGTTGCCGTTGATGGTGACGAACAAGAAAAGTCCCCCTAGTTCAGATGATCACGTCGGTGAGCTCGCGCGGGTACGCGGTGAGCCGGCGCGGCCCCGTCTCGGTGACCAGGACGGTGTCGGAGATGCGGTATCCGGCGTGCCCCGGCACGTACACGCCGGGCTCGCTGGACAGGATCATGCCGGGCGCCAGCTCGGTCGGGTCGCCGTCCGACAGCCAGGGCGGCTCGTGGAAGCCGAGCCCGATGCCGTGGCCCTGCCGGTGGCGCAGGTGCTCGCCGAACCCGGCCGCCTCGATCACGGCCAGGCAGCGCCGGTTGGCCTCCTCGCAGGTGGTGCCGGGGACGAGCGCCTCGGTGCCGACCTCCTGCGCCTCGCGGACGACCTCGTAGTAGCGGGCCTGCCGGCTGGTGGGCTCGCCGATGACGAACGTGCGCTCGCTCTCGACGAACCGGCCGCCGACCGCGCAGCCGAGCGAGAGCATGAACGTCTCCCCCGCCTTGAGCCGGTCGCCGCCGGGCAGGCGGTGGGGCTGGGCGGAGTTGGGGCCGCCGTAGACCAGTCCGCCGGTGAGCATGGGCACCACGACGACGTCCTCGTGCCTGGCGTACATGAGGCGGGAACCGTGCGCGATGACGTGCGCGGCCAGCTCGTTCTCGGTGGGCAGTTCGCCGCCGCCCTCGACGGCCGACCGGACCAGCTCGACGCCGGCCGCGATCATCTCGTCGGCGATGCGGGCGGCCTCCTCGTGCAGCACGATCTCCTCGGGCCGCTTGCGCAGCCGCGTGCGGCCGACCGCGTCGCCGGCGCTCCAGCGGGTGGCGGGGAACGCCTCGGCCAGCGCGGTCGCGCGGGCGACGCTGGTGGAGGGCGCGTACGCGGCCGTCCCGGGGACACGCACGTGCCCGGCGAGCACCGCGAACGGCGGGACGGCCCCGGGGAACTCGGGGTAGGCGTGGATCTCGGCGCGCACGCCCTGGTCGGCGGCGTACTCACGCTCCAGGTCGGGCACGAGCAGCACGGGGTCGTCGTCGATCGGCAGCCAGCAGGCGACCGGCCGCTCGTTCGGGAAGTGGTGGAACCCGGTGAGGTAGGCGACGTCGAGCGGGTCGTCGAGCAGCAGCGCCGACAGTCCTTGCGCGGACATCTCAGCGCGTACCAGGTCGAGCGTGCCGGAGTAGAAGTCGTCGGGCAGCCTCTGGGAGAAGGTCATGAACCGTTCCTGTGGTTGCGGGCGTCGTTGTAGGCGACGGAGAGCAGCGTCGTGGACAGGACCAGCAGCAGGATCGCGAGCGACGGGAACAGCGTGGTCCACCAGGCGGAGGCCAGGGCGCCGGACTGCTGCGCCTTGTGCAGGATCGTCCCCCAGGACCAGCTATTGGGGTCGCCCAGGCCGAGGAAGGACAGCCCGGCCTCGGCCAGCACGGCGCGGGAGGTGGTGAGCACCACCGACACGCCGACGACGGGGATCACGCCGGGCAGCAGGTGCTTGCGCACGATCCACAAGGACGAGCCGCCGACGACCTTGGCCGCCGACACGAACGGCATGGGCACGATCGCCATCGCCTGCGAGCGCACCACGCGGGCCACCTCGGGCCAGCTGAACAGGGCGATCACCACGGCGAGCGTGCGCACGCTGGGCCCGGCCAGCGCGGCGACGAGGATCATCAGCGGCAGCACGGGCAGCGACAGCGACAGGTCCACCAGCACGCCGAGCGGCGTGTCGAGGCGGCGGAAGTAGGCGGCGCTGACGCCGATGAGCAGGCCGATGACGATGGCCAGCACGGAGGCGCTGACGCCGACCGCCATGCTCACCCGGGTGCCCCAGACGACCTGGGCGAACACGTCCTGCCCGATGTCGTCGGTGCCGAACCAGTGGGCCGCCGAGGGCGGCTGGGAGGTGTCGGCGCCGTACCCCTCGGGGAAGGGCGCGATGAGCGGCGCGCAGATCGCCGTCAGCGCCAGCAGGATCAGCACGATCGCGCTGCCCACGCCGAGAGGGTTGCGGCGGAAGGAGGTCCACGTCCGCTGCCTCGGGGTGAGGTCAACTGCTACCGCTGTCATGAGGTGCGCACCCTGGGGTCGAGGATTCCGTACGCCACGTCGGTGATCAGGTTGGCGACCACGACGGCGGCGGCGAGCAGCACGAACGCGCCCTGCAGGACGGGGAAGTCGAGCTGGCCGACCGCCTCGTAGATGGCCCGCCCGATGCCCGGGTAGGCGTAGATCGTCTCGGTCAGCACCGCGCCGCCGACCAGCGTGCCGAGTTGCAGCCCGGCGATCGTGGTGGTCGGCAGCAGGGCGTTGCGCAGGGCGTGCTTCCACACGACCGTGCCGGGGCGCACGCCCTTCGACTTGGCCAGCGAGACGTAGTCCTCGCCGAGCGCGTCGATGAGCGTGGTCCGCATGGTCAGCACGTAGCCGCCGAGCTGGATGAGCACCAGCGACAGGCACGGCAGCACCAGGTGGTGCAGCATGCTGAGCGTCGCGGCGAAGCCGGTGGCGTCGAGGTCGACCGCGCCGCCGATGGGGAACCAGCCGAGCCACACCCCCATCACGTACATGAGGAAGATGCCGACGCTCGGCACGAACAGCGACTGCGCGGTGACGCCCGTGAGCTGGATGACCCGGTCCACCCAGCCCTTGGCCTTGGTGGCGGCGAGCACGCCGAGCGGGATGCCCAGCAGGATCGTCACCACCATGGCCGAGGCCGTCAGGATCAGCGTCCACGGCAGCCGGTCCATGAGCACGGTCGTCACGGGGATCGACTGGCGGAAGGACATGCCGAGGTTGCCCTGCAGGAGCTGGCCCAGATAGTCGATGTACTGCACGCCCAGCGGCCGGTCCAGGCCGAAGTCGGCGAGCAGCTTCAGGCGCAGCTCCTCGGTCATGTTCGGGTCGGCCACGGCCAGCACCGGGTCGCCCGGAAGCAGGCGGACCAGGAAGAACGTCACCGTGACCGCGAACCACAGGGTGAGCAGGCCGCGGGCCAGCCGTAGGCCGATGAAGCGCATGGCTATGAGCCCGCCGGCTTCGCCGAGGCGAGGGAGAGCGGGTTCAGGATGGACAGCAGTTCGCTGGGCATCGGCTGGAACCCGGTCCACTTGGCGGAGTGAGCCACGTTGAACGTCTCGACGTACAGCACGTTGTCGTAGACCTGGTCACTGATGAGCCGGGCGGCCTCCTGGATCGGCGCCTTGGCGTCCTCGACGGTCAGCGACTGCTGCGCCTTGTCGATGAGGTCGTCCAGCTTGGGGTCGCTGACCTGGGCGTAGTTGATGAACCCGCCGGACTTGAAGGCCAGCCCGAGGTTGGCGGGCGGGTTGTCCATGACCGCCCACGAGCCGGCGTAGATGTCGAAGTCACGCTTGGCGGTCTTGTCCAGGTACGTGTTGCGCTCAAGGCCCTGGAGCTTGATCGTGATCCCGGCCTTCTTCGCCGAGTCGCGGACCATGGGAGCCCAGCGGGCGATGTTGGGGTCGGCCTGGTCGTAGATCATGTTCAGGCTGAGGTTCGCCACCCCGGCCTCGGTCAGCAGCTTCTTGGACTGCTCCGGGTCGAAGGCGTACTCCTTGGCGGCCGGGTCGGTCCACTGGGGCAGCGACGGCGTCAGCACGCTGGAGTTGGAGGACTTGGCGAAGCCCTTGAGCGCGATGTTCCTGATGGCCTCGTAGTCCACGGCGTGGGCCAGCGCCTGCCGGACGCGTACGTCGTCCATCGGCTTGCGCTTGGTGTTGTACTGCAGGTGCGCCCAGCCGAGCGACGGGATCTCCTGGAGCTTGACACTGGTGTCGTTCTTCAGGTCGGTGGCGGTCGCGGGCGGCAGCACGTTGCCGATCACGTCGATCTCGCCGTTGCGCAGCGCCAGGACCTCGGTGTTCACGTCGGGGAAGACGCGGAAGACGACCTCCTTGACGGCCGGCGTGCCGGGGCCGAAGTCGTCCACGCGCTCCATGATGTAGCGCTGGCCGCGCTCGACCTTGGTCAGTTTGAACGGTCCGGCGCTGACCCAGTTCGCGTCGTTGGCGAACTTCTGCACGCTCGGCGCCTTCTCGAAGACGTGCTTGGGCACGATCGGCAGCCAGAAGCCGACGTTGTCCAGGAACGTCCCGTCGGGGCGGGTCAGGTTGAAGCGCACCTCGGTCGGCGAGACGGCCTCGGCCTTGTCGAGGGCCGTGATGAGCCCGGCGACCACGCCGAACTTCTCCTTCTGCACGGCCGACACCGAGAACACCACGTCGTCGGCGGTGACGGGCTTGCCGTCGGACCACTTCATGTCGTCGCGCAGCTTGGCCGTGGCGGTCTTGCCGTCCTCGGAGTAGGACCACTCGGTGGCCAGGTACGGCACGCGCTTGCCGGTGGCGTCCATCTGGGTCAGGTGCGGGTACATGAGGTTGGTGACCCACGAGTCCGTACGGCTGTTGCCGACCAGCGGGTTGAAGTTGACCACGTCGGCGGTCGTGCCGATGGTCAGCCGGTCAGCGGAGGCCGGGGCCTGGGAGCTCGACGAGCCGGAGGACCCGGAGGAGCCGGGCACGCTGGGCGCGCACGCGGCGAGGGCCGCGGCCAGCGCGGCGAAGGCGATTGCACGTCTCATCAGATCCAGACCTCTTCCAGCACGCGCATGACGTTGCCGCCGACGACCTTGGTGATCTCGTCGTCCGAGTAGTCGTGGGCGACGAGCCAGGCGATGATGTTCCAGAAGCACTCGGCCGGGTTCTCCAGGCCGTCCACGTACGCGACCTTCTCGTAGCCGACGCCGGCGTGCGCCTCGTTTAGCGACAGGTGCTCGGCGAAGGTGTCGTGCAGTCCCACGTGGTCGCCGAACAGCGTGTCGGGGCCGAAGGCCACGTGGTCGATGCCGACCAGGTCCACGCAGTACGTGAAGTGGTCCATCACCGACTCCAGGCTGTGCCTGGGGTGCTCGGGCGAGAGCGTGGTGTGCGGGGCCGCCTCCAGGCCGATCACGCCGCCGCGCTCGGCCGCGGCCTTGATGACGGAGTCCGGCTTCATCCGGTTCGTCGGCCAGACGGTGCGGGCGCCGGCGTGGGTGATGAGGATCGGCTTGGTGGAGTGCCGGATCGTGTCGAGCGAGGTCTGGTCGCCGGAGTGGGAGACGTCGATGGCGATGCCCAGCTTGTTCATGCGGCGCACGGCCTTCTCGCCGAACAGGGTCAGCCCGCCGTCGCCGCGCTCCTTCAGGCCGCTGCCGAGCGTGTTGGCCTCGCTGTAGGCGATGCCCATCTGCCGTACGCCGAAGCCGTACAGCATGTCGATCCGGTCGACCTCGTTCTCGATCATCGTGGCCGCCTCGAGGGCGAGCACGAGGCCGATGCGACCGCTCTCGTGCGCCTCCCGGACGTGGGCCAGCCGCTCGACCTTGATCAGGTAGTCCTGGTGGGCGATGTCCGACAGGCGCATGCCGATGTCGGCGACCACGTCGTTCCACTTCCAGCCGGCCTGGCTGGTGATGCAGCAGGTGCCGTCCATGAGGTTGTCGAAGACGACCGTCATGCCGGAGCGGGCCAGGCCCTCGTAGCCGGTGTGGTGGCGGGCGGTGCGGTTGTAGTCCACCGTCTGGCGGATGTCGTCAGGGAAGACCGACGGGTGGTCGTGCAGGGAGACGACCAGGCTGTCGACGAGCAGGCGGCGGACGCGCTCGCGCTGCTCGGTGGTGAGCTCGGGCCCCTGGTAGGCCGGGACGCGGCCGAGTTCCGGCGCCAGGTCGAACCGGCGGTAGTCGACGCCCTCCTCCAGGTACTCGTACGAACGGTAGCCCTTGTAGCTCTTCGCTGCTTCCAGCATCTGGTAACCCCTCTTGTCCAATTGCGGGAAGTTTGCCAGGATCGGGCGCGAAAGACAATATTGAAGTTGCTTTCCGGCAACATAGGCTTTGTTAACGCGAAGTTTCGTCACGCATGAAGAAGGGGGTGCGGTGAGCGAACCACCGGTCCTTGAGATCCGCGACCTGCACGTCACGTTCACCGCCCACGGACGCGAGGTCCCGGCCGTGCGCGGGGTGGACCTGACCATCGAACGCGGGCAGACGCTCGCGCTGCTCGGCGAGTCCGGCTCCGGCAAGTCCGTCACCGCCAAGGCCGTGATGGGACTGCTCGACCAGCCGAACGTCCGGGTGCGCTGCGAGACGGCCCGGCTCGGCGGGCGCGACCTGCTCACCATGGCGCCCGACGAACGGCGCGCGCTGCGCGGCAGCGCGATGACGCTCGTCTTCCAGGACGCCCTCTCGGCGCTCAACCCCGTACTCAGTATCGGCGACCAGATCGGTGAGCTGTACCGGGTGCACCAGCGGCTGTCGCGCAGGCAGGCCCGCGAGCGCTCGATCGAGATGCTGAACCTGGTCGGCATCCCCGCCCCCGCCAAGCGGATCGACGACTACCCGCACCAGTTCTCCGGCGGCATGCGGCAGCGCATCCTCGTCGCCATGGCCGTGGCGCTGGAGCCGGACCTGATCATCGCCGACGAGCCGACCACCGCGCTCGACGTCACCGTGCAGGCGCAGATCCTGGAGCTCATCGACCGGCTGCGGCAGGAACTCGGCACCGCCGTGCTGCTGATCACGCACGACCTGGGCGTGGCGGCCGAGGTCAGCGACCGGGTGTCGGTCATGTACGCCGGGCGCATCGTGGAGAGCGGACAGGTCGACGAGCTGTACGACCTGCCCGCGCACCCGTACACCGCCGCGCTGCTCGCGGCCATCCCCGACCTGGACAGCCCCGCCTCCGAGCTGCGCGCCATCCCCGGCGCGCCGCCCAGCCCGTCCGAGGTGCCGCCCGGGTGCTCGTTCGCGCCGCGCTGCGAGCGCGCGAGCGAGGTGTGCACGACCACGCGCCCGCCGCTGACGCTGCTGCCCGCCGGAACCGGCCGGCACACCGCCTGCCACCACTCCGAGGAGATGCTGAATGCCTGATCCCGTGCTGCGGGCCACGGACCTGCACAAGACCTACCGCAGCGGGCTGCTGTCCAGGGGCGGCGGCGTACGGGCCGTGGCCGGCGTGGACCTGGAGCTGCACGCCGGGGAGACGCTCGGCATCGTCGGCGAGTCCGGCTGCGGCAAGTCCACCCTGGCCCGGATGCTCGTCGGGCTCGAACGCCCCGACCAGGGCGAGGTCACCTTCCAGGGCAAGCCGTTCTTCACCCGGGCGGGCGTGCCGCGCGACATCAGGCGGCGCGTCCAGATGGTCTTCCAGGACCCGCTCACCTCGCTCAACCCGCGCATGACCGTGCACGACATCGTGGCCGAGCCGCTGCGCGTGCACCGGCTGTCACCGGACGCCCGTGCCATGCGCGACCGCGTCGGCGAACTGCTGTCGCTGGTGGGCCTGTCCCCCGACCGGATGAACCGCTTCCCGCACGAGTTCTCCGGCGGCCAGCGGCAGCGCATCGGCATCGCCAGGGCGCTGGCCACCGACCCCGACGTGATCGTGTGCGACGAGCCGGTCTCGGCGCTGGACATGTCGGTGCAGGCCCAGGTGGTCAACCTGTTCGCGGAACTGCAGCGCACGCTCGGGGTGGCGCTGGTGTTCATCGCGCACGACCTGGCCGTGGTCCGGCACGTCTCGCACCGGGTGGCGGTGATGTACCTCGGACGGGTGGCCGAGACGGGGCCGGCGGCCGAGGTGTACCAGGCGCCGGCGCATCCGTACACCAAGGCGCTGCTGTCGGCGGCTCCGGTGCCGAAGCCCGCGCTGCGCGGGCGCTCGCGCATCATGCTGGCGGGGGACCCGCCGAGCCCGGTGGCGCCGCCGCCCGGCTGCCGGTTCCACACCCGCTGCTGGAAGGCCGCCGAACGGTGCTCGCAGGAGGAGCCCGTCCTGGAGGCGGTCGGCGAGCACTTCGCCGCCTGCCACTTCGCGGACCGCGCCGCCGCCCAGCTCCCGTCGAACGACCGCTGACCGACGTCGCGCCCCCACGCGACGTAGTCACCTTCCACGACGTCGTCACCTTCCACGACGTAGTCCCGGCGCGCCATCGTGCCCGCAGGCGTCCTCGTCCCCGCGACGACCACCGGTGCCACACCGGGCCCTCACCCACGGCACGCTCACACAAACGCCGACACAACGTCGCGGCCTCGCGCGTCGTCGCCCCGGCACACTACGAGCGCTCCGTCGTGACCTGGCGCGGCGTCGTCCCACGACAACCACCGACGGGCAGGGTCGGTCCGGCAGGTTGCTTGCGTGCTGGTCGGAGTCACCCGGACGGCGGGACGGTCGCGTGACCCGTCTCACCCTCCGGTATGACGTCAAGGTTCAAACTCAGCGGTGACGCGCGCCACACCCCCTTCTCCATAACGTCGCTACATGCTCAGATACCTGGCCGTCGCGAGCGCCGTGGCGCTCGGCGCGCTCCTCATGTGGCCGGCCCCGCCCACAGGGCGGTTGGTGCGGGTGTACGGGGCCGACCCGGCGTCGGCCGACCGGGTGGCGGTCGTGGTGCCCGGCGCCGACACCACGGTGGCCACGTTCGAATCCAGCACCCGCAACCCTGGAGGTGCGGCGCGCGCCCTGGTGGCGGAGGCGGCCCGGCTGGCGCCCGGTGAACGGCTGGCCGTGGTGGCCTGGCTGGGCTACGACTCACCGCCCACGCTGAGCTTCGACGTGCTCACCGACGAGGCGGCCGTCGCCGGGTCCCGCGAACTGCGCCGCGCGGTCAGCGCGCTGCGCCACCGTACCGCCGCGCCCATCGCGCTGCTCTGCCACAGCTACGGCTCCTACATCTGCGCCCAGGCGGCCCCGGGCTTACCGGTCGCCGCTCTGGCGTTCATCGGCAGCCCCGGTGTCGGCGCGGGCCCGGCCGTCCCGGCCACCAGGGCGCGCGTGTGGGCGGGCCTCGGCGACAACGACTGGGTCAGGCTGGTGCCCAAGATCAAGCTCGGCGCATTCGGCTTCGGCTCCGACCCGATGAGCGGCGACTACGGGGCCCGCCGTTTCGAGGCGGGTGCGGGCGGCCACAGCGACTACTACCGGCCGGGCAGCATCTCGCTGAGCAACCTGGCCCTGATCGCCCTCGGGCACGACAGCGAGGTGACCTTGGAGAGCGAGACACCCACGCGGACAGCCCGCTCTTGACGACGCGATTCCTGGGTACGGGAGGAAGGAGGCCGGCTTTGATGACATGGTGTCGTCATCAGCTTGACGCCGGATGCCGACGTTTGTGACACTTCGTCATGAAACGCCAGCACGAGCAGAGGTGGGCCGTGACCACGCCGTTCTCCGAAATCCTGCGCAACGCCACCTGGGCCGACCACCAGTCGGCAGAGTCGGAGGGCTACCTCTCAGCACTGATGAGTGGCCGGCTGAGCGAGCACGACTACGGCGAGATGGTCGCCCAGCACTACTTCGCGTACGCCGCCCTCGACGACGTGTCGCGAGAGCTGGCCGACCACCCGGTGGCCGGGCGCTTCGTCTTCCCGGAGCTGTACCGCGAGCCCGCGCTGGAGCGCGACCTCGCGACCGTCTACGGGTCCGGCTGGCGCAGCCGCATCACACCGTCGAAGTCCACCCGCACCCTCGTGGCCCGCATCCAGCAGGTGGCCGACTGGCCGGGCGGCTACGTCGCCCACCACTACACCCGCTATCTGGGAGACCTGTCGGGCGGCCAGTTCATCCGGATGGAGCTGCAGAAGATCTACGGGTACACGAAGGGCGGCGGCGTCGACTTCTACATCTTCGACGAGCTGGGCAGCCTGCCACGGTTCAAGAACGAGTACCGCTCGCGGCTGGACGGGCTGGGCTCGGAGTTCGACGACGGCGAGCAGCAGCGGATGATCGGCGAAGTGCGACTGGCGTACCAGCTCAACACGGAGGTGCTGGCGGAGCTGAAGCACGTGGTCAAGACCGCCGCCTGATCATCCGGGCGCCCGACCCCGCCCTGCCGAGGCCGGTCACGCTCCCGCACGAGGATCGCCTCGGACTGCGCGGATGCCTGCGCGCGAGAACCGGCCTGGGCTGCGCGGAGGTCCACACGCGAGGGAGCGGTCCGGCCTGCGCCGACGTCCGCGTGCGAGGGTCGGGTTGGGCTGTGTGGGCGGCCATGGGTGGCCGGTGGCAAGGGGCGGTCCGGAAAGAGTTCGGTCCGGTGGCCCCGGCCCGGCCTACCATGGGCGTATGCCCCGCATCTCGGCCGCCACGATCGGCGAGCATCGCGCCCAGACGCGTGACCGGATCCTGCAGGCCGTCGCACGTCTGTCCAGGGTGCAGGGCATCGACGCCATCTCCCTGACCGACGTGGCCGCCGAGGCCGGCATCACCCGTACGGTCCTGTACAACTACTTCCCCGACAAGGTGGCGCTGCTGCTGGCCTTCACCGAGCAGGTGACCCAGTACTTCATCGACAGCTACGAGCACGAGTTGCCCGAAGGGGCCTCGCCCGCCGACCGGCTGCGGGCGTTCGTCCGGCTGCAGCTCACCGGGCTGCTCGCGCACCCGCACCCGGGGGCGGCCGACCTCAGTGCCACGCTGGGGCCCGACGCCTACCAGCGGCTGGCCGAGCACGTGGCACCCATGCAGCGGATCCTGGTGGAGATCCTGGAGAGCGGCATCGAGGCGGGCGACTTCCGGGCGCTCGACATCCCGGCGGCGGCCCGGATGATCCTCGCGGTCGTCGGGGCCGAGCGGCTGCCGCTGATCAGGGGTGACGTGACGGCGGAGTCGGCCGGGGAGCTGGTGTCGGAGTTCGTCCTGCGAGCACTTTCCAGCAACTGAACCGGCATCCGTCCGGGAACACGGGCGGCACCCGACGACGTCCGAACCGCGCCCGGCACCCGGCAGCACCGACGGCAGGCGCACAGCGCACCACCCAAGCGCCCGACCGACACGGCCTGCTCCTCTCGCGCCGACCACCCCCAACCACTCCGCCCGGCCGTCAACGACAGCCGGACATCGGCGGGCGGCCCTTCACGAACGGCGGCTCCACGGTGGTCCCGGACCTCCGGCACCTCCCCACGCTGCGGAAAAGCGGATCTAAATCCGATCTCGTTAGCCTGTCGCGCCATGTGGAGATATCTGATCACCTGCGGTGTGCTCCTCGCCTGCTGCTTGCCCGCCACACCGGCGATGGCCGCAGCGGAGGATCCGCGCTTCCCCTCCCCCGTCGATCTGTGCACGTTGCTGACCGAGGACGCCGCAGGCAAGGTCGTTCCGCAGGCCCGGCGGCCCAAGGGTGAGTACGCCGGGCTGGAGTCGATGGGCTGCCGGTGGGTGCGCAAGGGAGTCGCGTTGGGTTTGTCGGTGCGGGCCTACCCGCACGAGTCGGGCATGGCGGAGGAACCCTGGACCCACACCGCCGCGGAGGCACACCTCGCGTTCCGTTACCTGCTCAACGGCCGGCAGCGACCGTCCCGCCTGATCATCTGGAGCGCGAACGACATCGGCGTCGACTTCGAGCACCGCCGCAGCGCGACGAGCACGACCGCCCGTCCGCTGGCCGGGATCGGTGAGGAGGCGTTCGCCTACTCGTACGTCGACAAGGCGACCAGGCGGGAGAACCGGGTCTTCGTCGTCTTCCGCGTCGGGAACCTCATCCTCGAAGTGGACCATGTCGCGGTGGAGAACAGCTCGCGCGCGGGGACGCTGCTCGACCGGGCCGCCGGCGCGGCCAAGGCCGCGGCGAAGACGCTCGACCGTCTGAGCCCGCCGCCGCAGAGCCCGCCCGCGGACCCGCCGGAGGGCACGTTCACCAGCCCGCCCCTCGGTTGTGGCCTGCTGACCAAGGCCCAGCTCGGCGATCTCGGAGTGACCAGGGATCCGTGGCCGCGCGAGAACTGCGGCTGCCATTGGCCGGACCAGCTCGAGGTGCGGTTCTGGCTGTTCGGGCCCGGACCGGCGGGAGACGGGCCGGCGCAGGCGGCGGAGGTGTTCGCCGCGTGGCGGACCGAGTCCGGCGGGCAGCCGCTGGCGGGGTCCGGCGACGAGGCGTTCACCAGCGCGGGCGAGGAGCGGGTGGCGATCTTCCGGCTGGGCAACCTGATCGGCCGCGTGGCAGCGGTCAGCAGTTCGGTGGACGAGGCCGCGGCGGCCCGTATGATCGCCGTGGCAGCGGAGCGGTCGGATGGCTGACCTCACCCGGCTGCTGCTGGGAATGACCCTCCTGGTCGCGGCCTGCGCTCCGGGAGGTCTTCCCGCGCGGCAGACACCCGCGCCCACGCCCGTCATCGGGCAGACGCCCGCGTCTTCGTCCGCCACCGGGCAGGCGTCGGGCCCGGCCCGGTTCGCGCGACCGCCCAGCCCTTGCGCGCTCATCACCGCCGAGCAGGCGGCGGGGCTCGTTCCGCTGCTGGTCGGGCACCAGGAGGGCGGGGAGGAGCAGGCGCGGGTCTGCACGTGGACGGGCCCGGACGGCCCCTATCTCCCGGACAGCAGCCGTTACGAGCTGCGGGTCCAGGTACGGCACTCCCCCCAGGTCGCCGACGCCGAGAACGTGTTCAAGTCCTGGTCGGACACCTTCGCCACCAGCCCTCGTGACGTGCCGGGTCTCGCCGACGCCGCGACCGCGTTCGACCGCCGGGTGGACGACGCCGCCGAGACCGGGGTCGGCTACCGCGCGAGCAACCTGGTGGTGATCATCGATTACATCCGGCGCGGACCGCTGGATCAGCGGATGCGGGACAACGCCGTCAAGGCCGCACGCTGGACCGTGGCCAGGCTGGACGCGCCGGAGCCGCAGCCCGATCCGAATGCCGGGCGGTTCGCCGGCCCGCCCGACGCCTGCCCCCTGCTCGACCCCTCTGATCGGCCCGGCCAGGCGGGACCGGAGTGCACGTCCGATGACGTGACGGTCCGGGTCCGCCACGTCCCCGCGCGGGGGACGACGCCGGGGCCCACGGCGGCGAAGGAGTTGTTCGAGCTGCTCGCCGCGCAGGCTGCCGGCGGAGTCGGCACCTCCGACGAGCCCCGCACCGACGTGACCGTGTCGCCGGTCAAGCGCGTGGGAGCGGTGGGCGAGGCGGCGTTCACGCAGGAGGAGAGCGGCTATACCATCTTCGGCTCGCCGACCCGGATCACGCTGTGGACCAGGGTGAGCAACCTGGTCGTCGAGGTCGAGGTGGCGGGCGAGGGCCGCAAGGTGACCCCGGAGCTACGCCGTCGTGCCGTGACCATCGCACAGCAGGTGGTGCGCCGACTGCCTGGCGGTTGACCGCGAACGTGGCGGACGCGTGCGGTCCGGGACCGAGGCGACCGCCACTTCACTGCCTGCGCAGCGGCCTCGGACCACCCGAGCCCAGCACCATCACCACGAATGACCGCAGCCACGGCCGGCCCGAGCGCCAGAAGCTCCCGGGGCGTAATGGGCTTGGACCACCCGAATCCGGCACAGCCGCCGGGAAGTCGCGGGTGTCATGGGCGGGCGCGGCGGGCTGTCGCGGGCATAGCCGGCGAGACGACGGGCCGCCGCAGGCGCGGTGGGCGGGGCCATCGGCTGGCGCGGGCGCGGTGGGCGGGGC
>NZ_SSXE01000202.1 GCF_021699195.1 Nonomuraea sp. MG754425 | reverse complement strand
CCCCACCGCGCCAAACGGCTCAGACGACTCAGACGGCATGAACGCGCCTGAGAACGCCGACACGCCCGCCACCACCTAACCCCGCCCGCCCAACCGCACGGCCCCGGCACCGCCCCCACGGCGACACCCGGGGCCGTAGCGTTCCCCGGCCGGTCAGTTCACGTCAGCGAACCCGTAGCCGGTGGCGTCGGGACTTTTATCTCACGGCCATAAGGTAAGTTTCCGGGCGTTTCCCCGGCCCGCGCGCCGGCACTCGGCCCGACAGCGCACGAACCCCGGAAGTGTCGCCAGTCCGCACGTCAGACACCATGCGACTGCTCAACGCCAAAGACACTGCTCGCCGCTCACGGCGAGACCAAGCTCAGGGGCCGGCCCGCGGCCCAGCCGCCGGCCGGTCAATACTGCTGACAGGAAGGAGACGAACAGAACGAGGAACGGAGAGGGAACCATGTAGCACAGCCAGGCCACAAAAACATCCACGCACACATATTCAAAGGACTCGTCTTTAGACGAGTCGGGCCGCACACCGCACTGTCCGAAACCGGGAAGACCTGCGAAAACAACACCCGTGCGAGATAGCGGCCTTAACCGCCAGAGGGAACGCCACCCCTATTTCCGGCAGGCAAATCTGCCCCCATCCGACATACCTCCACCGCCGCCCATCCCCCGACAGCGCGCACGGGAACCAAGATTGACGCGACCCTCTCCCGGCCCCAGGAGTGGGTTCGCCTCGCCCCCGACACGAGGCGAACCCACCCAGGTCCGACCGCCCGGCACCCCTCCCCGGCCGGACGGGCGGACCGGTATCAACACCCACCTGCACCCCAGGCGTCAAGCCCACACCCCCATCCGGAATCACCCACCCGTCTGCCGCCTTGCCTGGCTCGTGTCTCCAGCCGGAAGCGGTCCCGCCACCTCCCCCATGACCACCCGTACGCCCTGCTATGCCCCGCGTTTTTCGGACGTCGGAAAACGCGGGGCATAGCAGTCACCGGCTAACGGACGAAGCGCTCAAAGATCTGCCGTGCCTGCCGGCTCGGCACCGCGTCGATCTCCGCTAGCCGCTCCTGCAACAGCCCGAACGAACGTCGTACGGCAAGCTGACGGCCCAGCTCACCCTGGACCGTCATCAACTGGCACCACAGCATCTCGCTGTACGGATCGATGCGCTCCACCGCCAAGCGCAATACATCCAACGCGCGATCCGGATCGCCCACCCGCACCAGTTCGGCCAACCGCTCCGCTGCATCAACAGCCTGCCGCTGAGCGGCCTGCCGCAGCGGAAGCACCCACAGCGCATCACGCCCGGCCAGCAACGGCCCCTGATACAAGGCCAGCATCTCTTGCAAGGCGGCCAGCCGAGCCGACTCCTCTGCCGCACTGCCCGCTCCGATGAAAGCCTTCTCGAATCGCCAATAGTCCACATCGAAATGGGCCGCCGCCAGGTGGCGCCGCTGGCGCGTCTTCAGCACGAATTTCACCTCCACCGCAAGGCCAGACGCCTGCCGCATCACCTGGTTGAGCTGCCTGACCGCCGACTCCAACAAGCGGCGACCACGGGCATCATCGTCCGGCCACAGAGTGTCGAGGATGTTCTGCGTCGACAGTCCTTCCGGAGACGTCGACAACAACGCGAACAGGTCGGATGCCTCCGCCCGGCCGAAAGACAGCTCAGTCCCGCCGTACGACAACCGCGGCACGCCCAGCACCTCGGCCTTCGCCTTACCGCGCACCTCCACGAAGCCGGACGCCATCAGCATTGCGGAAGAGGCTACTGCCGCGTGCCCTGGGCCAGCGATGCCCGTCTCGCCAGTGGCCACCGCAGTCTTACCGCCCAATCGAGGCTCATCGACTTCCGCCTTCTCTTGGGCGTGCTCTTCTGCCTTCTTGGTGCGGGAGCCGGCAACGAGCCCCGCTGCGGCGGTGTCGATCTCAGGCGTCTTCGTGAAGGGAGAAGCCACCATGTCGCCGTCTCCCCGGCCACCACAACGCCCGGCAGGAAGCCCGGCTGAAGAGCCCGCAACCCCGATGCCCGGCCGAGCACGGCGGCGGACGATCAGCACGGCCGCGAGCAGCATGACCATCAGCCCGAACCCCAGCGCAGAGTCAAGCGACGGCCTCACCCCAGACGAAGCCCCGAAACGGTGCCCCGTCCCATGGTCTGCACCGCCAGTTGTCATGGGCAGCGGTGAGGGCCGAGATGTCGACGGTGATAGCGACGGAGAGGGTGATGGCGCTGTGGTCGGACGCCGTCGCGGATCACGCCGAGGCGAGCGTGCGTCCTTGGCTTGACCGTGTCGGTGTTCAACGCTTCTGGTGTTGTCGCCTCGGCGCGGGGCCAGTTTCAACGGGCGATCCGGTCGACGAGCCGTCTCCTGTAGTTCGCGCGGCTCGGCTACCCTTCGTTCCGCCATCACCACAGGCGGGCGCACAGCAGGCGCAGGCGTGGACAGCTTCGGCTTCGGTCTGGGAGGCGAGTCCTTCGGCGTCGAACGTACCCGGGGCCGCGGAGACAGCGTCGGCCTCACCGGCACGCGTCGGGAATCTTCCAGCCGCTGTCCGAATTGCAGTCCCCGGCCCTCTGCCAGGTCCTTCTGCACCAGGACGCACAGCTTCTCGATGTCAAACACCTGGTGTCCCTGCTCCGGGACATACTCCGACGGACAATACGGCTCCACACGCGCCAAAGCCACGCTTGGGCCACCCAGCAAAGCGACCACGAGCGCCCCTGCGATGGTCATTCCACCCAGAAACCCGGAATCTTCGCACTTCCAGACACGTGGAAGACATTCCTGAAGCACCAGGATCCTCCAGAGGGTTTGGCTACGTCAGCCGATTTACCACCACGCCCTCCGTGCCACGCCACGGGAAGAGAATAAAGATCACCAAGACATGGCATCGTGCCGCACCTTTGAATTCTCGGCATCATTCCAGCACTTGGGTGGCACCTAGTTAGGCTCACGACTGACAACCAATATATAAGGGGCAACAGAAACCTCGCCGCAGGCGCGGTGATTGCGCTGGTTCTCACGCGCTCAGATCCAGGATCGCTACATGCCTCCGAAGCCAGAGGAACAAACATCCGGCAAGCACGTCACAGCAAACGAATGCAGCCGAACCGGTATTACACATCGCTCGCAAAGGAGACGAACGCCTTGAGGGGTACCGGACAGGACAAACCCCCTCTAGAGGTCGGCTCATCGGGGGCCCGCCGTTATGTCGGGCAAGCAACCACCAGGTCC
Source organism: Nonomuraea sp. MG754425 (assembly GCF_021699195.1). Taxonomy (GTDB): domain Bacteria; phylum Actinomycetota; class Actinomycetes; order Streptosporangiales; family Streptosporangiaceae; genus Nonomuraea. Next base: position 13,932 of record NZ_SSXE01000202.1, on the reverse strand, counting down.
ACAGGCGGGGGGCATCAGCATCTTGCCCGACGATGGATCCCATCCCAGATACGGTCCACGACGCCGAGAAGATGCCGCTAATTGTCCGGCATAGCGAACACGATCGGGAGTTGTATTCCGTTACCACGAGGCATGCGCAGCGGAGGCGTTCAGATCACCCATGCTGATCGATGGGTGCCCATGAATTTTGTTCAGAAGCGGAAGACCGGGCCCGTCTCGGCATAAAGCACACACGCGTTGCGGAAGGTCTTGTGCCATCCGATATTCCGGTTCTGCCACAGCCCGCCCATCGTCGCCGTGACCGGCGCCTGCTCCTCGCTGCAGCGGCGGCGTGGGTTGCCAGGAAGACGATCGAAATCGCCGTCCACGGCATCGATCACAGCACAGGCCACCTCACCGTACGGGTGCCCCCGCGTCACCCCTGGACACTGCAGGCCGACCGCCCTCATCGTGTTCCCGCCATGCGCCGAGACCGCGAGGAAGACACCGTTCACCCGGGCAGCACCGTAAGCCGGTAGAGATGCGAGAACGAGTCCAACACTAAGACCGGCACCGGCGACCAGCAGGGGCAGGCGCATCGACACTCCAAACCTTGGCGACTTAAAGTAGTCGTCACGCTACCGTAAGACATATTCCTCTGTCTCGTATCCGGTCGGCAAGCCTCATGAGACACGACCACCCCCAAGCGAGGCACCACTCCACAGGGCGGAAACGCAAACTGCAACCCCGCACCGCGATGCGAAACGCTGCCAGGGCGGCAGCGCCGGAAGAAGCCCAGCCTCAGCCCGACAGTCGCTAGAACAGTGACCCCTACAGGGGAGCAGCCACTCGAACCACATGAAACGTAACGCCATGAATCATCAAGGGAAGATCAAAGCCGCAGAGCCCCCGAAGCGCCATAGGTACGCTACGCACCGTAACGATCAAGAGCATCAGGGGGCCGGAATGCCCGAAAAGGGTGGACGATCGCGTGGACGAGCGTACGCCAGGACCTTGCTGGCAGTGGGTGGAGCTGCCGCCGCCGTAGCCGCCGCGATCGCCTTGAGCGGCACAATCAAGCCCAATACCCAGCGGGACTCTTCACATCAAGCCGCAGGCGCTCGGCGAGACATCACCGGCAACGCTGTCGCTACGCCTTCTCAGCCCTGGCACAGGTCAAGCGCCTCGTCCGCCTCCTCGGCACCGGTGTCACTAGCCTTCCCCCACGAAAGAACCGCGGAAAGAGACGACAGCAGGGGCAGTACCAAGCACGTCAGTGCGGCCAGAAACCGTGCACGCATCCGTGAGTCGCACGGTCATTCCGAACTCCGACGCCCACGACCCCCGGCAGGTCCCGCAGTTGACCGCCACGCTCCACAGCCGAGCCCGCGCGAAAAGCACGCACCGAGAGATCGACGCCCGTCCTCTCCGGACGCCTCCCGGCACAGTAGGAGCCCGTCACTTCTCGCCATGAGGTGCGACGAGTTGTTCCCGCCCCACAAACGCGAGTTCCTGCTGCGCAACATCGCATGCCACGGACTCTTGGACTGACTCACCGCCCCGACCGTCGAGCCGAACCTCCGTCCTCGACGCCAGCACCGGCGAGCGCCCCGGTCCTTTGCCCTCACCTTGGGTAACCCGCAACGATCACTCCACTTTGGGGCTGGAGCCATGCTCGGGAGGAGGGTGCCTTGGAAGGCGTAGGCGATTGATCTTAGGGATGACCTGCGCTGGGCACAGCCCAACCCCTGGTGTGTGGTTGTCGCAGATCGGGTGAGGTTCCTGGAGTGATCTCGCTCCTCAAAGGAGCGTAATCTCATGCTGCGAGGACCGTTCGTACCCGTTCGCAGAAGTCTCGCGCCTCCGGCACAGCGTAGGCATTGAGCCGGTCGGCAAGGTCGAGCAACGGCGCTGTGGAGCGGTGAGAGCTGATCGCCTCCGTCAGGTCCAGCGCCTCGCCTGCCGTAGCGCAGGCTTGCTCGATGTGGCCCTGTTCGAACTGCACGTCCGCCTGGCGGGTCAGGTAGAGCGCGCGGGTGCGCAGCCACGACGGAGCGAACAAGGCCTGGGCTTGCGCGAAAGTGGTCTCGGCGGGCTCGGGCTGTCCCATGTCGCGAAGGCTGGAGGCCCGTGCGCCAAGAAGCTCAGCCTGGTCGAACCAGTAAACCCAGTCCGGGTCATCGTGGCCGTCAGCTTGCGCGAGGAGTTCTTCGGCGTCGTCAAAGTCCGCCCAGCACCGGTGGTCGTTGAGATGTGCCCGCGCTCGCGCTCGCCGGGACGTCAGCATCGCTTCGATACGTGGCGTTGTCCGGCCACGGACAGCGGCGAGCGCGGCCGTGGCCATGGACTCGGCGTCGTGCAGCCGGCCGGAGTTGTAGGCCGACACCGTCCAGAAAGCCAAGCAGTTGGCGCCCAGCGCGTTGTCGCCGGCGATATGAGCCGCTCGCAACGCGGTTTCGAAGGCGCCGTCAGCGCACTCTCCTCGCACATCGAAAAGGGCTGCGGCACGCTGGCGTGCCAGGTCGGAAGCGACGGCGTACAGGCGGGACCCGTGGGCATCGCTGTAAGTACGTTCACGCAGCAGGCCGGTTGCCAGGGCTAGGGCACTGGCGGTCTCGCTCAGGATGATTCCGCCTCCGTCAGCGTCGTCCATGCGGCGCAGCACTTTCGCGCGCTCTTCGAGACGCGAGAGGGCAGCATCACCGATCCGCTGCCCCGTGGTGATCTGCCCGGCGGCGACGGGGTCGGCGGTGATCCAGGCGAACAGCGAAGCGGTGAGAGCTCCGCCGGAGATCAGGACGAGTTCTCTTCGTGTGACGTCCACCGCACCCCCTGCAACCTCGTTCAGAGACTGAGCGGCGCCGAGGAGCGTCCATGATCGTGGTGCAGGCCGTTGAACGGGGTCCTCGGACAACCACTCAGGCCATGGTCTCTCATCAACCGTCTCCGGTGGAATACCAAGGATGTCAGCGATGAGCATCTGGGTGGGTTTGTCCGGAATTCGCCCATGTTCCCAGTACCAGACGCCGTCTCGCCTGGTGCTCACCGCATAGCGGCCCGTGCCCGCTTCGCGGAGACGACGAGCCATCTCCGATTGACTCCAGCCACGGACTTCACGGGCGCGACGGAGCAGGTAGCCGCGGACTTCGCCGGCACTTGCGGGTTGGGAGCTGACGTTCATCAACGCCTCCGCTGCGCGCGATCATAAACACGTGCGGTGCGTGCATCATAACGGCGCCCCGACTCGCGGTCAGGTGAACTGTCGTTGCTCTCCGTTGCGCTGCGGCGCAGCGATCAGCAACGTCGCCAGGTCTATCCGCCGGCCGCAGCCTGCGTCAGCGTGGGGCTCAAGCAACTGCACTCGCAATGACTCCTCCGACGCGTAACTGCCAGGACAGCCCCGAACCGAAGCAGTCCGGGGGGCTCTCACCAGTGGAGGAGCACGGCTGCCCCACGCAGACCATCGCGCAGGAGCAGCCAGCCCAAGGCTCCCGGCGAGACCACCGGGAAGCACCACCGACACCATCCGGCCTAACTGAAGGAAGGGGAAGTGGCCCCAGCACCACGCACTGTCTCGTCAACCCAAGGAGTACAGCATGATCCAACCCTGCTCCAGGCCGCCGGCCTTCATCAACGTGTCGAAGGATCTCGAAGCCGCTCTGATCGAGATCGGAGGTGCGTTGCCCGCTTGGGACATGGCTGGTTCCTTCCTGGCGGATGCCACTCTCAAGCGGTACCAGGCGCAGATGGAGTCCGTGCCGCTGGTCAAGGAGACCGCCGCGACGCTGCGCCAGGCGCTGACCGGAGAGGGCGGCGGATACGCCGTGCTGCGCCTGGGAAACCTCGCCAAGGCGCTGGGGACCGACGACGACCGGTTTCTGCGGCTGGCGACGGCCTTCGCGGCCGAGGTGGCCGTCCCCTTCTCGCCGTTCCCGCGGTGGCCGCTCTGGAAGGACATCGGGGTCAAGGTCGACAAGGACCCCGGCAAGTCCAGCGGCATCGGGTACAACGCGTTCCACATGGACCTGGTGAACGCGACCCAGCCCCCGGACTACACCACGCTCCTGTGTGTCCGCCCCGACCCGCTCGGCGGCGGCCCCAGCATCCTCTCCGACGCCCACGCAGCGGTGGCACGGCTGTCGGAGGACTGCCGCGCCCTACTGGCGGAGTCGGCCTACCACTACGGGACCTTCTTCGACCTGCACGGCGTCGGCGAGGAGTACAAGCCCTTCCCGATCCTGGACGGCTCCGACCCGGACGGGGAGTTCGTCCGGTTCACCGCCAAGATGCTGGTGAGGTCCGAGCTCGGCCAGGCGCACGCCGAAGCCGCCAGGGAACTCGCCGAGGAGCTTGTCCGGGGCCAGGTCTCCTTCATGCTCCGGCCCGGGGACTACCTCATCGTGAACCAGCGCCGCTTCTTTCACGGCCGGGAGGCGCTCCACAGCGGTCAGGAGACCATTCCGGTCGCCGACCGGCGGCTACTCCTCCAGATGTTTCTACGCGCGCCGGCCGGAACCGGATCGGCCGCGCAACCGGGCGACGGCACCGGCGTACGAGGCTAGATGCGCGAGTTGCGCAGCGACTGCCACACGGCGCCAACCAGCGCCCGCGTCGCCCGCGGGACCGACAGATGCTCGTGTTCGCGGTACAGGGCCCAGTTGTACTTGACCAAGGACATCTTGTTGGAGGAGAGCGATCCCGTCTGGTGGGCCCGGTACACCGCAAGCGGCTCAGCCAGACCCCGGGCGTCAGCGCCGTCCCGCATGATCGACAGCCAGAGGGCGTAGTCCTGGCGCTTGCGCATCGCCGGCATCAGTCTCGTGCCCAGGACGTTGCGGTCGTACATGGCGGTGAGAGCACCGATGTGGTCCTGAACCAGCATCGCGCGGTAGTCCACGTGCTCTCGCGCACGGATCACTCGCCCGTTCGGAACCCAGTTTGTGCTCTCGCCGGCGTAGTCGGCGTCCATCTTGAAGTACGAGGTGAACGTCAACGGCGCATCGCCTTCTGCGGCGAAGGCGAGCTGCTTCTCGGTCTTCTCCGGCAACCACATGTCGTCGGAGTCGAGGAACGCGATGTAGTCCCCGCGGGCCCGCTCGATCGCGAGGTTGCGGGCCCGGCCCGCACCGCCCCGTTCGGGTGCCGACTCCGGCAGAAGGCGCTCATCATGCTCGGCGAACTCGCGAAGCAGATCCATGGACCCGTCGGAGGACTGGTCATCGACGACCAGCAGCTCCAGATCGCTGTGAGTCTGCGTGAGCACCGATCGGACAGCCGCGCCGAGCGTGGCCGCCGAGTTGTACACGGGCATCACCACAGACACCAGGGGCACAGCACATCTCCTTGCCAGATCAGGAACGACGGTCCATTCAAGCACCGCAACCGAAGAGGAGCTGACATGCAGGTAGTCGTCGCTGGTCAGGGCTATGTAGGGCTCCCGCTGGCCGTACGCGCAGCCGAGGTGGGGCATCGCGTGATCGGCTACGACGTGGACGCTCACCGGGTCCAGAAGCTCGCCGTCGGCCACTCCTACGTCGAGGACGTGACCTCCGCGCGGCTGCGCGCCGTACTGGACTCCGGCGCGTACTCCGGGACCACCGACGCTGCCGCGCTGGCCGGTTTCGACATCGCTGTGATCACCGTGCCGACCCCGCTGCGGGACGGCGTGCCCGACCTGACCTACATCGAGACCTGCGCCCGGACCCTTGGCGCATACGTCCGCCCCGGCACGACCGTGGTCCTGGAGAGCACGACTTATCCCGGCTGCACCGAGGAACTGCTGCTGCCGATCCTGGAGAAGACGTCGGGCCTCCGGGCCGGGGAGGACTTCCTGGCCGGGTTCAGTCCCGAACGCATCGCGCCGGGGAACAAGCGCTGGTCATTCGACGGGACGCCGAAGGTGGTGTCCGGGATCGACGCCACGTCTCTCGAAGTGATCAAGGGCTTCTACGACGGCATCTTCCAAACCACGGTCCCCGTGTCCGGGCCCAAGGTCGCCGAGCTGGCGAAGCTGCTGGAGAACACCTTCAGGCTGGTCAACATCTCGCTCGTGAATGAGCTGGCGACGCTGGCGGCGCCCCTCGGCGTGAACGTCTGGGAGGCGATCGACGCCGCCGCGACCAAGCCCTTCGGCTTCACGCGGTTCACCCCGGGGCCAGGAGTCGGCGGACACTGCCTGCCCGTCGATCCGCTATTCCTCGCCTGGAAGGTCGAGCAGGAGCTGATGGTCCCCTTCCGGTTCATAGGACTCGCCGACGACGTGAACCGACACATGCCCGACTACGTCGTCCAGCGCGTCGTGGACGGCCTTGCCAAGCGCGGCCGGCCCGTCAAGGGATCTCGCGTCCTGCTGCTCGGCCTGACCTACAAGTACAACGCCACCGACCTCCGCAACTCCCCTTCCGCGCGGGTCGCCGAACTCCTCACCGGCCTCGGCGCCGAGGTCTACGGCGCCGACCCGAACGTCCCGGAGAGCGACACCAGCACGCTGAACGTGCCCCTGGTCGATGCCAGCCCGCAGGAGGTAGCCGCCGCCGATGCCGTGGTGCTCCTCATGGACCACACCCGGTTCGACCTCGCGATGATCGAGAAGCACGCGCTATACGTGTTCGACTGCCGAAACCGCCTGTCCGGAGCGAACGTCGAGACCCTGTAGCTCCCGAACTCCCCCAGGCCCGCCGCTGACTTCAACCCCAGGAGTTCCCTTGCGCGACGAATGGGAGCACGCACACACGGACTACACCCGGCCCGCGCAGCGCCCGGCCCCTGCCTCGCTGGCCGAAAGCGAGGGCGACTGGCGCCACTACCTGGAAGGCGGCACCCCCAACGGCTGGCTGATCCAACACAGCGCGATGACCGAAGCGCTCGTCAGCGGCCGGCCCATGTACCTGCTGCACACCACGAAGGACATCGACGCCATCCGCATCAGCCGGCAGTTGCACGTCTCCACCGGCTGCCTGGTCGGAGCCCTGTACTGCTCGCCTCTCGTCAATCAGCGTGAGGGACTGCGCCCCCATAACCTCGGCGCTTACCTGATGCGGACGAAACCTTCCACCACGCCGATGGTCTTCGAGGTCATCCCGGACGCCCCGATCCGGCCCAAGGGCATCGACTACCTGCATCTCGGTGCCATCCACCTGCGCATCTACGAGCGCTACCAGAGCTTCCTGACCCTGGCCGAGAACGACCAGCTCGACCACGCAGTGCTGACCGGGCTGCGCTCCGCAGCCGTGTTCCTCGACGTCGCCCTGCGCAACGCCACCGGCCATGCCACTCCGGCACCCGAGTTCATCGACCAACTGTCCGAAGCGGTGGCCCACGTGCCGTTCCTCGGATACCTGTACTTCGAGGTGCTGTCGGAGTATCTGATGCTTCACTCCGTCACTCCGGAGACCAAGACTTATGCCCAGTCGGGAGAGCTGAACAACTGGCTCTACAAGCGACTCGCCTTCGCCGCGGTGGACGGCATGGACCAGTTGTTCGATCTGGCCCGTTTCAATCCGCGGTATCACCGGCTCGTCCAGCTCATCGAAGGCATCGAACCGTCTCTCGGTCCGGGAGTCGCCGAGTACGTTCGGCGAAGGCTGTCGCACCTGTTCGCCCGGACTGCGCTGCACCCGTCCCAGGACGCAGCGTCGGTCACCTTCCTGGGCGCTGATCTCAACACGCTCCGGAACGCCGCGCCTGGGCTGATCGGCCAGATGGTCTTCCGCGAGATCCGGTACATGCCGCGCTATCGGCAGCTCTATCACTGCTTCGAGAAGGCAAAGGCTCTTGAGGCATGGGACTACTGGAACAACGAGGGGATACCTACCCCCTTCAACGGAATTCTTCCCAAGGGGGAGATCGGAATCCATCCCGCCTACCCCCGAGCGTCAATAAGAGTGTGGACGGCGAAAAGAGGCGAAAAGGGCTATTTACATCCGGCCGAGGAGGTCCAGGCTGCCATCACGCCGCACCTGGCCTCGTGGTGGGCGCCTCCCCGCCAGCGCGAAATGAGTCAGCCCTCCGCGCCCGATCTCTGATTCCCCCGACAGTTATACATGGATGGAGTTCTGCATGACCGCCAAGCTCCTGACCATCCTGACCGGCATCAACCGCATCGCCGCACCTTCGTCCGGAAGCACGATCCTCGTCCACGATCTCTACGGCGCGATGCCCGACATTCACACGATCTTCCTGGGCAGGGCACCGGTCGATCAGGCATGGAAGGCCGCGTTCGATCAGCTGATCACCCTCTCCACGACGAAACGCCCCCACGGCCCGGACTTCGACCCCTACGTCGACGAGTTGACGCGCGAGGTCGGTGCGCTCATCGAGAAGACCCAGCCGAATGCCCTTCACGCCCAGCACCTTGGGTTCGCTCTCAGCCTGGCCTTCACCCGAGCCGCCGGCAACATCCCGATCATCGCCATCGCCCACGGCCCCGACGTGATGGCGGCCGAGCGCAGCGCATGGGAATGCGAGCTTCTGCGTGAAGTTGCCGCCGCAAGCGCCGCGATCGTCGCCCCGACCTCCACCCTTGCCGACCGAATCGACCATCTCACCGGACGCCGATTCACCGATCGCCTCACCGTCATCCCATGGGGTATCCCGTTGCGCGATGCCCGGGCAAGCGATCAACGGCCGATCGGAACCGGACCGCTATCGTTGGTGCACGCCGGTCGTCTGGATGCCAACAAGTCCACGATCACCGCCATCGAGGCCATCGCGCTGGCCGGTCAGCCACACCGGCTGACCATCATCGGCAGCGGCCCCGAGGAGCAAGCGCTTCGCGAGCGGGCCCGCTCCCTCGGCATCCAGAACCGGGTGGCGTTTGCGCCGTTCCTGCCCCGCCAGGAACTGTGGCAGCGCCTCCCCGAGTTCGATGCCTTCGTTTTCACGACCTCCGACTCGGAGGCGTTCGGCCTCGTGGCCATCGAGGCGCAGGCCCACAGCCTCCCCGTCGCCTACTCCAACATCGCCGGGATGGCGGAGACCCTGGGCCACGCCGGTACCCCGTTCACGGCGGGTGACCCAACGAGCCTGGCCTCCGCGCTCGACAAACTGGCCCGCGACGTGCACTGGCGCAAAACCCTGATCCGCACCGGGCTGGACAACTCCCGCCGGTACGACATCACCGACACCGCCAGGAAGTTGGCCGACCTGACCGCCGAGGTCACCTCCGCCACACTCACCTGATCCATCCCACTGCTGCCGGCCCGCGACGTCAGGGCAAATTGCGCCGCAGTGCAGGGAGACGTCACCAGCCGAAGGCTTACGCGGTGGACAGGATGCGGCAGATTCCCTCAGGCTCGCAGTCGTTCGGGTCGACGCCTTGTGCCCGCTGATGCAGTTTCTGCAGCGCGGTGCATATGGCGAGCTCAAGCGGGCGGCGTGACCGGGGACCACACGCCCGTCCTCGTACCCGACACAGGCGGTGCGGAAAATGTCGGGTGATCGGGGCCGGCTTCGCCGCACGATGGGGGCATGGATGACACGACCTTGGTATCCCGTTTCCTCCGTGACGGCTTCGTGAACTTGGAGGGCGCCGTCGCGCCGCGGGTGGCCGCGGACTGCGCGCGGCTGCTGTGGCGGGAGACGGGCTGCGACCCGGACGACCCGTCGACGTGGACACAGCCCGTGCACTGGGTGGACGGCATGGCGCAGGGACCATTCGCCGCCGCACCCAACTCCCCGTTCCTGCAGCACGCGTACGACCTGCTCGTCGGCGCGGGACGCTGGGAGCCGCGTTACTCGCTGGGCACGTTCCCGCTGCGCTTCCCGCACGAGGAGGAGCCCGGCGACGCGGGCTGGCACATCGAGGGGAGCTATCTGCCGGAGGGCGAGAGCTGGTACTTCACGAATCTGCGCTCCCGGGGGCGGGCACTGCTGATGCTGTTCCTGTTCAGCGAGGTCGGTGAGGAGGACGCCCCGACCCGGATCCGGGTCGGCTCACACCTCGACGTGCCGAAGGTGCTGGAGAAGTACGGGGAGGACGGGACGGACGGGCTGAGCCTCGCGCCCGATCTGGTGGCGGCGTCCGACCACCGGCCGCTCGCCCTTGCCACCGGGTCCCCGGGTGACGTCTTCCTGTGCCATCCGTTCCTGGTGCACGCGGCGCAACCGCACCACGGGGTGCGGCCGCGCTTCATGGCCCAGCCGCCGCTGATGCCGGCCGCGCCGTACGAACTGGAGCGGGCCGACGGCGCGTACTCGCCCGTGGAGATCGCGATCCGCCGGGGCCTGGGACGGGACGCCCCCGGTCCGGACGGGCACGGCACCGACCACAGCGCCGGGTAGACGTGCTTCACGACTATCGTCGGCAAGATGCTCGTGACGTGGGATGAGGAAGGGGCCGCCGGGCATGCTGGAGCGGCTGAACCAGGCCATGGAGCACATCGAACGTCATCTCGACCAGCCTGTCGAGGTGAAGGAGCTGGCCCGCATCGCGGCCACCTCGGAGCACCACCTGCGCCGGATGTTCTCCGCGCTCGCGGGCATGCCGCTGTCGGAGTACGTCCGGCGCCGCCGGCTCACCGTCGCTGGCGCCGACGTACTCGCGGGACGTGAGACGCTGCTGGACATCGCGGTCCGCTACGGCTACAGCTCCGGTGAGGCGTTCGCGCGGGCGTTCCATGCCATGCACGGCATCGGACCGGGCCAGGCCCGGCGTACCGGAGCCGCACTCAACTCCCAGTCCCGGATGTCCTTCCGCCTCACCATCGAAGGGAGCAGCAATATGCAATATCGCGTCGTGGACAGGGCGGACTTCACCGTGGTCGGGTTCAAGACCCAGGTACCGCTGGTGCACGCGGGCCCAAACCAGGCGATCGTGGACTTTGTCCGTGGGACCGACCCGCGGGCTCTGGCGAACCTGGAGAAGCTGTCGGACCAGGAGCCGCACGGCATCGTCGCGGTCTGCGACGGCCTGGACCCAAGCCGCGCCGAGGGCACCGAACTCGACTTCCACCACGGCGTGATCACGTCCGCGGACGCCCCGGAGGGCACGACCACGTTGGCCGTCCCGGCCGGCACCTGGGTGGTCTTCACCACCTCCAGGCCGGCACCGCAGGCCATCCAGGAGTTGTGGCGGGACGTGTTCACCGAGTGGTTTCCGTCGAACCCGTACCGCACCCGCACCGGCCCCGAGATCCTGCGCACCCACCTGTCGCCGGAGAAGACCGGGGCCCACGCCGAACTGTGGCTCCCGGTGGAACCCGAGCACGGCTGAACTGGGCAGCACCTGACGGTTGCAAAGCCGGTGGTGATCTTGGAGCATCTCTGTACCGAGGCGTGCGACGTCCCTGGAGCGCCCTGTGATCATCGAGGATCTGTTTGAGCTGGAACTCGCGCACCCGCAAGACCATCCCCGGCTGGGAGTATCAGTTCGTTGCCGCGCTCGGCGAGCTTCGCTCGGCGTGGACCGTGCCGCCACGCGCACCGAGGCTGTGACCAGCTGCTCGCCACTCCCGGCCCGCTCTTCGGCGACCCCGCCGACACCGTTCTTCACGACCTATGAGCGCGGCTGGGGGCAAGGCCGCCGCGGCCGCGGGGTACTTGTCGCGGCGCGGCACCGGCGGGCAGTCGTGCCCGCCGGCCGACGTGAGGGCCGCTGCCGTCAGGCCAAGCCCTGTGGCTGCTGATGTATGGGCTTGGCCTGATCTGTTAGCTGGGTCGGTCAGAAACTCCATCGCTTGAAGTACCACTGCGGCCGGCTGTCCCACGTCGGGCGGAGATCGACACATGGTTCGACGCGGTAACCCGCCTGCTGGTGGGGGATCCGTACCTGGTAGCAGTCGTACTCGTAGAGGAAGGGGCCGAACCAGGTGTAGGCGGGCTGGGGGGTTCCTTGGTCGCCTGGCAAGTCCTCGTCGGCTTGCGCGGGGGATGCGATCAGGACGGCCGCAAGGGTTGCGGCCAGGAGTGCGGCGGTGCGCTTGGGCATATTCGGCTGTTCCTTGCGGTGCACAGTCTGATACCTCCTTCATCAAGCGCCCATGCTGGACGCGGATCTGACCTGGCGGATCGATGTCGACGCGCGTGGGTCCCTGTCAGGACGTGGGGGTGAGGTTGACCACCGCCTTGGCGGGGTTGGGGAAGGTGAAGGTGGCCCTGCACGTGCCTGAGTTGGTGTAGCTGAAGTCGCCCAGGCCGGCGCTGATCAGGCTGGTGCCGTAGAACTTCAGCTCCCGCCCGTCAGCCGAGATGGTGATCTTCGCCGGGTCGGTGCGCTGGACCGAGAAGATGCCGATGCCGGTCATGTAGGCGTCGCCTTGCTGCTCGGCCGACGTGGCGGTCCCGTCGGGGTTGAGCTGGACGAGGATGTCCCAATTCTCGTTCTGCAGGCCGCCGCCCCAGGCGACGCAGGTGAGCTTCACGGGCTCCGGCGTGGCCTGGGTGCCGGCGAGCGCGGCCTGGGCAGGGACGGCGAGGACCGCTGCGGCGATGGCCAGGGCGGCGATGCGCTGAAAAGATCTCACGGGATGACTCCTGTCGGAGGGATGAGATGGTGTGCCGTGATGGCGTGAGATCACTGTCGGCAGGCCGGCGCCGTGTCCACCACCGCTGGACAGCACATGCGGACGACAACCGGACACTCGCCCGGTCTGGACAGCGGCTGACGAGCGGGAAGACGAGGGCAAAGGCGCGTGTCTGATCGTGATGACCCGGTGTCCGAGCCCGGACATGGACACCAGCCGGAAGCGATGGAGGATCCGGCGGCCGCGTTCATCGCCCAGTTACGGGCGCTGCATCAGCAGCAGGGCTCGCCGTCGGTGCGGGAGTTGGCGGACAGGACCCGGCGCGCTCACGCGCCCTACTCCAAGTCGGTCATCGGCCAGGCGCTGCAGGGACACCGCCTTCCGTCGGAGGGGGTGCTGCGAGCGCTGGTTCAAGCTCTCGGCGTCGACGATCCCCAACCCTGGCTGGAGCGTCGTGCGCAGGCCCTGGCAGCCGGAAGAACCACGCCGGCGGCTCCACGGGAAGACCCCGTCGAGCACACCATCGGCCAGGGCGACGGCGCCGATGAACAGCCCGCCGCAGCCGGGCAGAGCTCTGTCCTGAGCCATGAGGCTGACCGCGGCCACAGGCTCTTGCCGCGCAAGACTTTCCCCCGATGGCTGATCATGATGGCGGTCGTGCCAATGGTCGCCATACTCCTCACAGCCGGGATGTCCGCTCTTGGCGGTATGGACACCGGCATCGGGCCCAGGCCCACCGGGACCCCGCCGTCGCCTGCCGCACCCGCCGCTGCGCTCACCCAGGCCACAAGTCCGGCCACGACCTCCGTTCCCTCACCCAGCCTCGCCACACCTGTCGGCAAGGAGGCCGGCACCTGGAGCGCGGTACACGGTCTCGGCTGCGAAGCGGAATGGGCCTACGCCGACCCCGGCTGGAGACCGGCCGGCGGCGGCTGGCGGAAAGACGGCTGCACCGGCACGGCGCTCTTCCTGCAGGTGACTTCCGAACTGGGCCATGCCACCCAGTTGGTGAACTGGTACTTCGACACCCGGCCTGAAGCCAGGTGCACCATCGAGGCCTTCATCGCCGACGATCATCGTTCGGCCGGCACCGCCTACTACTACCTCGACGACGACGACACCACCGCCCCGCACCTCGCAGGACCGGTCACCGTCGACCAGAACGCCCACCGCGGCACCTGGACAACCCTGGGCACCTGGCCGGTCCCCGGGCCGGGACGCCTGACCCTCATTCTGGCCAACCAGCCTCATCGGGCGCACGACACCCACACGGTGACCGCATCCGCGGCCCGCGCCACATGCCAATGACGATGAACACAAGCCAGGCTGATGATCTCCGATGATTGCCGATCTTCTTCACGGCCATGGCATCGGCCCGGCATCGTGGCAGACATGCTGCGCCTCCCCCGCCGATTCCCGTCCCTGAAGCGCCTGTTCCCCCAGCGCCGCCGCTCCACCCCCGTCAGCGTGGCCCTGTCTCTTATACACATCT
>NZ_SSXE01000201.1 GCF_021699195.1 Nonomuraea sp. MG754425 | reverse complement strand
GCCCGGGAGGGTTGATCTCCGACTTCGGGACCGCCTCGTTGCCCAGCCCCCAGCGTTCGAGCACCTCCTGGTACTTACCGTTGGCGATGACCGTGTTCAGCGCCTCGCCGACCGGCTTGACCAGGCCGTTGTCCTTCTTGGTCATGGCCGCGATGAGCCCCTGCAGGTCGGGCCCCGCGCCGGAGAAGGTGCCGGCGATCCGGGAGCCGCCGCTGACGGCGATGTTGTAGGCGATGTTCGGGTTGGGGCCGAAGTACGCCTGGACGCGTCCCGACTTGAGGGCGAGCAGCACGTCGCCGTACTGCTGGTAGTACTGGATCTCGGCCGGTTCGCGCCCGGCGGCGCGGTTCTGCTCGTCCCAGTCGAGCAGGATCTTCTCCTGGTTCGTGCCGGAGGCGACCGAGACGCGCAGCCCGGCGATGTCGGCGGGCCCGTCGATCGCCTTGATCGGGCTGTTCTCGGGCACCTGCCAGCCGAGCTGGTCGATCCGGTACGTGGCGAAGTCGAAGATGTCCTTGCGTTCCTCGGTGACGGTGACGTTGCTGAAGACGACCTCGTACTTGCCGGACCTGGCGGCCAGGAACAGGTTCTCCCAGGAGGTGCTCTCCGGGGCGAACTCCAGGCCGAGCACGTCGGCGACGAGCTGGGCGACGTCGGTCTCGACGCCGATCAGCGTGGTGTCGTCGGTGGCCGGGAACACCAGCGGCGGGGACCCGCTGGCGCTGTGGCCCACGCTGAGCCTGCCGTCGGCGGCGACCTCCTCGGGCACCTGGGCGGCGATGGCGTCCACCTTCTCGGCACGTACCCGGTTCTGCTCCGGGCCGAGGTTCATCCTCTTGCCCGAGACGACAGGGGCCGGGGCGCCGGACGGGGCGGCGAGCTGCGGTTCCGCGCCGCAGGCGGTGGCGGCGAGCAGGAGCAGGAGCGCGGGCAAGGTGAGGGCCCGCGCGGGCGATGCGCGCATGTGTTCGTTCCTCAGGGGATGTCAGAGAACCTTGCCGATGAAGGCGCGGGTACGTTCGTGCAGGGGATCGTCGAGGACCTGGGCGGGCGGGCCGTGCTCGACGACGCGGCCGGCGTCCATGAACGCCACGGTGTCGGCCACCTCGCGGGCGAACCCGATCTCGTGGGTGACCACGATCATCGTGGTGCCGCCCCTGGCGAGGTCCTTGATCACGTCGAGCACCTCCCCCACCAGCTCGGGGTCCAGGGCGGAGGTCGGCTCGTCGAACAGCAGCAGTTTGGGCTCCAGCGCGAGGGCTCTGGCGATGGCCACCCGCTGCTGCTGCCCGCCGGAGAGGGTGCGGGGGTAGGCGTCGGCCTTGTCGGCCAGGCCCACCCGGGTCAGCAGCCGCTCGGCCAGCGGCTCGACCTCGGCGCGCGGCCGGCGCTGGGCCGACAGCGGCGCCTCCGTGAGGTTCTGCCGGACCGTGAGGTGCGGGAACAGGTTGAACGCCTGGAAGACGAAGCCGATCTGGGTGCGCTGCCGGAGCACCTCGCGCTCGGGCAGTTCGTGCAGGCGGTCGCCGGCCTGGCGGTAGCCGAGCAGCCGCCCGTCCACGCGGACGGAGCCGCGGTCCACCTTCTCCAGGTGGTTGATCGTGCGCAGCAGCGTGGACTTGCCCGAGCCCGACGGGCCCAGCAGCACCAGGACCTCGCCCTTGCGCACCTCCAGGTCCACGCCGCGCAGCACGTGCAGGGCGCCGAAGCTCTTGTGCACGCCGCGCAGTTCCACCATGGGACCGTTCATGCCCGCCCCCTGCCGTAGTGGCGTTCGACGTAGTGCTGCGCGATCGACAGGGCGGTGGTCAGGACGAGGTACCAGACGGCGGCGACCAGCAGCAGCGCCATGACCCGGCCGTTGCGGTTGTAGATCACCTGTACCTGGTAGAACAGTTCGGGCAGCGCCATGATGTACACCACCGAGGTGCCCTTGACCAGGCCGATGATCTCGTTGCCGGCGTTGGGCACGATGGTCCGCATGGCCTGCGGCAGGATGATCCGGAACAGCCGTCGCGCGGGCGGCAGCCCGAGGGCGGCGGCGGCCTCCCGTTGCCCGTGGTCCACCGACAGCAGCCCGCCGCGGACGATCTCGGCGGCGTAGGCGGCCTGGTGCAGGGCCAGCCCGAGCACCGCCGCGGTGAGCGGCCCGATGAGGTCCATGGTGCCGAAGTCGAAGAACTCGGGGCCGAACGGCACCCCGACCGACAGCCGGGGGTAGAGCAGCGCCAGGTTGTACCAGAACAGCAGTTGCAGGATGAGCGGCACCGACCGGAACAGCCACACGTACCCCCAGGCGACCGCGGACAGCAGCCGGTTGGGCGAGAGCCGCATGAGGGCCAGCACCGTGCCCAGCGCGAAGCCGAGCCCGATGGCGAGCACGGTCAGCTCCAGTGTGAGCAGCACCGAGCGCACCACCGAGGGCGCGAACAGGTACTGCCGGACGACGTCCCACTCCCACGCGGGGTTGGTCACCAGGGCGCTGACGACCATGGCGAGCAGCACCAGGACGACGGCCGCGCCCAGCCAGCGCAGGGGGTGACGGGCGGTCACCACCTCGGGCGGCCGTCCCTCTTCCTGGCGGGGCGGCGGTGTCTCGACCTCGCGCAACGTCACGAGGGGCCTCCCATCGGGCGAGGGACGGCGGATAAGTCGGAGCCCTGGCTCATGGCCACGAAGCTACGATCCCGCCATCACAAAGTCAACATTTCCTACTGGATATACATGTTATCCCCCACGCCCCGGCCAGGCGAGAACGAATTACCCCTAAAACCCACTTGATTTACAGCAAATACCCGCCTACGTTGAAGGCCCAGCGCCCCACCCGGCGGGCCCGCCCGCGCGCCGGCCGGAGAGGATTGACGTCATGAGCCACCTGACCGTCTTCGACCTCGACGGAACGCTCGTCGACACCCCCAGCGCGATCGTGGAGACCTTCACCGCGGCGTTCGGCGCGCTGGGCGTCGCCGCTCCGGAGGCCGCCGCCGTCCGCGCCACGATCGGGATCCCGCTCGGACGGGCCTTCGCCGGCCTGCTCGGCGTGCCCCCGGACGACGGCCTGGTCACCGAAGGAGTGCGGCACTACCAGCGCCTGTTCAAGGAGATCATCCTGCCGCGCGGCCCCGAACTGCTCTTCCCCGGCGTCACGCAAGGGCTGGACGAGCTGCGCGGGCTGGGCCGCACACTCGCCGTCGCGACCAGCAAGTTCCACGCCAACGCCGACGCGCTGCTGCGCTCGGCCGGGCTGCGCGACCGGTTCGCCCTGGTCGTCGGGGCGGACCAGGTCACCCGGCCCAAGCCGGACCCGGAGTCGGGCCGGCTGGTCCTGCGCACGCTCGGGGTGGCGGCCGAGCACGCGGTGATGGTGGGCGACACCGTGCACGACATCCAGATGGCCCACGCCGCGGGCATGCGCTCGATCGCCGTCACCTACGGCGTGCAGAGCGCGGCCGAGCTGATCCCTGCCCGTCCCACCTGGATCGCCGGCACCTTCGGCGAGGTCGTGGCCCGCGCGGCGAACGGCTCGCTCCGGGGCACGGCCGCCGCGCCCGAGGAGCTGGCGGGATGACCGGACGCGCGCTCGACTGGCTGCTCGCGATCGCGGGCGGCGTGCTGCTCACGCTGATGACCCTGTCCAACGCCGTGCTGGCCCGCCACACCGACGCGCTGTGGGCCTCCTGGGCCGCGCACGGCCTCGGAGCCGTGGTGGCGCTGGTCCTGGTGCTGACGATCGCCCGCCGCAAGCCGGCACCCGGCCAGAACACCGGGAGCGGCGCCCGGACCAGGACGCCGCTCTGGTACTACCTGGGCGGCATCCCCGGCGCACTCGTCGTCATCCTGTCGGCGGTCGCGGTCAACAGCGAGCTGGCCCTGGCCGGCACCATCGCGCTGATGCTGACCGGCCAGATGGTCTTCGGCACCGCCGCCGACCACCTGGGCCTGCTGCACATCCCCAGACGCCGCGTCACGGGCACGGACCTGGCGGTCGCCGGGTGCGTGCTCGCGGGCAGCGTGCTGATCGTGCTCGGCGGGGCGTGACCCTGTGCTCTTCTTCGTCCTGCTCGCGCTGCTCAACGGCGTGCTCATCGGCGCGAGCCGCACCATCAACGGCCAGCTCAGCACCCGGGCGGGCGCGTTCCGGGCCTCCGTGTGGAACCACGTGGTGGGCCTCGTCTTCCTGAGCGCGGTCCTGCTCGTCCTGCGGACCTGGCCGGACGTCACGGACGTGCCCGTCGCCGCCTACGCGGGCGGGGTGTTCGGCGCGCTGTTCGTCGCCGTCAACAGTTACGTGTTCCCGAGGCTGGGCGCGATGAGCGCCTCCGTGCTGGTGATCAGCGGGCAGGTGCTGTCCGCCGTACTGATCGACTGCGTCCAGCAGCGCACGCTGCCGGCGCCGATCAGGCTCGCCGGCGTGGCCCTCGTGCTCCTGGGGCTCAGCCTGCCCCGCATCACGGCCCGTCTCCGGCAGAAGGAGATCCAGAAGTGCCCGACCGAGCAGAAGTGATCGACGAACTCCTCGACGACCGCTCCTACCACATCGAGTTCAACGGCCATCTCACCAACCACGCCAAGCACGCCGTCGTCGCCCTGGCCGGGCTCGGCGTGCCGGCCGGGGAGATCAAGGCGTACTACGACGCGTACGCCAAGCTCACCTCGTACGGGTTCGGCCTGGAGCCGCCCCGGCCGGACCGGCTGCACATCACGGAGCGGAACTGGCGCGCCCACCTCGGACGGCGCACCGGCTTCTGGTCCTACTGCGACTTCTTCGACCGGCAGGAGCAGGCGCTCGGCCTGGACGAGGTCCTGCGCCGCTACGTGCCCGAGCTGCTGCCCGGCTGGACCGGCGCGTTCACGCACGCCACCATCCACCTCGGCTGGGCGCTGGACGCCGGTCACCGGTGGATGGCGATCGAGGGCCTGGCCTACCTGGCCTTCTCCTACGCGACCTGCCATCCCGAGCGGGCCCGCCCGCCGGGCCCCGACGACGGCGAGACGCCGGTGGAGTCGCTGCTGCGGCTGGCGGGCGTGTGGGACGAGCGCCGCGACGAGCTCGTCCACTGGGTGGCGGCGACGCTGGCCGACACCTCCCCCGTCGAGGACGGCCGCATCCATCCCGAGCTGCTCCGCTCCGGCCTGCAGTTCCGCATCGCCCGCACGCTGAGCGAGGGGCACCCGCTCTTCTACGACACACCCGGCTGGACGCGGGACGACGACTGGGAGCCGCTCTACTACGCGGTCACCCTGCTCTACCTGTCGCGCCCCGGCGACTTCGTGCTGCTGCACCTGATCACCTCGCTGCACGCGCTGGAGCAGATCGCCCTGCGGCTGCCGGACGACCAGCGGCGGCGCGCCGCCGTCAGCTTCTGGATCGGGCTGCTCGGCACGGTGTTCTCCGGCGGCGACTTCCCCCGCCGCGACAAGCTGGCCGCGCTGCACCGGCTCTTCTCCGCCGCCGTGGACGACGGGCCGCGCGGCCGGGAGTGGGACACGATCGTCGGCCGGGCCGTCATCGAGGAGGAGGAGCACAACCCCAAGCTCGTCCACGTGCTGCGCCAGGTGTGGCGGCGCAGCGGCCGGCGCTCGCTCTACCGCGTCGCGGCGGGCCAGTTCACCGCGACGCCGGAGCTGCCGCCCTCCTTCGACGAGCCTCCGGCCGCGTGACGGGCCCCGCCATGTCCACGCGGCCGAACCTGCACCTGCTCCCGCAGACCCGCCAGCTCCGCGCGCTGCACACCGCCGTGCGGGACCGGCGGGCCGGGCTCGACGTCTTCGTCCGGCACTCCCGCCGGATCATCCGCCTGCTGCTGGAGGCCGGCCTGGACCAGCTCCCCTTCGCCGAGCACGACGTGACCACCCCGGTGGGCGCGACCTACCGGGGCCTCAGGCAGGCCGTGGACGTGTGCGCGGTGGCCGTGGTCAGGGCCGGGGAGAGCATGGAGGCCGAGGTACGCGACATCCTCCCGGACGTCCGCATCGGCAAGATCCTCATCCAGCGGGACAAGCGGACCAAGCTCCCGCACCTGTACTACGAGCACCTCCCGCACGACATCGCCGGGAGCCACGTGCTGCTGCTGGAGCCGATGCTGGCCACCGGCGGCTCGGCGAACGCCGCCATCGAGGTGCTGCGCAAGGCCGGTGTGCGGGAGGAGCACATCGTGCTGATCGGCTTCATCGCCGCGCCCGAGGGCGTCGCCGCCGTCGGCGCGGCGCACCCGGGCGTCCGGATCGTCGTCTCCGCGATGGAAGAGCGGCTGAACGACGACGCCTTCATGGTCCCCGGCATCGGCGACTTCGGCGACCGTTACTTCGGCACCACCCACTCGGGGGCATGATGATCAGCATTTCCTCCGTCGGTCCCGCCGGGCTCCGCACTCCCGTCGGCGTCGGGGCCTGCCTGCCCGACCTGCTGCTCCAGCAGGCCGACAGCCGGCCGGACGCGGTCGCGGTGACGGGCGCGGGCGGCAGCCTGACCTACCGCGAGCTCGTACGGGACGCCGGCCGGCTGGCCGCCCGCCTGCAAAGCCTGTCGATCGGCCCCGACGACCGCGTCGGCCTGTACGCCGGGCCGTCGGCCGGCCTGGTGACCGGGGTGTGGGGCATCCTGTTGGCGGGGGCGGCCTACCTGCCGCTGTCGCCCGAGTACCCGCGCGACCGCTTACGCTTCATGATCGAGGACAGCCGGACGGGCGTCGTCGTCGCCCAGGACCACCTGGCCGGGGAGTTGTCGGAGCTGGTCCCGCCGGGCACCCGGGTCGTGCCGCTCGGCGAGGCCCTCGCGGGCCCCGGCCCCGGCCCCCGGCCGCGCCCGGCCGCCTGGCGGCCCGGCTCGCTCGCCTACGTCATCTACACCTCCGGCAGCACGGGCCGGCCCAAGGGCGTGCTGATCGAGCACCACAGCATCGCCTCCCAGTTGCGCTGGATGCACACGTGCGGGCACATCGGCCCGCACACCACGGTGCTGCAGAAGACTCCGGCGAGCTTCGACGCCGCGCAGTGGGAGATCCTCGCGCCCGCGTTCGGCGCCCGCGTGGTCACGGCCCCGCCGGGCGGCCACCGCGACCCCGAGGCGCTGGTCGAGGCCATGGTCGCCCACGACGTCACCACGCTGCAGTGCGTGCCGACGCTGCTGGAGGCGCTCGTCGAGGGCGGCGGCCTGTCCCGCTGCACCGCGCTCACCCGGGTCTTCTCCGGCGGCGAGGCCCTGACCAGACGGCTGGCCAGGGAGTTCTTCGCCGCGCTGCCCGGCGCGTCGCTGATCAACCTGTACGGCCCCACCGAGTGCACGATCAACGCCACCGCGCACGTGGTCGATCCCGGCCAGACGGGCGAGGGGGATGGAACGCTCCCGATCGGCGTCCCGGTGGACAACACCCACTGCTTCGTCCTGGACGGCGACCTCGCCCCGGTGGACATCGGCGAGACCGGCGAGCTGTACATCGGCGGCGCGCAACTCGCCCGCGGCTACCTCGACCGGCCCGAGCAGACCAGGGAACGTTTCATCCCCTCGCCATTCGTCCCGACCCAGCGGCTCTACCGCACCGGCGACCTGGCGTACTGGAACCCGGACGGCACCATCCAGTTCGCCGGCCGCGCGGACGACCAGGTCAAGTTGCGCGGCCACCGGATCGAGCCGGGCGAGGTGGCCCGCGCCGCCGAGCGGCACGACTGGGTGCGGCGGGCGGCGGCCGTCGTCGTGCGCGACGAGCGGACCGGGTCGCCGCACCTGGTGGTCTGCGCCGAGCTGGACCCGGACGAGGCGGCGCTGATGGACCAGGGGCACCGCTCGGCCCACCACCGTTCCAAGGCCGACCGGCTCCAGGTGCGCGCCCAGCTCGCCGGCACCGGCCTGCGAACGGACCTGCCCGGCCGGGACGTGGTGGCGCTGCGGGGCCGGCACGAGCCGGCGGGCCAGCGGCGGGCGGCCTTCGCCCGCAAGACCTACCGGTTCTACGAGGGCGGCCCGGTGACGCGGGCGGACCTGCTGGCCCTGCTCGCCCCGCGCCCGCCGGCCGCGCTCGGCCGCGATCCCGGCGAGCTCGGGCCCGACGAGCTGGGGCGGATCCTGCGCTGGTTCGGCCGCTTCCACAGCGACCGGCGGCTGCTGCCCAAGTACGCCTACGCCTCCCCCGGCGCCCTGTACGCGACCCAGCTCTACATCGAGACCGGCGGCCTGGACGGCCTGGCGGCGGGGCTGTACTACTACCATCCGGCCGAGCACGCCCTCTACCGGATCGGCCCGGCCCGGATGCCGAAGCAGACCCGGCTGCTGGTGCACCTGTCCGGCAGGCGGGCGGCGATCGGGCCGGTCTACCGGGAGAACGTGCACGAGGTCCTCGAGTTCGAGGCCGGCCACATGGTGGGCCTGTTCGAGGAGGTGCTGCCGGCGTACGGGCTGGCGATCCGCCCGGTGGACCGGATCGCCTCGGTGCGGGAGCGGCTGGACGTGGCCCCGGACGACCACTACGTCGGCACGTTCGAGATCCGGCGGCACGACGACCGGCCTCCCGAACCCGGCACGGTCGAGGTCCACGTGCAGGCCCATCCGGGACGCGTGCGCGACCTGGAGGCGGGCTGGTACCGCCACCGCGACGGCGCGCTGGAGCGGGTCTCGGCCGAGATCGTGCTGCGCCGGCACGTCGTGGCCATCAACCAGCAGGTGTACGACCGCGCGTCCTTCGGCGTCGCGCTGACGGCGGCGGACGTGCGGCCCTGGCTGGCGTACGTCGTGCTCGGGGCCCGGCTGCACCACCTGCAGCGCAACGGCGTGGGCCTCGGCCTGATGTCGTCGGGCTACAGCTCCAAGAGCGGCCACCCGATGCCCGCCGCCCGCCGCGTGGCCCGGCTGCTGGGCGGCGTCCCGCAGGCGATGTACTTCGCCCTCGGCGGCCGGGTCAGCGCCGGGCAGATCGCTGGCGAGGACATGCGCGAGGACACGGTGCACATGAAGGGCCCCGCCGAGCTGATCAAGGACGAGCTGGCCCGGCTGCTGCCCGACTACATGCTGCCCAGCCGGGTGCTGATCGTGGACGCCCTGCCCCTGACGGCCAACGGCAAGGTGGACGCGGCCGCGCTGCGGGCACTGGCCGCCCTGCGGCCCGCCGTCCCGTTCACGCCGCCCGCGACCAGGACCGAACGCCGGCTGGCCGCCGAGTGGGGCCGGGCGCTGAAGTACGAGGAGGTGTCGGCGGTGGACGACTTCTTCGCCGCCGGCGGCAACTCGCTCACGGCGGTGACGCTGATCAACCGGATCAACCGGGAGTTCGGCACCCGGCTGCCGTTCCAGGCCCTGTTCGAGTCGCCCACGCTGAGGGGGCTCGCCTCCCGGGTCGACGACGGGCGGGCGACGCCGTCCTCGCGGCTGGTGCCGCTGGGGCCGGGCACGGCGGGACGGCCGGTCTTCTGCTGGCCGGGGCTGGGCGGCTACCCGATGAACCTGCGCCCGCTGGCCCGGCTGGGCGAGCGGCCTTTCTACGGGATCCAGGCGTACGGGCTCAACCCCGGCGAGGTGCCCTACCCGGCGATCGGCGACATGGCCGCCGCCGACCTGGCCGAGATCCGGCGGGCCCAGCCGGAGGGGCCGTACACGCTGTGGGGGTACTCCTTCGGCGCCCGGGTCGCCTTCGAGACCGCCAGGCTGCTCGAACAGGCCGGCGAGACGGTGGACGGGCTGGTGCTGATCTGCCCGGGGAACCCGCGGGCGGGTGCCGGACGCCGCCCGCGCGAGGCGTCGTTCGCGAACCCGGAGTACGTCTCGATCCTCTTCTCCGTCTTCGCCGGCGCGCTCGCCGGCCCCGACCTGGAACGCTGCCTGGAGCGGGCGCGCGACGAGGACACCTTCGTGGACTTCGTGCGCGACCTGCTGCCCGAGCTGGACCGGCCGCTGGTGCGCCGGATCACCCGCCTGGTGGCCAGGACCTACGCCTTCCCGTACGAGTTCGGCGACCTGGCCGCGCCCGTGACGGTCATCAGGGCGGCGGGCGACGACCGGCCCACCGTCGCGGGCACGGTCATCGACCTGGCCGCCGACCACTACGGCGCGCTCAGGGAGCCCGGCGTCGCCGAACTGGCCCACGCGATCCGGACGACCACGAAGGAGTTCTGATGCCGCACGTCACGATCCAGCACTTCCCCCTCGACCTGGCCCCGGAGCAGCGGCGGCGGCTCGCGGACGCGCTCACCGCGCTCCTCGTGGAACAGCTCGGGACCTACCCGGGAGCGGTGTCGATCGCCCTCGAACCGGTGCAGCCCGCCGACTGGGCCGGCACGGTGTACGAGCCGCGGATCGCGGGCCGCTCCGAGCTGCTGATCAAGACGCCGGAGTACCGGAGTTGACCGGCATCCCGCTGGTCGTCGCCGAGGAGGTGGCCCAGGCGCTGGCCGAGGGCCGCGCGGTGGTGGCGCTGGAGTCGAACGTGGTCACCCACGGCCTGCCGTACCCGGACAACGCGGCCACGGCGGCCAAGGTGGAGTCCGCGGTACGGGCCGGCGGCGCGGTCCCGGCGACGATCGGGGTGGACGGGGGCCGGCTGCTGATCGGCATGGGCGAGGCGGACATCGAGCGGTTCGCCTCGACCCCGGGCATCCCGAAGGTCAGCAGCCGGGACCTGCCCGTGGCGCTGGCGCGGGGCGGGCCGGGAGCGACCACCGTGGCCTCCTCGCTGGTCGCCGCCGAGCTGGCGGGCATCCCGTTCTTCGCCTCGGCGGGCATCGGCGGCGTGCACCGGGGCGCGCAGGCCACGATGGACGTCTCGGCGGACCTCATCCAGTTCACCCGCTCGCGGGTGGCGGTCGTCTGCGCGGGGGCCAAGCACATCCTCGACCTCGGTCTCACCCTGGAGTACCTGGAGACGCAGGGCGTCCCGCTCGTCGCCTTCCGCTCGGACGACTTCCCGGCCTTCTACTGCGCCTCCAGCGGGCTGCGCAGCCCGCACCGGATCGACGAGCCGGAC
The DNA here is from genome assembly GCF_021699195.1 of Nonomuraea sp. MG754425. Classification (GTDB taxonomy): domain Bacteria; phylum Actinomycetota; class Actinomycetes; order Streptosporangiales; family Streptosporangiaceae; genus Nonomuraea. Next base: position 6,292 of record NZ_SSXE01000201.1, on the reverse strand, counting down.
GTCGTCGCCCGCGTGGTCGAGAACCACTGGGCGGCGGGCAACCGCGGCGCCGTCGTCATCACCACCCCGCCGCGCCCCGAGGACGCCGTGGACTCCTCCGTGGCCGAGGCCGCCGTGCGCGAGGCGCTGGCCGCCGCCGAGCGGGACGGCGTCCGGGGCAACGCGATCACCAAGTACCTCATGCGGGCCGTGGACGCCGTCACCGGCGGGCGTACCGCGCAGGCCAACATGGCCGTGCTGATCAGCACGGCCGAGGTCGGCGGCGTGCTCGCGGCGGCCCACGCCCGCCACCGTCTCCTCCCGTGACAGGACCCGCCAGGAAAGGATCTTCCGCATGCCCGTGGAGTTTCTCGGCATCGCCTACACCAACAACGCCTCGGAGACCACCGCGCGCTCCGGGCTCGCCTTCGACAAGGAGTACACCCTCCGGCTCGCCCGCGCGCACGAGGACCACGGCTGGGACCGGGTCCTGTTCGCCTACGGCTCCGACACGCCGATCCCCACGCCGGCCGCCGGCTACCTGGCCGCGAAGGTGGAGCGGCTGCAGATCCTGCTCGCGCACCGGCCGAACGTGTCGTACCCGACCTATGCCGCGCGCTCGTTCGCGACGCTGGACCAGATCAGCGACGGGCGGCTGGCCATCCACTTCATCACCGGCGGCAACGACCGCGAGCAGCGCCGCGAGGGCGACACGCTCACCAAGGACGAGCGCTACAGCCGGACCAGGGAGTACATCCAGATCGTCAAGAAGGTGTGGACCAGCAGGGAGCCGTTCGACCACGAGGGCGAGCACTACCGCTTCCACGACTTCGTCAGCGACGTCTTCCCGGTGCGGCAGCCGCATCCCGGCGTCTCGTTCGGCGGCTCCTCCCCGGCCGCGTACGCCGCCGGCGGCGCGGAGGCCGGGGTGTACTGCCTGTGGGGCGAGCCGCTGGCCGACACCGCCCAGCAGATCGAGTCGGTGTGGGCGGCGGCGCGGGCGGCGGGGCGGACCGACCGGCCGCGGATCCAGGCGGCCTTCCGTCCGATCATCGCGCCCACGGAGGAGCTGGCGTGGGAGAAGGCCCACCGTACGGTCGAGGCGATCGCCACGCGCCGGGCGGTGCGGCAGCCGCCGCGCGGCCACCACCCCGACGGCCCGGAGAACACGGGCGCGCGGCGGCTGATCGCCATCGCCGCCAGGGGCGAGCGCTTCGACCGGGCGCTGTGGACGCCCACGTCGGCCGCCACCGGCGGGGAGGGCAACTCCAACGCGCTGGTCGGCACCCCGGAGACCGTGGCCAGGGCGCTGCTCGACTACTACGACCTGGGCGTGGACATCATCTCGGCGCGCGGCTACGACCTGCTCGGCGACGCCGTCGACTTCGGCCGTCACGTGATCCCGATCATCAGGGAGGAGGTGGCCAGGCGGGACCGCGAGGGCGCCGAGCGCGGACCGCACCTGCTGGAGAAGATCGTCGCGGGGATCTGACGGGCTCCGCGTAGCCGCGATCGGCCGGCTGCTCTTGCGGGCCGATCGCGTGACAGGCTATATTCCTACTATGCCTATGGGAAATACCTGAAGGGTTTCCCTCTGGCCTCGCTCCCGCTACGAGCGGGGGCCCGGTACGGTGGCGACGTGCTCAACGGCGAGTGCGGAGAGCGCCGGACCGGCAGGCTGTTCGGGGTCGGGCACGCCGGCGATCGGCAGGATCGTCGCGGGCGGCACCACGCGCCAGGCTGGGGCGCATCAACCCGGCCCGGCCCCGTCACCTCCCGGCGGACGCGTTCGCCTGGAGGACCCTCCGTGTTAACAACACAGCCCAAAGCACCCCATAGATTCCCACTCCATGGCTTTTAATGACATGTCCCCTGTTTCCCGGCGGTCGCTGCTCGCCGGCGCGCTGGCCGGGGCCGGGCTCACCGTGCTGGGCGGCGTCCCGGCGCGGGCTTCCGCCAGGCCGCGGAGGCCGCGCGTACTGATCGCCACGAACGAGCCGTGGGGCACCTATCACGTCTCGCCCCTGCTGCCCGAGGCTCGGCGGCAGGGCTGGGAGATCGTGCAGCTCGTCCCCGACCGCTCGGGCGTCAAGCCCGGCGACCCGGTCCCGGTCACACTGCTCGACGAGGCCGGCGACGCCGACCTGCTCGTGGTGACGGGCGCCGGCGACTGGCCCGCGGAGTGCGCGGCCCGGCTGCGCGGGCTACCGCTGGCCGCCTCCTCGCTGGCCTACCAGCTCCCGGTCGAGGCACCGCGGGCGAAGGAGTTCCGGGGGCGGCTGCGGGCGATCACGGCGTCGTCGCCGGCCGAGGCGCAGGTGTTCGACGACTACCTGGGCGTACGCCGCCCGATCGAGGTGGTGGGCACGCCGCAGACCGACGACCTGCCCAGGCACGCGCCCGAGGCGGGCACCGTGCTGGTGCTCACCAGCGTCACCCGGTCGAGCGAGACCGGCGGCTCGGCCCCCGGCACCGAACTGCTGCTCGGCGCGGCCGAGCGCCTCGCGGCGGCGGGCCGGCACATCCTGGTCGGCCTGCACCCCCGCGAGGACCGCTCGCTGTGGGAGCGGTACGAGATCAGCACCGTCCCCTCCGTGCAGGCTTCGGCCCGCGCCGAGGTCGCGATCGGCATCCCCGGAACGGTCTTCCCCGTCGTCGCCGCCGTGGGCGTGCCGCTGGTGGGCTGCACGGACCCGGCCCTGCAGATCCCCGGCTACCTGCTGAGCGTCTGCTCGCGCACGCTGACCTCGGCGGACGACGCCGTCGCCGCCGTGGACGGCGCCGAGCCGGTCTCCCGCCGCGTGCTCTACGAGGCGGCCGGGCCGGTGGGCGGCTCGGCCAGGCGGCTGTTCAAGGTGTGGCGGAAGGCGGCGGCGCGGGCGCACGCGGCCTGAGCACGCGAGCGGGGTGACGGCCGCGGACGCCGTCCCCGAGTCGGCGGCGCGGCCCGGGGCCGCACGATCGGGCCCGGCCTCACTCCCGGCCGTGCGCCTCCGGGGCCGGGTCGAGGCGCTGAAGCAGGCCGTGGACGAAGCGGGCCCGGTGGACGCGGCCGTCGTGGCGCAGGTCGATCGTCCAGTGGTGCGGGGCGGGGCCGTCGATCTGCACGGCGCCGGGGAAGCCCGCGCCGACGTCGGCCACGACGCACGCCCAGGGCGTCAGCTCGGCGAAGGACGGCGCCGCCGGGCCGGATGGCCGGACGAACCACTGGTTCCACAGCTCACCGCCGGGGCCGAGCAGCGCCTCGAACGCCAGGCCCGGCCAGGACGGCAGCGGCCAGCGCAGCACGTCGCAGGTGAGGCTGCCGGCCGGGCGGCGGCCCCGGTGCGGCGGCGGGCCCAGCGCCATCCGCAGCGCGGCGGCCCCCTTGGGGGCCCTCGGGGCGTGGGCCAGCCTGGTCCAGCGGGCGTGGGCCTCGCGCAGTTCGGCGCGGGAGGCGTGCATGCGGCCGAGTGCCTCCTCGACCTTCGCGGCGTTCACGTCGCGCATGCGGTGCATCAGGGTCAGTTCGAACTCGCGTACTCCGAAAGCCACCGCACCAGCTTGCCAGTCCTACCGGGCCTCGCGCCCGGGGTGAGCGTGGCCGTTCGAGGCTATGACGTCGGCCAGGGTGATCTCGCTGAGCAGGGCGTTCTCGTGGCTGCGCAGCCGGTCCCAGATCGCGGCCAGCGGGGCGGCGGCCGGGGAGAAGGGGCGCAGCGCCTGCTCGGCCCCCTCGGTGACGCGGATGACGTCGGCCAGCGCGATCTCCCCGGGCGGACGGGCGAGCCAGTAACCGCCGTCGGGACCGCGCTGGCTGCGGATGAGACCTGCCCGGCGCAACTGAAGCAGGATGTTGTCGCAGAAACGCCGGGGAATGTCCTGCGTGACGGCGATCCGTTCAGCGTGCACCGGGCGGTCGGCGACGGCCAGGGCGAGCATGGCGCCCAGGGCGTATTGCGTGCGGGCGGAGATTCTCATGGGCCGGCTCAGGCGGAGGCCGTTTCCTCCTCCGTCGTGGTGCGCTGGCGCTGCTCGCTCTCCACCGCCTCGACCGACTCACTGGCCTTGTCGCGACGGTACTCGCGGACGGAGTAGGCGATCGCGGCGGCCCAGATCACGGCAATGATGATGTAGGCGACGGTCTGGACGCCGCCGGAGGCGTCGATCCAGTCGCTGCGCAGCAGCGTGCGGACGTTCGTCAGCACGATCAGGCCGCCCACGGCGGAGCCGAGGATGCGCGGCGGGATGTGCCGCACGAGCCAGGCGGCGATCGGCGCGGCGATGACGCCGCCGAGCAGCAGCACGGCGACCCAGGAGAAGTTGATGTTCTCGGAGCCGATGCCGACGAAGAAGCCGACGCTGGCGGCGATGGCGACGAGGAACTCACTGGCGTCGATCGAGCCGATCACCTTGCGCGGGGCCAGCCGGCCGCTGGCGAGGATGGCGGGCGTGCCGACCGGGCCCCAGCCGCCACCGCCGGTGGCGTCCACGAAACCGGCCACCAGGCCGAGCGGCGCGAGGAAACGTCTGCGCAGCGGCTTGCCCAGGTTGCCGCGCGGCAGGCCGAACGCGGTGAAACGGATGAGAATGTAGACGCCCAGGCTCAGCAGGATGATCGACATGACCGGCGCGGCGAGCTCGGTCGACAGGCTCGACAGGAACGTCGCCCCGGCGAAGGCGCCGACCGCCCCGGGGATGCCGATCTTCGCGACGACCTTCCAGTCCACGTTGCCGAAGCGCCAGTGGGAGATGCCCGAGGCCAGCGTGGTGCCGATCTCGGCGAGGTGGACGGTTGCGGAGGCAGCCGCCGCGTTGGTGCCGATGGCCAGCAGCAGCGTGGTCGACGTGACGCCGTACGCCATGCCGAGGCTGCCATCGACGAGCTGGGCCGCGAGGCCGACCAGCCCGAGCAGGATGAGCGCTCGCACGATCTCCCCTTCCCTATCATTCCTACTGTACAAGTAGGAATAATCATTTAGGTAGGTTCGCGAACTGTCAAGCCCCGGCCTGGAGAACGAAAAACCAACCACCGGAACCCGGGAACCGAGGACGGGCCGGAGCCAAGGGCCGGGCCGAAGACCGTAGCCGCCGGAAGCTGGGGCGGCGGGGCCGGCCGGGGCCGGGCAGCCCGGAACCAAGAGCCGGTCGGGCCCGGGAGGGCGGCGGGTTGTGGGCGCCCCGTTACACCCGGCACAGTCCGGCCACGGTCGTGGCCGGGCGGCGACCCGTTGACGGTCAGTCGGTGATCAGGGTTTTTGTGATGAGTTGTTCCTCGCCTGCCGGCCCGTCGAGACGGATCGTCAGTTCCCAGACGCCGGCCATCGAGAACAGCTCCCCCTCGGCCAGGAAGCGGCCGGGCTCGCGTTCGGTGGTGGTGAGTTCGGGGGTGGCGTGGCCCATCTCGGCCATCACCGCGGACACCGCCACGCTGTCCGCGTCGCCCTTGTCCACCCTGACCTCCACGGTGACCCGGCCGGGCGCCGGGTCCTCGATCAGGACGGTGGCGGCGTAGCGGGCGCCGGTCGTGGTCACGTCGAGCGGCCCGGCCGTCCCGCTCCTGCCCACGACGAACACCGTCGCCCCGGCCGCCACCAGCGCGGCGACGGCCAGGAGCGGTCTCATCCTCATCGCCGCGCCTCCGATGCGGTCACGTCCACGGTGAAGGGGGTGGTCACGATGCGGTCGCCGGTGGCGTACTGGATCCAGGCGAGGTAGCGGCCGGGCTCGGGGAAGCTGAAGGTGAAGCGCAGCCGGGAGCCCGGGGAGCCCATCTCGTGCACGTGGCCGAGGAAGTCGCCGTCCTGGTTGCGGACGAGCAGGTGCCCGGTCATGCCGAGCCAGGGCCGCACACCGGCGGGCACGGCCAGCTCGACCGTCGTGGGACGGCCCGCGACGGGCGCGGCGGGCTGTGTCCGCGGCACGTCCGGCCCCGCCACCGGGGCGTCGCCGATGGGTGCCGCGGTGGCCTCGCCCCGGACGTCGAAGCTCGCGGCGACGAGCTGCCCGCCCGACTCCTCCCGTTCCAGCTCGGCGTGCGCCAGGTAGCGGCCGGGGCGCTCGGCCCGCAGCCGGACCTCCAGCCGTCCCGGAGCCGCGCGCAGAGGGTGGACGTGGCGGAAATAGCTCCCGTCGGCGCTGGTGACGACCAGGTGGGCGAGCGCCTCGTGGTGCACGGTGAGGTCGTCCACGGGCCGTCCGGTGGAGCCGTCCACCAGATCCACCCGGAGTGTGAACTCCTCCCCCGCGACCGGTTCGGCGGGTGTCGTCGCCACCCGCGCCTGCACGTACGGCCGCCCGCCCGCCACGGGGGTCGCGGCGGCGGGGGCGGCGC
>NZ_SSXE01000021.1 GCF_021699195.1 Nonomuraea sp. MG754425 | reverse complement strand
CCCCACTCCCACGCCGACCGAGAGCTGCGACACCCCGGCCACGCACCCGATCCCGCAGGTGCAGGGCAGCGGCGACGCCAGCCCGCTCGCCGGCCAGGACGTCCGGGTCGAGGGCGTCGTGACCGGCTCCTTCCAGGGCGCCGGCGGGCTCGGCGGCTTCTACCTCCAGTCCGCCCGGCCGGACGCCGACCCGGCGACCTCCGAGGGCCTGTTCGTGTACTCCGCCTCGCCGGTCGGGACCGGTGACCGGGTGCTCGTCTCCGGCAAGGTCATCGAGTACAACGGCCTCACCGAGATCTCCCCGGCCACGGCGGTGAACGTCTGCGGCACCGGCACGATCCGGCCCGTCAAGGTGGACCTGCCGCTCAAGCCGGGCGTCACCTTCGAGCGCTACGAGAACATGCTCGTCACCTTCGGCGACGACCTCGCCGTCTCCGAGATCTACAACCTGGCCCGGTTCGGCGAGATCACCCTCTCCGCGGACAGCCGGCTCTGGCAGCCGACCGACCGCGCGGGCGTCGACACCGGCAGGGACGCGCGGCGCACGATCCTGCTCGACGACGGCTCCGGCGTCCAGAACCCGCCGGCGCTGCCGTACCACACCAAGGGATCGGACACCGTCCGCATCGGTGACGAGGTGCGCGGCCTGACCGGGGTGCTCACGTACGGCTTCGACGTCTACCGCGTCCAGCCGATCGAGCCCGTGCTCTTCCGCGCCGAGAACCCGCGCCCGGCCCGGCCGGACCGGGTCGGCGGCGACGTCCGGGTGGCCGGCCTCAACACGCTCAACTGGTTCACCACGCTCGGCTCGCGCGGCGCCACCACCGCCGAGGAGCGCGACCGCCAGCTCGCCAAGCTGGTCGCCACCATCACCACGCTGGACCCGGCCGTCGCCGGGCTGATGGAGGTCGAGCGCAACGCCGACGTGGCGCTGAACGCCCTGGTGGACGCGCTGAACGCCAAGGCCGGCGCGGGCGTCTACCGGGCGATCACGCACCCCGCCCCGGGCACCGACGCCATCCAGGTCGCGCTGATCTACCAGCCGGGCAAGGTGACCCCCGTCGGCGCGGCCCGCTCCTCGTCCGACCCGATCTTCAGCCGGCCGCCGCTGGTGCAGACGTTCGGCAGGGCCGGCGGGAAGGGGAAGACGTTCACGGTGGCCGTCAACCACTTCAAGTCCAAGGGCTGCACCGACGCGGACGGCCCGGCCACCGGCCCCGACGCCGACCAGGGCGACGGGCAGAGCTGCTACAACGCCAAGCGGGTCAAGCAGGCCCAGGCCGTGCTCGCCCTGCTCGACGAGCTGGACGCGCCGAACGCGCTCGTCCTCGGCGACATCAACGCCTACGGCGAGGAGGACCCGATCCACACCCTCGAGGACGGCGGGCTGACCAGCCTGAGCAAGAAGTACGTCAAGAAGGACGACCGCTACAGCTACGTCTTCGGCGGCCTGTCCGGCGAGCTCGATCACGTGCTGGCCGACAAGGGCGCACGCAAGCTGGTCACCGGGGCCACGATCTGGCACGTCAACGCCGACGAGGGCCGGTTCATGGACTACAACACCGAGTTCAACCCGCCCTACCTGTACGCGCCCGGCGCCTTCCGCTCCTCCGACCACGACCCGCTGCTCGTGGGCCTGCGCCTCTGAGCACCCGCGCCGGCCGTGGCGGGATCCGCCCGCCACGGCCCGCGCCCGCCGGACGTCAGCGCAGGAAGCGGTGGACGGCGTGGCGGAGCTGGGCGGGCGACATCGGGTCGGTCGACAGGGCGCTGTGCAGCACCAGCCCTTCGATGAGCGCGTCCAGCTCCCTGGCGGTCGTGGCGTCGAAGTGCCGCTCCAGCGCCCGGCGGCTGCGCGCCATCCAGCCCTGGGTGACGGCCCGCAGGGCGGGGTCGCGCGCCGCGGCCACGTACAGCTCCACGGTGAGGACGAGGCCGCGCGGCGAGCCGAGCAGGTCGTCCGACACCAGCGTGACGACGGCCTCGGCCGCCTCCTCCGGGTCGCGGGCGGCGCTCAGGCGCTCCTCGAAGACCCGCGCCACCGCGTCGGCGTGCCGGGTGAACGCCTCGGCGAGCACCTCGTCCAGCGAGGCGAAGTGGTAGGTCATCGAGCCCAGCGGCACGTCGGCGGCGCGGGCGATCTCCCGGTGCGTGGTCCCGGCGACGCCGCGCTCCGCGATGACGCCGAGCGCGGCCTCGACCAGCCGCTCGCGCCGTCCCGGATCGTGCCGCCTGGGCCGCCGGGGGACGGGGGCGCTCAAGGCCCGATCGTGCGGATCACGCGGGCGGGGTTGCCCACGGCGACGACGTTCGCCGGCAGGTCACGGGTGACCACCGCGCCCGCGCCGACGACCGTGTTCTCCCCGATCGTGACCCCGGCCAGGACGATCGCCCCGCTGCCCAGCCACACGTTGTCGCCGACGGTGATCGGCTCGGCGGCCTCCCACTTCGCCCTGCGCAGCTCCGGATCGACCGGATGGGTCGGGGTCATGAGCTGCACGTTCGAGCCGATCTGCACGTCGTCGCCGATGGTGATCGGTGCGACGTCCAGCGCGACCAGGCCGAAGTTGGCGAACGAGCGGGCCCCGATGCGCAGGTGAGCGCCGTAGTCGACCCGCAGCGGGGGCCGGATCACCGTGTCCGCGCCGACCGCGCCGAGCAGCAGGGTGAGCAGCCGGCGGCGCTCCAGCGGGTCGCGGGCCGAGCTCGCGTTGTACGCCTCCATCAGGTCGGCGGCCCGCAGCGACTGCTCGGCCAGCTCCGGGTCGTCGGCGAGGTACAGGTCACCGGCCAGCATGCGTTCCCGCATCGAGCGGCCGTCCAGGTCAGGCGTCATACGTACAAGCGTACATATCGCCGCGGATGCTCGGCCCGCCGGTCACTGCGCGGGAGCCTGGCTGCGGTCGATGAGGCGCAGCACGCCGTCCCGGAGCTCGCGGAAGGCGGCGAGCGTCTCGCGGGTGGCCGCGGCGACGGCCTCCTCGGCGGGCGGCACGGCGGGCGCGAGCAGCAGCGTCACGGTCTCGGCCAGGACGGCGTACGGGTCGCCGACCCCCGACGGGGCGGAGGCCGGATCGTCCGCCGCGACGACGAAGCCGATGAGCAGCGCGTGCAACGCGTACGCCTGGTCGGGCAGCGGACGGTCGCGGCGGACGAGGCCGTGCCGGTACAGGATCGGCATGACCAGGTCGCACATGGCCGCCGGGTTCGTACGGGCGTACAGCTCACGATCGCCGGGCTCCTGGGTGAGCAGCCGCAGCAACTCCGGGTCGCCGCGCTGCAACCGGCGGGCCAGCGGCAGCCGCAGCGCGGTGCGGACGACCTGCGGGGCCAGGCGGCTGGGCAGCACGGCGGCGGGGTCGGAGCCGAGGTGGCCGATGGTCGTCTCCATGGCGGTCAGCAGGTCGCGGGCGAACAACCCCCGGATGAGGTCCTCCTTGCTGGGCCAGTAGAGGTAGACCGTGCCCTTGCCGACGCCGGCGGCCCGGCTGATCTCGGCCACGGTGACCTTGCCCGCGCCGTGGTCGAGCACCAGCTCGCGCGCGCTGTCCAGGATGCGGGCGGCCTTACGCGACTGGAGTTCGACCAACTGGCTCACCGGCGCTCGTCCTTTTCCGTGGGTGTCCGTGTTCAGAGGGCGGCGATGTCGATGGCCTTGGCCCTCATGTCCTTGCCGCCGGCCATTATCCTGCCCAGCGCCCTGCCGACGCCCGGAGCGTTCATCAGCCGCAACATCCCGGCGCGCAGGACCAGCTCCTTGCGGTCGTGCGGGGTGAACAGCCGCCGCCCGGACCAGGCGGCGTCCTGTTGGAGATCGATGAACGGCCGCATCCGCGCCTCCCACGCCCGCAGCGCGCCGGGCAGGTCGCCGGGATGGCGCAGCAGCATGGTGCCCAGCAACTCGCCGCCGGCGATGCCGCTGGAGGCGCCCATGCCCGCGTACAGGGTCACGCACCAGGCGGAGTCGCCGATCAGCACGACCCGGCCGCGGTGCCACTCCGGCATCCTGACCTGCCGCACGGAGTCGAACAGCGCGTCGGGGGTCTGCTCGTAGCGGGTGAGCAGGCCCTCCAGCAGCGGCCCCGTGGGCTCGGGCCCGAACGCGGCGCGCAGGGACTCCATCGGCGGGCGGGCGAACTCGGCGGCGACGTCGCCGGTGCGGTAGGAGAACAGCAGGCTGGGCGCGTGGTCGGCGAACGGGAAGGCCATCGCCGAGCGGCCCGGCTCGGCCAGCATCAGGCCGTCGGACAGTCCGAACCCGTCCACCGGACCGTCCAGGACGGTGGCGCCGATCATGTAGTTCAGCGGGCGCAGGTACCGCTCCTCGGGGCCGAAGACCAGCCCGCGCACGGCCGACCGCAGGCCGTCGGCGCCCACCACCAGGTCGAAGCGCTCGGTGACCTCGGTGCCGGCCACGCTGTCGCGCAGCGTCACCTCCGCCGCGCTGTCGTCCTGGACGATGCGGGTGGGCACGGTCGAGTAGCGGATCTCCACGTCGTCCGGCAGCGCCGCGAACAGCCCCCGCTCCACGTCGCCGCGCAGCAGCGGACGCATGCCCCCGGGGGACGCCGCGGCGAAGTTCGCGCCCTTGCGGCGGCGGCCGGCCCGGTCGACCTCGTACATGGCGATGTCCGGGCCGCCGCGGTCGCCGATCGCGTCCAGCACGCCCAGCCGCCGGGCGGAGGCCACGCCGGTGCCGAACAGCGCGATGAAGTACCCGCCCGAGCGGCGCGCGGGGGCCCGCTCCACCACGACCGGTTCCCAGCCGACCTGCCGCAGGCGGACGGCGGTGGCGATGCCCGCGATCCCGAGACCGACCACCAGGGCCCGGCCACCTGTGTGCGTGTTCGTCACGACGACTCCCTCCGAGTGCTCAGGAATCCACCCTAAAGGACTGACTGACCAAAATGGTTCTGTTGGTCAGTCGCTGACGTCGACCGCGACACCGCCCCGCCCCGATACGCTGCAACGGCTCTCGACATGCGATCACGGAGGACGCGCGTGAGGACGCTGATCGCCCGGCTGTGGCGCGGGATCCGCGGATCGGTTCAGTGGCGCCTGCTCTACCTGGCCCAGGCCAAGTTCATGGTCGGCGTGACCGGCGTCGTAAGCGACCACGACGGCAACGTGCTGCTGCTGCGGCACCGGTTCTGGCCCGAGCACCGCCAGTGGGGCCTGCCGACCGGCGGCGCCAAACGGGGCGAGACCTTCGAGCAGACGGTCGTCCGCGAGGTGCGCGAGGAGACCGGCCTGGACGTGAGCGTCGGCGAGCTGCTGCACCTCGGCAGCGGTTTCCGGCTCAGGATCGAGGTCGCCTACGCCGCCCGCCACACCGGCGGCGGCACGATGCGGCTCCACCCGACGGAGATCCTGGAGGCCCGCTGGTGCGCCCCCGGCGACCTGCCCGACGGCCTGCTGGAACCGCACCGGCTGCTGATCGAGTCGTCAGGTGGGCGGGGCGGCCGTGCCGGTGAAGGCGGCGTCGAGGTGCGCGGTGTCGTTGAAGCGGCGCAGGATCCACCGCTCCCCGGCCAGCACCAGATGTGACACCGACGCGTTGTCCGCCCCGAGGAACGCGAACGGCCGCGACCCCGTGGCCGCCGCCAGCGCCTCGGCGATCACACCCCCATGGGTGACCACGACGATGCGCCGGCCCGGGTGCGCGGCGGCCAGCCTGGCGAGCACCTTGCGCACCCGGCCGGAGAACGCCGGAGCCGGCTCCGCGCCCGGGATCACGTCCCAGCGCTCCTCGGCCGACATCCGCCGCGCGATCGGATGGCCCTCCGCCACCATCCGCCGGAACAGGCCGCCCTCCCACTCGCCGAGGTGCACCTCACGCAGCTCCGGCTCCACCACCGGCGTCGCGCCGAGCCGGGCCGCCAGCGGCGCGGCCGTCTCGGACGTGCGCCGCAGCGAACTCACGTAGATCGCGTCCACGCGCTCCGCGGCCAGCCGCAGGCCCACCCGTTCGGCCTGCTCGCGGCCCTCGGGCGCGAGCGCCGGATCGCCCTGACCCGCCACCAGCGGGAACGGACGTCCGGGCCGGGCCGGCTCCGACTCACCGTGCCGGACGAGGAACACCTCGGTGGCTCCGGGCGGCGTACGGAACCGGCCCTGCCGGTACTCGACCGGCTTCTCACTCTCAGATCCCACAATCACCGGACACTACTCCACCGATCCCCGATCAGGACGAGTCCCGGGTCGGCGCGGACGCGAGGGAACCGGTCAGCGCTCGACGGCGCAGGCGTCCCGGTTGAGGGAGATCCGGCTCGGCAGCGACGAGTCCCCCGTGTGGCTGACGAGGTAGCCCATGGTGACGCTGCCGCCCGGCGCGATGGACGCGTTGTGGCTCGCGTTGACCGCCGTGACCATGTCACCGCTCTGGGTGAGATCGGTGTTCCAGTCCGAGATGACGGCCTGCCCGCGCGGCAGCGGGAACCTCAGCGACCAGCCGTTGACCGGCGCCGTGCCGGTGTTCGTGATGGTGAGATCCACCGACATGCCGGTGCCCCAGACCTGCGTGGTGTACTTGATCCGGCAGGTCGGCGGCGCGTGCTCGAACGAGACGCGGTGCAGCCCGCCCGGCAGGTCGTTGACCACGTACAGCTCGCCCTCCGGCGTCGCGCCGAACGCGGTCACCTGCGTGGGCGTCTGACCGATCTCGGCCTGCTGGTAGCCGCCCGCGCCGTCCTCGCGCAGCGCCCACACGGTCGAGTAGCAGTAGTCGGTGGCGATGTAGGTGCCGCCGACCAGGTTCGCGAACTGCTTGCCGTGATACACCTGCCCGCCGATGACCGCGCAGCCGCCGGTGTGCGGCGAGTAGGTGAAGACGGGCTTGGTGTACGTGGCGCCGGACTTGCACTGGGTCTCGTCGAACACCTCGAGCCCCTCGTAACACGACCAGCCGAGGTTCGCGCCCGCCTGCCGTCCGGTCTTGACGTGGTTGATCTCCTCCCACCGGCCCTGGCCGACGTCGGCGATCCACATCGACCCGTTCGCCGGGTCGACGGAGAACCGCCACGGGTTGCGCCCGCCGTACATCCACACCTCGGCGCGGGCGCCCGCGACGCCGGCGAACGGGTTGCCGCTGGGGATGCAGTAGGGCAGGGCGCCGCAGCTCCGGCTGACGTCGACACGCAGGATCTTGCCCAGCAGGGTGTCCACGCGCTGGCCGGAGTCGAACGGGTCGCCCGCGCCGCCGCCGTCGCCGATGCTCATGTACAGGTTGCCGTCGGGGCCGAAGGTGATCTGGCCGCCGTTGTGGTTGGTGTTCTCGGAGTGCGCCTGGGAGAGCAGCGGCTCGAGGCGCGCCTCGTCCAGCCGGTAGCGGGCCAGGGTCACCGCGCCGTCCGGCAGCGCGGTGTAGGCCAGGTACAGGTCCTGGCTCGTGGTGAAGTCGGGGGCGAGCGCGATGCCGAGCAGCCCCCGCTCGTTGCCGGACTCGTCCACCGACGCCGTGATGTCGATGATCGGCGTCTGCGCCAGCCCGGTGTCCGGATGGTAGACCCGCACGGACCCGCGCTTCTCGGTGATGAACAGCCTCTTCGTCCCGTCGTCGGGCGCGGCGATGGCGGTCGGACGGCGTAACCCGAAGGCGACCTGGGTCGTGGTGGCGTTGATCTCCTCCAGCGGCACCGTGGCGGCGCTCGGCGCCACCCGCGCGTCGCCGTCCGGGCCGGACGAAGCCGATGAGGACGTCGCCGCGGCGACAGGTGAGGTGAGTGCGTTCACCGGGGCGAGCAAGGGCAGGGACAGGGCGAGCAGCACGGGAGCTGCCCAGCGTCTTCCACGCATGTCGGGCTCCAGAGGCGTCGGCGAAGGCCGGAGGGCGAGGTTCCCCCGGACCGGGCGCGTGCGGGCACACGACCGCGCCCGGCCCGGCCACGTTCCGCCCCGAACCGGGCGGACCACGGTGCCGATCGGGCGATCCCGTGCTCTGACGTGCTTGATCGGACCGTATCGGCTCGCCCGCCGTCACAACCAGGCTCGCCCTCTCCGGCCGCACCCTCGCCGCCGCGCTCACCTGCTCCGACCTGCGGTGATACGAGAACGCCGCGACCCGCGTGCGCAAGTCGTTCATGAAACGTACATCGCCGACCCTACTCGGGGACCCCGGCCGACCCTCGATCGCGCGGCCGCGGCGCGCCGGACCGTCGAGTCCGGGGCGCCGGTCGTCAGCCGCTGCACCGTCGTCACCCGCCGATCGACCGGTCGGCTGCTTCAGAAAGCGGTGAACGCCCGTGGCTCGCCGCTCAGCCGGGCCGCCTCCTCGCGGGCGACGGCAGGGGAGACCTTCGGCGGCGTCCGCCTGATCTCCGCCTCCAACTCCGCCACCACCGTCTCGGCCTGCTGCCTGAGCCGCATCCGGTAGTGGCCCAGATCCTCGCCGAACCGCCTCGCGACAGGACCGATCCACACGGCGTCACCGGAGAAGAGACCGAACGGCTCGTCGAGCGCCGCCCGGAGCTGCGCGACATGCCGCTCCACATTGACCAGCGCCTGCTGGAGGGCCTGATAGCGAGGATTGTCCACCGGCGTCTCGGTCATCGTTCGCCAACCTATCTCGTCGTTACGGGTACGGCGCGGGGCATGTGATGGACTATGGGAACGGCGAACGCCGACGTTCGGAACGGAGACGATCTCGATGGCACCGGTGTGGCGCTACGCGACTGCCGCAGGGCTCCTCGCAGTGTTGGCCGGCTGCTCGACGGCCGACCCGGGCCCAACCGCCGAACAGGCCGGCCAAACCCTCCAACAGCACATCACGGAGCTGATGGACATGGTCGATCCGGCCGAGACCGTGATCACCGACCCCGGAGGCAAGGACGTTCCCTGCGGGGAGGACGGGGTCAAGCGAACCTACGCCGTGAAATCCACCTTCTCCAGGTTCGATGATCACCTCATCGCAGAGATGGCCGGGCGACTCAGCACGACATGGGGCTATGAGGTCCACGAGCCTTACAAGTTTGGTTCGCCTAGGACGACACTCAAACTTGCTTCGTCTCGCATCAGCATCACTGTGGAGACACCCAGTGATCACGAAGCCATGGCTGCTGGCGAAACGGACTGCATTCCGCGCGGATAGTCTTGGCACGATCATCGTTCAGTCTCCTCCGACCAGGGTCTTCGTCAGATCGGGATCGATCGTGGCCAGGTGCTTTTCGGCGTTGTCCCGTTCCCCGGCGAACTTCGTGGCAGCTGCGGCGGTGACCTTTCCCATCTCCCGACGGTCGGCCTCGTCACTGACGCTGCCGTTCTCCTTCAACCAGGTCAGGAAGCTCTTGGTTGCCCCGGGATCCGCACTGATCTCCGAGTACGGCCGTAGGCGTCCCTGCTCATCGACGATGAGAGGGTCGGTCGGTGCTTTGAATCCGACGGGAGGGTCCTTCGAGGTGTAACCCTGTGCAATGAGCCCAGAGGCGATCTCATAGAGGACCGCACGTGAGTGCACCAACTCTTTCTTGTTGACGTCCGGCAAACGCGGGTTCGGCTCCATCGCGGCTCCAATGCCGTCCTTGAGCCCCCAACTGAGGAACATCCAGCCCGCCGCCGCAGGAAGCCCTCCTGCAGTAGGGAGGAGCAGCATCCCCGCGTCCATCCCCTTGTCCAGGACCTGTCCGAAGCGTTCGACCTCCTCCTTCTTCTTGAGATCCGCAGTTCCTCTGACGGACTTCATCGCGGCGAACTGGATGCCGGCCACTGTGCCCAATCTGGAGAAGACCTGCTCCACCGCCGTCTCCTGCTGCCGTCGATCCGGGGGAGGAAAGGCCAGCAGGTGCCGGTCCGTTCGCACTCCTGCTTCGAAGAGTCGCTGGGTGAGTGCTGCCATCCCACGGTTGAACGGCTCTATGTGCGCATCGGTGTCCGCGAAGGTTTTCATGAACCGATAGTTGTCCTCCAAGGACAGGCGGAACATCGGGGTAGTCCCGACGAGCTTGTCGTCGAACCCGCCGAACTGGCTGGGCAACTGCCAGTCGGGATCCATCGGAGGCGGGGTCGCGGCGAACTCTGTTGCGTATGCGCCGGCTATCTCGGCGAAGTGGCTGCGTAGTTCGTCGTTCTTGAGCAGTTTGTCGCCATGCGTGATCACCTGGAACGCGAACCTGGCGGCGTTCTCGCTGTGTGCCCCGTCCTTCTCGTCGTAGACCCCTGACGCGGCCGCCAGCGCGCGGCCGAAGGCGTCGCCGGCGGACAGGTCGCGGGAGACACGGGTGCTCAGGCCCGCGAGGTCCGTGAGTGCCGCTCGGGCGGCCGTCGGGTTGTGGGACAGGGCGCTGAGGAAGCGGCCGGTGACGTCCGCGGGGCCGGCGGGGGTGTGGGTCAGGTGGCGGCGCGCCACGGTGGTGAGCCATTGCGTGGGGAAGGCGCCCTCGCTGACGAGCCAGGACAGGGACGTGAGGTCGATGTCGTCCCCGCCCCGCTCGATGTCGCTCATGATCTTGGGGAAGCGGGGGTCGGGCGGGGACGCCGCGGCGGCGGAGGCGAACAGGCGGCTGAACTCGCCGAGGAGCTGCTGCTCCGCGGGCCTGACGGCGATGCCGGGCGCGGCCGGTCCGAACAGGTCGAGGATGTCCTTGGGCAGGGCGAGGGTCCCGGCGGTGCCGAGTTCGCCGAAGAAGGCGGCGGCGAAGCCGGGGTCGTCCTTGTGGGCCAGTACGCGGTCCATGAGTTCCCTGAAGCGGCCGACGGCGTCGTTCGGCCGCGGGCTGCTCATGCCGAGCCTGGCCTCGTGGGCGTACTGGCGGAAGAGCGCGCCCATGGCGGCGCCCTCGCGCCGCGACTGCTCCGGGGTGCTGAACGGCATCGTGGCCTCGTCGTACGTCACGAGGCCCGGCGCCCAGCCGGGGACCTGCCTGCGGATGACGGTGTTGCGGGTGCGCAGCGCCGGCCCCTGTTCGCCGACCCAGCGTTCGATCTCCACGAACGGGGTCAACGTCAGCGTGCCGACCCCCAGGCGGGTCAGTTCGGCCCTGATCGCCTGGGTGCGTTCGGCGACGACCACGCGGGCCCGGTCCATCGCGGCGATGAACGTGTCCATACGATCGGGGTCGATTCCGGACAGGCCGGGCTGCCACGGAACCGTCGGATGAGCCACGCGTCGCTCCTCCCTCGCCCTGGGACGGCGGCCTGCTCCGGACCATACGACTGCGGGGCACCAAGCCTCCCACAGGCGATCCGGCGGCACTCCGCCGTATACCTTTTCCGCCACCTCCCATTCGGGAGGTGGCGTTTTCGCCGAGCAACCCGGCGCGGAGAACTCAGTACGGGAGGCCGTCGGGGAACGGCGGGCTGTGCCGGAACCGGGCCTGCTGTTCGGCCAGTTCGGTCTCCTCGGGTGAGAGCCAGCGCCGCACGATCTGGTCGAAGAGGTCGATGTCGACGGAGCTCGGCCGGTGTCCGCTGTAGTCGTCCACGCGCCGGTAGCACACCTGGGGGATCGCGGTGTCGTGGCCGCCGGCCGCGCTGTGGACGACCATGCACCGGGCCGGGCGGTCGCCGTGTTCCGGGTCCGGCTCCCATGCCAGCGCGTGCTCGAACCATTGACCTTCGTGCGGAGGAGTGATCGTGGTCACCGGAGCCATTATGGTGATGCGGTCCTCGTGACGGTGGGTGAATGATCCATCTCGCATCGTGTGCTTCCGGCGGGGGTCCGCCAGTCAGTCCCAAGAGGCTTACAAGAGGGTCCCGGTTACCTGGTCCTCATGAGAAATCGAGTTCGCCGGGCCGCGGCCCTGGCTCTGGTCGCGGTCACCGCCGCCCTCACCGTCGGCGTGGTCAGCGCCCCCGCGCAGGCGATGCCTCCCGGCCCCGGCTGGTATCGCTGCCACATTCCCGACTACGGCTGGATGTGGTGCCTGGACGTGTAGGTCCGGACGCGTCAGCCGCCGCTCTCCCCGAAGGGAGGGCGGCGGCGTGCTGCCGGTCAGGGAGTGCGGACGAGGGAGAAGGTGACGTCGTCGAAGTCGAGCCGGGAGAAGCCCTCCGCGTAGAAGCCGACCTTGCCGGAGGGGTTGTGCGTCGGGTTCTCGCCCTCGATGACGGGTTCGCCGTTCACGTGCACGCTGATGGACGGGCCGCGCACGACCATCCGGACGTCGTAGGCGGTGTCCGGGCGCAGGCCGCGTTCGGCCGGCAGGACGGCCTCGGCCAGCGTGCGCCACTGTGAGTCGTAGAGGGTCCAGGTCGGCCCGGTCGCGGCGTGCCGGTAGCGGACGTAGCCGCTGCCGGTCGGGCTGTGCCGGTCGTACATGATCAGGACGGCCCCGTCGGGCACCTGCGCCGGGGTCTTCAGCCGGTAGTCCAGCACATAGTCGGTGAAGGCGCGGTCGAGCAGCCCGTTGGCCCCGTTGACGATGCGGTACCAGTGGTTGCCGGTGCCGTCGTCGGCGATGCTGCGGTTGGGGTCGACGGGCCAGCCGTTGCCGCCGGACTCGAAGTCGGTGCGGTGCATGACGCCGTCACCCTCGCTCACGGTGACGGCGACCGTGTCGGTGATCTTCGGGTCCGCCGTCGCGACGGCCGAGACGGTCGTCTTCCCCGGCGCGACCGCGCTGATGGCGCCGTTACCGTCCACGGTGGCGATCGAGGTGTCGGCGCTGGTGTAGGTCACCGCCCGGTCCGTCGCGTTCCAGGGCACCGGTTCGGCGGCGAAGGAGACGGTCTTTCCGAGCGGGACGGTGAGCTCGTCGTCGGGCAGGTGCAGGCTCGCCAGTTCGATCCGGCCGGGCCCGTGCGGCAGGCCGACCTTGCCCTGGGTGCCGATCCGGTCGAAGGGGACGGCCGTGAAGCCGGGGATGCGGGTGAAGACCTCGGCGTCCGCCTTCAGGGAGAAGTCGCCGGCCTTCCAGTCGGTGAATCCGGGGTTCTGGTCGGCGACCCAGTTGCCGGAGTAGTTGAGCAGGTTCTTGACGTCGCGCGCGCCGTGCTCGTTGACGCTCGCGGCCCGCCCCAGTTCGGGGTTCCAGACGAGGTTGTTCCGGAAGTCGTTCCTGGCGGGGAAGTAGTGGTTCTCGTCGAAGAAGGTGAGCAGTTCGGGGTACTTCTGCGCGTACGGGGTGCCGACGAACCCGTTGTTGTCCGCGAACAGCTTCTGCCAGGCGGGCAGGTAGTTCTCGTCCACGGTGTTGCCCGGCTGGTCGCCCATCCACATCTCGTAGTTGTCGTAGGGCACGTGGGTGTCGACGAAGATGTTGTTCCTGGCCTTGATGTGGTCGCCGGAGCCGCTCTTGATGGCGTCGTTGCCCATCCGGTAGAAGACGTTCTCGTCGATGGTCAGGCCCATCGTGAGGTTGTCGGGGTAGACGCCTTCGACGCCGTCGCGGCCTTCGCCGATGTGGTGGAAGTAGTTGCGCCGGATGACGGTGCCGCGTTCGTGCGGTGTCATGCCGGCGTTCATGTAGATGGCGCCGAGGTCCTGGAAGGTCTGGCAGATGTCGTAGATGTCGTTGTACTCGATCAGGTGGTCGTTGCCGTGCACGATGATGCCGGGGTGTGGCGCGTCGTGGATCTCGTTGCCGCTGGCCCGGTTGCCGACGCCGTCGAACATCACGCCCGGGTTGTACGCCTTGTGGTAATAGGCGAAGTCGTGGATGTGTGAGTTCTCCACGCGGTTGCGCCCCGGCTCCAGGGTCTTGTCGTCGCCGCCGTTCAGCACGACGCCGACGCCGCCGACGTGCCGGATCGTCGAGGAGATGACGGCGTGGTCGCGGCCCTTCGACCTGTCCGGGATGCCGTCGTAGACGTAGCGGCCGGCCGAGTTGATGTAGACGCCGCCGTCGGCGAAGTTCTGGATGTCGCTGCGCTCGATGGTGACGTCGCTGCCGCCGAGGATGACGGCCGGGAGGCTGCGCCCGTACTCCATCACCAGTTCCTGGAAGGAGACGTGCGAGGCGCCGGCGGTGCGGATCATCGGCTCCTTGAGCATGGTGACGGTGACGTCGCCCTGCTCGGCGCGGAAGGCGGCGTTCGGCACCAGGTACAGCACGCCCTTGGTCCGGTCGATGTAGTACTCGCCGGGGGCGTCGAGTTCCTCCAGGAGGTTCTCGGCGAAGTGGAAGTCCGGGTACCAGGACTTCATCAGGCCGGACATCTCCCCGTAGCGCAGGGTGATCCGCTTGGCCTCGGTGTCGATGGCGGCGACCTTGTTGTACGACCACTCCCAGCTATAGCCGAAGATGCCGTCCATCCAGACGTCCTCGGCCTGGGTCCAGTGCCGGGGCCGGTCGTAGGTGTAGCCGAAGGTCCCGCCGCGGTTCTGCAGGTCGGGGTCCTTCACGGTGGGGCCGGCGTCGACGATCTCGCCCATCTGCACCGTGCCGTCGTTGGGCCAGCGGGCGAGGGTCATGCCCTGGCCGGCCACGTACAGCTCCATGGGCGGCACGACGCTGACGTCGTTGGCCTTCCAGTAGCCGTGCCGGCTGAGCTGCCCGTAGTCGCCGATGCCCAGGGCCTTCAGGTTCACCTGGAGGACCTTGCCGCGGGCCGGCTCCTCGACGATCCGCCGCAGCACGGCGTCGTCGGTCACCGGGGTGAAGTCGTCGTGCGCGAGCTTGCGCCCGCCGGTGAGGCGGACCGTCTCGCCGGGGTGGGAGCGGTAGACGATCGGCGCGTCCGCCGTGCCGGAGTCCTGCGGGTCGAGCGCGAACGACGCGGTGCGGTCGTAGGAGCCCGCGCGCAGGTACACGGTCACGCCTCCGCGGGGCAGGCCCTGGCGGGCCTTCAGTTTCCTGATCGCGTCCCTGGCCCCTTCGAGGGTGCGAAGGGGGCGGCCCTTCGTCCCGTTGCCGGAGTCGTTGCCGTCGGTCGCGACGTAGAGCGCCGCTCCGGGCTGCCGTGGCGCGGCCTCGGCCTGCGCCACGGCGGGTGTTGCCGCGAGGAGTAGGCAAGCCACCAAGGTGGCTCGCAGCCGTCGTTTCATGGAGACGTTCCCGCCTTTCCGGGGTGTCGGGGGGTGCCGGGACGAGTGAACGCGCGATCCGGCCGCTCAGCCCTTGAGGGCACCGACCGTCAGACCGCTGATGATGTGACGCTGCATGTAGATGAAGAAGATGATCACCGGTGCCACGGCGAGCAGCAGGTTGGGGAAGACCTTGGTCATGTCGGTCGAGTACTGGCTGATGCCGGCGTAGATGGCGGTGGTGACCGTGTAGGTGCCGGAGCCGGGGCTCAGCAGGATCTGCGGGCTGATGAAGTCGTTCCAGATCCCGATCGAGTTGAGGATCAGCACGGTGATGACGGCCGGGCGGGTCAGCGGGAAGATGACCTGCCAGTACGTACGGAACCGGCCGGCCCCGTCGATCGCCGCGGCGTGGTCGATGTCCCTGGGGACGGTGCGGATGAAGCCGACGAACAGGAAGATGCTCACCGGCAGCGTCATGGCGACGTCGTGCAGGATCAGCCCCGTCACGGTGTTGCCCAGCCCGATCGAGCGCAGCACGTAGATCAGCGGCACGATCAGGGCCGCCGAGGGGATGAACGTGCCGGCCAGGAAGAACAGCAGCAGGATCTGGGTGCGCCGTTTGAGGCTGCGCGCGATCACGTACGCGGCCGGCCCGGCGAACAGGATGCACAGCAGGTCGACGGCCACGACCAGCAGCAACGTGAAGCCGTAGCTCTTCAGCACGTTGTACTGCGGGCTGGTGACCGCGGCCTGGAGGTACTCCAGCGAGATCCGGGTGAACGGCAGGGCGAACGGGCTGTCCTGGATGTCCTGCTGGGACTTGAAGCTGTTGACCAGCAGGAGGTACACCGGCACGGTCATGACGGCGAACAGCAGGCTCAGCAGCGCGACGCGGATCGCCGGCGGGCGCCGGCGCCGCGCCGCTCTCGCCGGCCGCGGCGGCTCGGGGCTGACGGCGGGCGCGCCGCCGGTGGACAGGTCGATGGTCATGTGGGTGCTCCTGGGAGGTCTAGGCCGACGCCGCGCGGTCCTGGCGGTTGCGCAGGGCGGTGACGACGACCGAGAGCGCCGCGGACACCACCATGAGCCCCACGGCCTGCGCGGTGGCGAACCCGACGTCCGTTCCGGCGAACGACCGGCTGAGGATCAGGTAGGCGATGGTCTCGGTGGATCCGGCCGGGCCGCCGTCGGTGAGGCTGACGACGATGTCGTACACCTTGATCAGCCCGACGAGGTTGAGCACCATGGCGACGGTGACCACCGGTGAGATCATCGGGATGACGATCCGCCGGTTGATCTGCCACCGTGACGCGCCGTCGATCTGCGCGGCCTCGACGAGTTCGCGCGGCACGGTCTGCAGCCCGGCGACGAACAGCACCACGTTGAAGCCGAAGCCGGCCCACACGATGACGCCCACCAGGGTGATCACGGCGAGGTTCTCGTCGAACAGGAAGCCGACGGGCCCGATCCCGAGGTCGCGCAGGGTGTTGTTGATCGCGCCGTTGGTGCCGAGGATGGCGCTCCACAGGAAGCCCAGGATGAGCGCGCTGATCACGTGCGGGTAGTACGCGAGCGTCCGGAAGAACGAGTTGGACCAGCGCCGTTCCTTGAGCTGCAGCGCGTAGACCAGGCCCAGCCCGAGCATCCCCACGGACCCGAAGACGGCCACGATCAGGGTGACCAGCGCGGCCCGCGTGGTGTCCGGGTCGTCGAACAGCCGCCCGTAGTTCTCCAGGCCGATGAAGGTCGCCGAGGAGAAGCCGTTCCAGTCGGTGAGGCTCAGGTACACCGCGACGACGACCGGGGCGACGGTCATGATCGTGTACACCACGACGGCCGGGGCGAGCATGCCCGCGCTCAGCGCCGCCTCGCGCAGGCGGCGGCGCCGGGCGCCGGGCACGGCGGCGCCGGGTTCGGGACTCCGTGCGGGGGTCCGCACGGAGTCCGGGCTCAGCGCTGCGAGTCCCACCACTGATCCAGCTTCGTCGCGACGTCGGCGGCCGAGGCGCCCGTGAACAGCGACTGGACGCGCGTGTTCAGCTCATCGGCGTAGCCCTGGACCGGCTGGCGCTCGCCCTGCTTGACGAGCACCGACGGGGTCGCGTCGAGGACCGCCTGCACGCCGTCGCCGAGGCTGGAGACGTCGTACGTGAAGCCCTTGCGCAGGTTGCCGTCGGCGGCCAGTTGCGTCCTGATGGCCTCGTCGTCGGTCACCAGCCACTCGACCAGGTCGATCGCCGCCTCCCGCTGCTTCGACTGCTGGACCACGGTGTACGGCTGCGCCATGTTGCCGAACTGGCCGGGCGGGTAGGAGCCGTCGGTCGGCACGGGGAAGACGCCGATCTCGTCGCTCTTGCCCGCCTCGTCGGCCGCCGGCACGAAGTACGAGCCCATGATGTACATGGCCGAGTCGCCACGGAGGAAGGCGGCCTGGCCGTCGGGGTACTGCAGCCCGAGCGCGCTCTTGTCGACGAACCCCTGGTCCAGCCACGACCGGTAGAGCTCGTAGTAGCGCTTGTATCCGCTGGCGGCGAAGGTGGTCTGGCCGCTCTTGCGCTTGACCGTCCACTCGGGGTCCTCGGTGAGCACGCCGGCGTCGGCGAGCATGGAGAACTGCGCGCCGGTGACCCACTGCCCGGCCGCCTGGAGCGGGACGCGGCCGGCCTTCTTGAGCTTGCCCATCGCCTCCTCGAACTCGGCGATGGTGCGCACCTTCGTGGCGTCCACGCCGGCTTCCTCGAACGCCTTCTTGTTGTAGAAGACCAGCGACTGGATCTGCTCGCCGACGCCGACGACGTAGTGCTTGCCGCCGATGGCGTAGTCCTCGAACAGGGGTGTCTTGGCCGCCCACGCCTCGCCGGACAGGTCGACGAAGAGTTCGGCCGTCTCCGGGGTGGGCACCACGTGCTGGGCGATGTCGGGCGGGTCGCCCGCGGCGAGGTCCTGCCGCAGCTTGGCCTCGGCCTCGATGGTGCCGGTGAGCTCCAGTTGCACCGTCACGCCGGGGTTCTTGGCCTCGTACAGGTCGAACAGCTTGTTCCAGAACTGCTCGGTGAGGTTGGGGGTGATGTTGACGATCATGCGCAGCGTGGTGTTCCCGGATTCACCGCCTGACTCGCCGTTACCACCGCACGCCGACGTTAACGCGAGGGCCGTCGCCGCGGCCGTCAGCAGTCGCCACCTGTTCATGTGCCTCTTCTTCGTTCTTCGGATCGAGTTGTCGTTTCCCGGGCTCACCCCCGTGCCGTCACGGCTCGGGCCGTGCTGTCGGGGAGGGGGTGGTGGTCCGGGGGCCTGCCGCCGGAGTGTGGTCGCCGCCGTGCGGGTGCTTGCCGTGATGAGCCGGGGCGCCGTCGGCGGTCACCAGGTCGCCGGGCCGAGAGCCGCATCCGATCATTAATCGTCTATCGATAGGTGATGTTATTTCGTCTATCTCACTTGTTCAAGAGCTATTTCGTGCGGGTTGCCGGACAATGTCAGCGGTTCCCGTCGTCCAGGACGAGCTCGACGACCGGCAGCAGCACCTCGGGCCGGACGATCGGCAGCGTCAGGGTGAGCGTGTCCGGGGCCTGGCCGGGCGGGGCGAGGTTGTTGTGCTCGTGGTCGCCGCCGTCCAGCTCCTGGAAGCGCACCTCGGAGCCGTCGTGGAGCAACTGCGCGTACCGGACCCGGCCCGCCAGGCCGGGCAGGTGGACGTGCTTGAGCGGCCAGGCGAGCAGGTGCAGGTAGAGACGGTCGCCCCGCTGTGTGTAGAGCGTGTTCGGCGGCGCCTCGAACGTGCTCGGCCCGGCCCCGTGCACCGAACGGGCGTGCAGCGCCGTCCAGGAGCCGATCGCGCGCAGCGTCTCGGCGGCCCGCGGGTCCAGCGCGCCCCGCCCCGTCGGGCCCACGTTGAGCAGCAGGTTGCCGCCGCAGGCGACCGACTGCACGAGCATCCGCACCAGCAGGTCCGGGCTCTTGTAGTCGTGGTTGTCGCGGTCGTAGCCCCACGAGCCGTTGAGCGTGTGGCACGCCTCCCACCTCACCTCGGCCCCGTCCCGCGTCAGCGGGCGGTCGGGCTGGTACTGCTCGGGCGTGACGTAGTCGCCGGGGATGCCGAGACGGTCGTTGACGACGATCTGCGGCTGAAGGTCGCGGACCATCGCCATCAGCTCCGCCGAGCCCCACTCCTCCGGCCCCTTGGCGGGGTAGGTGAAGTCGAAGAACAGCAGGTCGATGGGGCCGTAGCCGGTGAGCAGCTCGCGTACCTGCCCCCGCAGGTACGCGCGGTAGCGCGCCATGTCGCGCTCCGCGGCCTGCTCGGGCGGCACGCTGTCGCGCAGCGGGTGGTAGCGGTCGATGGTGAAGTCGGGGTGCCGCCAGTCGAGCAGCGAGTAGTAGAGCCCCACCCGCAGCCCCTCGGCCCGCATGGCCTCGGCGAACTCGGCGACCAGGTCCCGCCCGGCCACGCGGGCGGAGGTGTAGCCGGTCAGCTCCGAGTCGAACAGGCAGAAGCCGTCGTGGTGCTTGGCCGTCAGCACCGCGTACCGCATGCCGGCCTCGCGGGCCGCCCTGGCCAGCGCGGCGGCGTCGAACAGGTCGGGGTCGAAGCGTTCCAGATAGCGGTCGTAGTCGGCGTCGGTCATCGCCTCGCGGCTGCGCACCCACTCGTGCCGGGCGGCGAGACTGTACACCCCGAAGTGGACGAACAATCCGAAACGTGCCGCCTCGAACCACTCCACGGACCTGCCTGACACTGGCGTCTCCTCCCACGGTTGACAGCCCTCGCCGGTCGGCAGTTACATCTACCATCGATAGGCGATAATTGTCGATGTTGTTGGGTGAGGCCACAGATGCACACGAACGGGCAGGGCACGGAGACCTACGAGACGATGCTGGGGCCGGCGCAGTCCTCGCCCTTCGTCCGGCCGACCACGCGCATGGTGGAGGCGCTGGCCGAGGTGAGCGCGGCCACCGCGTGCGCCAAGCTGCACCAGATGGGCATCACGCGCACGTTCATCGACGGCCCCGTCCCGCTGCACCGGGAGCCGGACGTGCGGATCACCGGGGGAGCGGTGACGCTGCAGTTCCTGCCCCAGCGCGAGGACGTCTTCTCCGGCGGCGAGCAGGAGGACGCCGAGCGCAGGACCGCGCTGTGGGCGGTGCTCGAGACCATCAGGCCGGGTGACGTGCTCGTCGTCTCCGCCCAGGCCAGCCACTTCACCGGCTGTCTCGGCGACATGCTGGTCCGCTACTTCAAGCTGCGCGGCGGGGCGGGGATCGTGGTCGACGGCCGGGTCCGCGACGCCGCGCGGGTGCGCGCCCTGGGCGTGCCGATCTGGTGCACCGGGGTGACCCCGCACTACGCCTCGCAGACGGAGCTGTTCCCGTCGGCGTTCAACGTCCCGGTCGGGGTGGGCGGCGCGCTGGTGACGCCCGGCGACCTCATCGTCGCCGACGAGGACGGCGCGGTCGTCGTGCCGCAGCGCAGCGCGGTCGCGCTGGCCGAGGACTCCCTGCTGCACCAGGACCGCGAGGAGTTCGCCCGCCGCCGGCTGGACGAGGGCGGACGGCTGTCCGACTACTACCCGCTGACCGGGGCCGGCCTGGAGGAGTACCTCGCCGGCCGCGACGCCGGCTGACCGGCCCGCCGAAGGGTGGACCCGCGGAGGGGGGCGGGTTCACCCCGGGACGGCTACGCCTCCAGCAGTTCGGGCGGCACGAAGCCCTCCTCGGCCAGGCGGTGCCACAGCTCCGGCGGGATCTCCGTCCGCGCGGCGGCCGCGTTCGCCCGCACCTCCGCCGCCGACCGGCACCCCACCACGACGGAGCCGACGGCCGGATGCAGGTACGGGAACTGGATCGCCGCCGCCGCGAGCGGCACCCCGAACCCGGCGCAGATCTCCCCGCACCGCCGCGCGCGGGCGAGCACCTCGGCGGGCGCCTGACGGTAGTGGAACATGGCGCCGGGCCGCGGGTCGGCCAGCAGGCCGGTGTTGAACACGCCGCCCACGACCACCGTCGTGCCGGTCTTCGCGCACAGCGGCAGCAGGGTCGTCAGCGCGTCGTGGTCCAGCAGCGAGAACCGTCCCGCGATGAGGACGACGTCCACGTCGAACTCCGCCACGTACGCCGCCAGCGGCTCGCAGTGGTTCATGCCGAAGCCGATCGCGCCCGCCAGGCCCTCCTCGCGGATCCGGCGCGCGGCGGGAAAGCCGGTGCGGCGCACCTCGCCGGGGAAGTCGTCCGGATCGTGCAGGAACAGGACGTCCACCGACGGGCGGCGCAACCGGCCCAGGCTCGACTCCAGCGACTCGCGCAGGCCGCGCTCGGTCCAGTCGGTCACGACCCGCTCGCCGGGCCGCAGCAGCCAGCCGGCCTTGGTGGAGATCACCGGCGCGGCGCGGCCCAGGCCCTCGACGGCCCGGCCGAGCCGCTCCTCGGCCAGCCCGTGGCCGTAGCGCGGCGCGGTGTCGAAGTACGTCATGCCCTCGGCCGCGGCGGCGGCCACGGTGTCGGCCGCGTCCCGCTCGGTGACGTCGCGGAAGAGGTTGCCGATGGGCGCGGTGCCCAGGCCCAGCCTGGGCAGGACGACGGTCATCGCGCGACCTCCCACGGCGGGGTGGCGTAGCTGGGCCGTTCGGCGCGCAGCGTCATGCTCAGCGTCAGCCGCACCTGGGAGGCGGCCGGCAGCCGCACGGCGACGTACGGGCCGCCGACCGGCCGGGGCGCGTCGTCGTCCGCGCGGGCCGTGTCGATGCGGTGCTCGGCGAACGCGCCGCCCTGCACCACCAGGGAGCACGGCGCGCCGCCGAGGTTGACCAGCTCGATCACGGTGTGGCCGGGATCGATGGCGGAGACCAGCGCGGCCACGTCCGGGGGCAGGCCGGGGCGGCGGCGCCCGGCGTCGAAGTAGCGCACGTGCATCTGGGCCAGGCCGCCGTTGTAGAGCACCTGCGGGGAGCCGGTGGTCAGTTGCAGCAGCGCCTCGGTGACCACCGGGTTGCGGTCCTGCCAGTCGTGGATGCCGAACGCGTCGGGGCCGACGGCCGGGTCCACCGGGTCGTTCTCGATCGACTCGAGCCGCTCGGCGCAGGAGTCGGCGGCGCTGCGCAGCATACGCTCGGGGAAGCCGGGGTTGCGGCCGGCCAGGTACTCGTACCAGGGCTCCTCGTGGCCCGACTCCTCCTTGGTGCGCTGGGTGTGCACCGCGCTCCAGTCCCAGCTCGACGCCGCGCGCAGGCCGTCCACGCGTTCGCGGTCGGCGTCGTCGCGGCTGAACTGCCACAGGGCCACGGGAAGCTGGGTCGGCATGACGTTGTGGTCGAACCAGCCGGAGTCGTCGCGGCGCATGGGGGCCAGCAGCGTCGGCTCGCCCTCCAGCCCGCGCAGGTGCGGACGCCAGCGCTTGGTGATCGTGGACACCTCGCCGGGACGCATGGGCGCGGCGTGGCGGAGCACCACGTCGAGCGGGTTGCGGGCCAGCTCCAGGTAGGAGCGGTCGCCGGTCAGCAACATCGCGTTGCTCGCGCCGACGATCGCGGCGGTGCCGACGGGCGGCAGGCCGTGCGGCCACGACCAGCCGTAGTGGCCGCCGTACCAGCGGCCGTCCAGGTGCTCGCCGACGATCCCGTGCGCGCCGGCGTTGTCCGGGACGACGTCGCGGCCGGCCAGGCGCTCCCGCCAGGCGTCCACGTACCCGGTGACCCACGCGGCGTGGCGGGGGTCGCCGCCGAGCAGGTAGGCGTTGGTGACCAGGCCGGTCGCGGCCAGGTTGACGATCGTGTCGCCGCGTCCCATCCGGTCCCACATGACGCGGCCGTAGGCGCGGGCCCGCTCGGGGTCGGCGGCCAGGTCGTCGAAGGGCGCGGCCTCGTCGATCCAGTCGAGCGGCAGGCCGTAGGGGCGCAGCGCCAGGCTCCACGGAAAGTAGGCGTCGTCGTCGGCGAAGCCCCAGCGCGGGCCCGCCGCGCCGTTGTGCGGCGCGCGGATGACGCGGTGCTCGGCGTCGTAGTTGGGGCCGCCGGGCAGGTAGAGGTCGGCGAAGCGGGTGGCCAGCTCCCGCAGTTCGCCGTCGTCCGGCTCGGCGAGGCAGAGGCCGTAGAACAGCAGCATGCCCTCGCCCTGGTGGAACCAGTCGTAGCCGCGTTCGAAGCCGTCGACCAGCATGCCCATCTCCGCGAGCTGGGCGGTGACGCCCCGCCAGTGCCGGCGGGCCGCGGCGAGCACGTCGTCGCTGCCGCCGAGCAGGTAGAGGGTCGGCCAGTTGAAGAACGCCTCGTAGAAGTCGTCCACGCCGTCGCGGCCGTCGAGCCCCTGCCCCAGCGTGTCGCGGAACACCAGCCGCCCGTCGCCCTCGGTGTAGCGGTCGGCGAAGATCCGCCACGCCTTGTCCTGAACGGCGAACAGCTCCCTCTGCAACTCCGCCCACGGGGGCGGGGTGGTCAGGGTGCGGCTCGCCCGCAGCGCCGGCGGGAGTGAGTTGCGCATGGAGAACACCAATCGTTCATCGATAGCCGATGACTAGAATCTTCATGAGCCCGAATCGGCATGTCAATACTGGCGAAACGTACGGAGACGATGTGATCGACTGCCATGTCCATCTTTGGGATCTCGAAGGCGGATATCCATGGATCAAGCCGGGCACGCCGCACCACCGGGTGTTCACCCCGGAAGACCTAGCCGAGTCGGGCGCGGGCCTGGAACTGACGGGCGCGATCCTGGTCGAGGCCTCGCGCGGCGACCACGAGGAGAACGTCCTGCTGCGCGACCTGCGGCTGCGCCACCCGGACCTGCTCGCCGGACACGTCGGCAACCTCAACTCCTGCGCCGGCCTCGGGCCGCCGGGCCTGACCCGGCTGCTGGCGCAGACCCGGCCGAACGGGATGCGGCTCGGCGGCGGCTCCTGGGACGCCATCCCCGCGTCCGCGCGGGAGGCCGTTCCCGTCCTGGCCGAGCACGGCGTCGCGCTCGAACTCAACCTGCACCACGCCGCTCTCAGGACGGCGGCCGAGGTCGCCGCCCGGCATCCCGGGCTCACCGTGATCGTCGACCACCTCGGCAACCCCGCCAACCTCCGGACCGCCGCCCCGGACGACTGGCGCGAGCAGCTACGCCTGGCGGCCCGCGTGCCCAACGTGATCCTCAAGATCTCCGGCCTGCTCACCCAGCAGCACGGCGTGCCCGAGCATCAGGTCGCGGACCTGGTCGCGGACGCCGTCCAGACGCTCGGCCCCGGCCGGTGCGTGCTCGGCTCCGACTGGCCGATCTGCCTGCCGCGCGGCTCCCGGGCGCGGTCGCTGCGGCTCTCGCTCAGCGGCCTGACCGGGCTGGACGAGGCCGAGCGCCGGCAGGTGCTGCGCACGACCGCGGAACGCGCCTACGGCCTGGCCGCCCAGGTTTGACAACGATCGCGCATCCCTGCTTCGATGCGACGGTTGACGATCGATAAGCGATGATTGGTTGACGATGGCGCACTTCGACCTTCCCCTGGACCAGCTCGAGCAGTACCGGCCGGCCCTGCCGGAGCCGGCCGACCTCGACGCGTTCTGGGCGAAGACGCTCGCCGGGACCGACGGTCCCGACCCGGCGCCGACGGCCGAGCCGGTGGCCAACGGGCTGGCGACGATCGACACCTTCGACGTCACGTTCGCCGGCTTCGGCGGCCACCCCGTCCGGGGCTGGCTGCACCTGCCGGTGACCAGGACCGGCCCGCTGCCCGCCGTGGTCGAGTACCTCGGCTACGGCAGCGGGCGCGGCGTGCCCCACGAGAAGCGGCTCTGGGCGTGCGCCGGCTACGCGCACCTCGTCATGGACAGCCGCGGCCAGGGCGCCGACACGCCCGACCCCGACCCCGCGTCCGGCGACGTCGCGGCGCCCGGGTTCCTCACCCGCGGCGTGCTCGACCCGGAGCGCTACTACTACCGCCGCCTGTACACCGACGCCGTGCGCGCGGTGGCGGCGGTGCGCGCGCACCCCGCGGTGGACCCGTCCAGGGTCGCGGTGACCGGCACCAGTCAGGGCGGCGGCATCGCCCTGGCCGTGGCCGGCCTCGTCCCCGACCTGCTGGCCGTCCTGCCCGACGTGCCGTTCCTCTGCCACTTCCCGCGCGCCGCCACGTTCACCGACCAGCCGCCCTACTCCGAGATCACCCGGTACGTGAAGCTGCACCGCGGGCACGCCGACACCGTGCTGCGCACGTTGTCCTACTTCGACGGCGCCACCCTCGCCCGGCGGGCCACGGCCCCGGCGCTGTTCTCCGTCGGCCTGATGGACCGCATCTGCCCGCCGTCCACCGTGTACGCGGCCTTCAACCACTACGGCGCGCGCCACGACCTGCCCGCCGCCGACAAGCAGATCAGCGTGTACGCCTTCAACGACCACGAGGGCGGCGGCTTCGAGCACGAGGCGGTCAAACTGACCTGGCTGGCGGAGCGGATCAGGAGTTCATCATCGATACCTGCTGGGCGATGAACGATTATCATGAATCGAGGGGGACGCGACAGCGCATGATGGGGACTTCATGGCATCGACACGGCAAGTGAGTGACTTCGCCTCCAGGCTGGCCACGAGCAAGGATTCGGTTCGCCCCACGCTCATCTCCGATCGGGTGTACGAACTGCTCCGCCAGGCCATCGTCGAGGGCGACCTCGCACCCAACGACCGCGTGGTGGAGTCGGAGATCGCCCGCCGTCTCGGTGTGAGTCAAGCGCCGGTTCGCGAAGCGGTCAAACAACTCGCCCGCGAGGGCCTGCTCGTGCACGTGCCGCGGCGCGGCAACTTCGTCGTCGAGATCTCCACCCAGGACGCCGAGTACGCCCGCCAGGTGCGCGAGCCGCTCGAACGGCTGGCCGCCACGATGGCCGCCGAGCACATCACCGACGAGCAGGCCGCCGAACTCGACGCGATCGTCGACCAGATGCGCGAGGCGGTGGCGGTCAACGACGTCGGCAAGTTCCGCGACATCGACATCGCCTTCCACACCGCCGTCGTCCAGATCGCGGGCAACCCGTTCCTGACGCGCATGTGGGAGGTCCTCGAACCGAACCTGCGCGCGCTGCGGGCCATCGCCGACCCGCTGTTCGAGGGCGACTGGCGGGCGATGACCGACGAGCACGGCCGCCTGGTCACGCTGCTGCGCGACGGCGACGGCGCGCGGGCCGCCGACGCGTTCGCCGACCACGCGGCGGGCCGGGCCCCCGTGCCCGACCGCCGCGCCCGCCGCAAGCCCGCCGCCCGCTGACGGCGGGCGCTCGTCCGGCCGTGCTCAGCCGGAGGTGACGGTCGCGGGCTGGGCCGACAGCAGGCTCTGGGTCCAGCCGGTGGTGTCCACCGCGCCCTGCCCGATCAGGTCGTCGCCCACGCCGTCGTAGGGGTCGCGGTCGAGGTAGCGATGAATCGCGCCCTCACGGTGGCCGTAGTAGACGCCGCCGCCCGGGGACAGCAGGTGGTCGAAGACCTGCCAGGTGGAGTCGCGGAGCTGGTGACGCTGCCAGGACCCGGCGCCGTTGATCCGGTAGGAGATGAGCTGCCCGTCGGCCGTCGTGCCGAGCAACCAGTCCGGCCCGGTGGCGGTGAGGGTCTTGAGCGTGAACCCGGTGCCGACGAGGGTGTTGCCGGTGATGTCGGCCAGGGCCGGTTTGGCGGCCGTGACCGTGTAGCGGCGCAGCGTCCCGCCGGCGATGCCGAACAGGTGGCTCTTGCCGTCGTAGGCGAGCAGATCGTGCGTCCAGCCGCTGCCGAGCAGGATCGGCGGCTCGAAGATCAGGCTGTCGCCGTTGGTGCGGACGTCGACGCGGTAGAGCGGCCCGTCGGGGTCGTCGCTGGTCACCAGGATGGTGTTGAAGTTCAGGGTGGCCATCGCCTTGGGGGTGAAACCGAGGGTGGCGGTGGAGACGACCGCGCCGTGCGTGCGCCGCCCGGTGGCCGCGTCGATGGCGGTGTAGGTCAGCCGGCCGTCCGGCAGCGTCCCGTACACCGAGGCGCGGCCCTCGGGGGCGGAGCAGTTGCCGCTGGTGACGTTGCGCCAGGTCTGGTTGTTGGACTGGCCGTAGGTGACGCCGTCGAAGGACGGCCTGACCCGCTCGGAGCCCGCGTACCCCCAGGAGGCCGAGCCGTTGCCGTCGCTGTCGTAGCCGAGCTCGAAGTGCAGGTGCGGGTGGCCGTTGGAGGTCTCGCCGGTCTTGCCGACCTTGCCGATCACCGTCCCCCGCCCCACCTTGGCGCCGACCGACACGGCGCGGGACTGCAGGTGGATGTAGGTGGTGTAGTAGCCGCCGCCGTGGTCGATCTGGATCAGGTTGCCGGCGTTGGCGTGGGTGTAGGACTGGTTCACCGTGCCGGCGGCGGGGGCGACCAGCGTGGCGCCTTCGGTGCCGTGCTGGTCGGGCTCCTTCACCATGTCCAGCGCGGGGGCGTGCGCCCAGGTGTCCAGCCGCCAGTCCTGGCCGCACGGGAAGGGCAGTTGGAGAGCGGGCGCGGCCATCGTCCGGCTCGCCGCGGCGCCGGATGTGCCGGTGGCGAGCGTGCCGGCGACGAGCGCCGCGGTGACGACGGTGCGTAACAGAAGGGCTGGGGACATGACGTTCCTCCAGGGAGCTCAGGCCGGAGACCGGCCATACACGATGCTGACCTGGCAGTGATCGATGCTCCGGCCGTCCGCGATGTTCCGCGGACTTCACTGACCCTGTCAGCGCCTCACGACGCCGACCGTAAAGCATCGTGGTATAGCCGGGGTATGGCGCGGTTCTCCTGGTGCGCCGGCCGGGTTCTCACGCCTGGCGCCGGGACTTCCGCGCCTCCCAGGACCAGCCCCCCGTGATGAGCATGATGACGGTGAGCGTGATCGACGCGAGGTACCAGGTCTCGTCGTAGAACAGGCCCGTGACCACCCTCCAGGCCACGGCCAGGCCGTCGAACGCGAGCGCCGCCGCGCCGCAGCCGGCGAGGAAGGCGAGCACGCCGACGATGACGGCGACGGTCCGGCCGGCCACCGGCGGTACGAACCGGGCGGCCTGCGCGCACAGTAAGCCGGTGAAGGCGACGTCGGCGAGCACGGCGGCTCCCAGGAGGGCGCTGCCCACTTCCTCGTCGATGGCGTCCTCCCACTCGTCCCAGGCGTAGCCGGCGAACGTGAGGCCGGCCAGGGCGAGCAGGAAGACGATCCCCAGCATCACCGCGACGCCGATGTGCTGCCATGCCCGGTTGGGGGCCTGCCCGGGGGCCCGCCGGCGCGTCTGCCCGGACGTCTGCCCGGGTGGGAGCACCCTGGTGCCGACCGTCGTGCGCTCCCGCACCGGCCCCGTGTCGCCGAGCATGGCCAGCGCCTGCTCGATGGTCGGCCTGCTGTTCGGGTCCTTGTCGAGCAGCCGGGTGATGAGCGGGGTGAGCCGGCCGGCCTGCCGCGGCGGCGGGGGCTCCTCCAGCATGACCGCGGTCAGCGCGGCCGGCTGGGTGCTGCGCCGGAACGGCGAGACGCCCTCGACGGCCTGGTAGAGCGTCACGCCGAGGGAGAACAGGTCGCTGGCCGGGTGCCCGTCGACGCCGCGCAGCCGTTCGGGGGCCATGTACTCGGGCGAGCCGATGAGCATCCCGGTGGCCGTCAGGGTGGTGTCGGTGGTGTGCACGGCGATCCCGAAGTCGGTCAGCAGCACCTGCCCGTCGCCGGAGAGCATGACGTTGGCCGGCTTGATGTCGCGGTGCACGATGCCCGAGCGGTGGGCGGCGGCGAGCGCCGCCAGCAGCGCCGCGGCCACCTGCGCGGCCCGGTCCACCGGCAGCGGCCCCCGGGCGTCGAGGTACTCGTGCAGCGACTGGCCGTCGACCAGTTCCATCACGATCCAGGGCAGGTCGTCGGTGACGATGTCGTGGATGGCCACGACGTTCTCGTGGGCCCGCAGCCGGACGGCGTTGCGCGCCTCGCGCGCGGTGCGCTCCAGCCGCTTGTCCTGCTCCTCCTGGGACATCCCGGGCAGCAGCCGCAGCTCCTTGATCGCCACCTCGACGTCCAGCACCGTGTCATGGGCCCGCCACACGCGCCCGAACCCGCCGGTCCCCAGGATGGTGATCAGCCGGTAACGTCCGCCCACCGTGTTGCCAGGCTGCGCCGCTGTCATGGCCGAACCCGCCCGTCTTGCGCCTCTACGACAGTTGATCAGGGTAATTCATCAGCCCGTCGCGTCGGGGTGTGCTTGACCGTTCTTCCCGGACGAGGAGCGTCTGACGTCGGGGGACAGGGCCGGTGAGCTGGAGCGTTATCTGACTGACGCATTTCGCCCGTTGACGGAGCTTCTTCGTTAACGGTTAACTGTCTCACCGTTAACCGTAAACGGGAGGTTTCGGAGTGCTCACCTCGAAAAGGCCCGCGCGTGCCCCGGCCCTGGGAGATCAGCTCGCCCAGGTGATGCGGGAGCAGATCGTCAGGCGCGTGCTGCGACCCGGGACACACCTCGTCGAGGACTCCCTGGCCGCGCAGTACGACGTGAGCCGGGGCCCCGTCCGCGACGCGTTGCGGCTGCTGGAGGCACAGGGGCTGGTCGAGTCCCGGCGGCGCGGCTTCTACGTCGTCGGTCTCACCCGGCGCGACATCGAGGACCTGTACGAACTGCGCGAGGCGATCGAGGTGGTGGCCGTGACCCGCGCGATCAGGCTGGCCACGCCGGAGCAACTGGAGTCCGGCCGCGCCATCGTGCGCGAGATGCTGACCGCCGCCGACCGGTCCCACGCCCGCGAGTTCGCCCACGCCGACCTGCGCTTTCACGCCCTGCTGTACGAGATGGGCGGCAACCGGCGGCTGGTCGACGTGTGGGAGGACTACGAGCCGCTGATCGCCAGCCTGATGCAGCTCACCGTCGAGGAGGACGTGGACCTGCACCCGTCCGCGCACGACCACGGGCGGCTGCTGGAGCTGATCGTCGCGGGCGAGGCGGGCCCGCTCGCCGACGAGATGCGCGCCCACCTGCGCGGCGCGCGCGACCGGATGGGGCACGCCGTCCTCGAGATGATCGAGGACGAGGCGCTCGCCACCGGTCAGGCCGGGGAGAGCGCCTCATGACCAGCCTCACCGACGACCGGCCCCCGGTCACCGGCCCGCCGCGCGCGAGCGGCGGCCGGCGGCGCACCCCGCGCGGCCCGGCCGCGCCGTCGCGCCGGCTGCTCTGGTTCGCGCTGCCCGCGCTCGCCTTCTACGGGTTCGCCGTCGTGGTGCCGACCTTCCGCGGCGGGGCGCTGGCCTTCACCGACTGGGACGGCCTGTCGCCCGGCTACGCCTTCGTCGGGTTCGACAACTTCGCGCGGATCTTCTCCACGGCCAGCTCGCTCGAGGCGCTGACCATGACGCTCGTCTTCGCGCTCGCCATCACGGTGCTGCAGAACGGCGTCGGGCTGCTGCTCGCGGTCGGCCTGCACACAGGCATCAAGACGCGCAACGTGCTGCGCGTGGTCTTCTTCGCCCCGGTCGTGATCACGCCGGTCGTGGTCGCGTACCTGTGGAAGTTCATGCTCACGCCGGACGGCGCGGTCAACGGCGCGCTGGAGGCGGTCGGCCTCGGCGCGCTGCGGCAGAGCTGGCTCGGCGACCCGACGTGGGCGGCCGTGTCGGTGGTCATGGTCGTGGTCTGGCAGCACGCCGGCTACTCGATGGTGATCTACCTGGCGGGCCTGCAGTCGATCCCGCCCGAGCTGAACGAGGCGGCGGCGGTGGACGGGGCCGGCGCGTGGCGCCGCTTCCGGTCGGTGACCTGGCCGCTGCTGGCCACCGCGACCACGATCAACGTGATGCTGACCATCATCGGCGGGTTCAAGATGTTCACCGAGGTGTACGTGCTGACCGGCGGCGGCCCCGGCGGGGCCACGGAGACCCTCTCCACGCTGCTGTACAAGTCGGCCTTCCAGTTCGACGAGTTCGGCTACGGCATCGCGCTCGCCCTGGTGCTGGCGCTCGTCGTGGCGGTGTTCTCGATCGCGCAGTACCGCCTGTCCAACCGCAAGGCGGTGAGCTGATGTTCCGCTACACCAAGGGCGTCCTCGCCCGCGAGGTCGTCATGCTCCTGGCCGCCCTCGTGTTCGTGCTGCCGGTCTACGTCCTGGTCAACCTGTCGCTGCGGCCGGCCGGCGACGTCTCCTCGCCGCTGCTGCCGGTGACCTCGCCGACGCTCGGCAACTACGTCGCCGCCTGGGAGCAGGCGGGCCTGGCCGGCGCGCTGCTCAACAGCACGATCGTGACGAGCGTCAGCGTGGTGCTGATCGTGGTCATCTCCTCGATGGCGGCCTACCCGCTGGCGCGGATCACGTCGCGGCTGTCGTCCACGCTCTTCTGGTTGGTGCTCGCCGGCATGCTGATCCCGTTCCAGGTGGCGCTCATCCCGCTCTACCAGACCATGCGCGACGTCGGGCTGCTCGGCTCGCTGTGGGCCCTGGTGATCTTCTACGCCGGCGCGCAGGTGCCGTTCTCGATCTTCCTCTACACGGGGTTCCTGCGCACGATCCCGAAGGAGTACGAGGAGGCCGCCGCGATCGACGGCGCGGGCTCGCTGCGCACCTTCCGCAGCGTCATCTTCCCGCTGCTGCGCCCGGTCACCGGCACCGTCGTCATCCTGAACGCGATCACCGTGTGGAACGACTTCCTGGTCCCGCTGCTCTACCTGAGCGGCACGCCGCAGCAGACGGTGACGGTCGCCCTGTACGCCTTCGTCGGCCAGTACGTGTCGAACTGGCCGATCGTGTTCGCCGGCCTGGTGATCAGCATCATGCCGGTCCTGGTCGTCTACTTCCTGCTGCAACGCCGGATCATCAGCGGGTTCGCGGGAGGGCTGAAGGGATGAGCGAGTTGCGGGCCCGCGAGCCCCGTACGGACGGGCAGCACGAGCCGATGGGCGTCGTCGCCGCGCCTGCCTTCTCCTGGCGGCTGGAGTCGGACCGGCGCGGCGCGCGGCAGCGCTCCTACCGCGTCCGGGTGCGGCACCTGCCGGCGACCGGCGGCGCGGTGCTGGCCTGGGACTCCGGCGTGGTGGTGTCGGAGAGCACCGCCGGCGTGCGCTACGGCGGCGCGCCGCTGGTGTCGTCGGCGGCGTACGAGTGGGAGGCCGAGGTCGAGGACGAGACCGGCGCGCGGACCACGGTCGCGGCCCGGTTCGGCACCGGCGTGGTGCACGCCGGTGAGTGGCGGGCCGCGTGGATCGGCCGCAACCCCGTCTACCGCCAGGTGGCCTCGCCGCTGCAGGACACCGACATCAGCTACACGGTCAACAAGCTGCAGCCGGTACGCCGCTTCGTGCACGGCTTCGACCTGGCCGCCGCGCCGGCGTCGGCGCGGGTGCACGCCTCCGCGAAGGGCGTCTACCGCCTCTACGTCAACGGCCGCCGGGTCGGGCGGGACGAGCTGGTGCCCGGCTGGACCGAGTACCGCACCCGGATCACGTACCAGACCTGGGACGTGACGGCCCTGCTGCGGCCCGGCCGCAACACCGTCGCGGCGCTGCTGGGCGACGGCTGGTACACGGGCTTCATCGGCACCGACCGGCGCCACCAGGCCCAGCACTACGGCACCGAGCCCGCCCTGCTGGTCCAGCTCGACGTGGACGGCGCCGACGGCGCGCGCACCTCGATCGTCAGCGGCGACGGGTGGAAGGAGTCGCCCAGCGACATCCTCTACGCCGACCTGCTGATGGGCCAGTACGAGGACTCCCGTCGCGCCGAGCCCGGCTGGCAGTCGCCCGGCCACGACACCTCGGCCTGGTCGGAGGCGGTGGTGACGTCCCGCGACACCTCGATGCTGGTCCCGGAGGCCGACCCGGCGGTCCGGGTGACCGGCCGGGTGCCGGCGCTCGCCGTGCTGCCGCGCGGCGGGGGCCGCTTCGTCGTCGACTTCGGCCAGAACCTGGTGGGCCGCGTCGCGCTGACCCTGACCGGCCAGCCCGAGGGCACCCGGGTGCAGCTCACCCACGCCGAGGTGCTCGACGAGCGGGGCGAGCTGTACACGGCGAACCTGCGCACCGCCGAGCCCGTGGACGTCTTCTGGACCGACGGCTCGCCAGTGCAGGTGTTCGAGCCGCGTTTCACCCTGCACGGCTTCCGGTACGCCGAGGTCGCGGGACTGACCGGCGAGTTGTCCCCGGAGCAGGTCGAGGCGGTCGTGCTGCACAACGACTTCGCGCTCACCGGCGAGTTCGAGACCTCCAGCGCGGACCTGAACGCGCTGGCCTCGAACATCGCCTGGAGCCTGCGGGGCAACTTCGTGTCGATCCCGACCGACTGCCCGCAGCGGGACGAGCGGCTCGGCTGGCTGGCCGACGCGCAGGTGTTCGCGCCGACCGCGCTGCTGCTCGCCGACGTCGCCCCGCTGCTGCGCCGCTGGCTGCGGGACGTGCGCATCGGCCAGTCCGCCGACGGCGCGTTCCCCGACATCTCGCCGCGCCTCATCCACCTGCGGGAGGGCGCGCCGGCCTGGGGCGACGGCGGCGTGACGGTCCCCTGGAACGTCTACCGCGCCACCGGCGACCTCGAGGTGCTGCGGGAGTCGGTGGACTCGATGGTGCGCTGGGTGCGGCACGTCGAACGGCACAACCCGGGCCTGATCTGGCGCGAGCGCGTCGGCAACGACTACGGCGACTGGCTGCAGGTCGGCGCGCAGACCCCGAAGGAGGTGCTGGCCACCGCCTACTTCGCGCACAGCGCGGAGCTGACCGCGCGCAGCCTCGCCGCGCTCGGCCGCGACGCGGAGGCGCGGGAGCCAGCCGAGCTCGCCGAACGCGTCCGCGCCGCCTACCGGGCGGAGTTCGTCGCCCCCGACGGCCGCGTGCACGGCGACACCCAGGGCGCCTACCTGCTCACCCTCGCCTTCGACCTGTGTGACGAGCAGCGGCGTGACGCCGTCGCCGCCCGGCTCGTCGAGGCGATCGAACGCCGTGGCGTCTCCCTCACCTCGGGGTTCATCACCGTCGGGCTCCTGTGCCCGGTGCTGACCGCGATCGGCCGCTCGGACCTGGCGTACGCGCTGGTCAACGACGACCG
Source organism: Nonomuraea sp. MG754425 (assembly GCF_021699195.1). GTDB lineage: Bacteria > Actinomycetota > Actinomycetes > Streptosporangiales > Streptosporangiaceae > Nonomuraea. Next base: position 33,754 of record NZ_SSXE01000021.1, on the reverse strand, counting down.
CTACCCGTCGTGGCTGTTCTCCGTGCGCAACGGGGCCACCACGATCTGGGAGCGCTGGGACGGCTGGACGCCGCAGCACGGCTTCCAGTCGCCCCGGATGAACAGCTTCAACCACTACTCGCTCGGCGCGGTCGGCGAGTGGTTGTTCACCGGCGTGCTCGGCCTCGGACAGACGCCCGATTCGGCGGGGTACGCGCAGATCCGGCTCGCGCCGCAGCTTCACGAGTCCCTCGACTGGGCGCGCGGCACGATCGAGACCCCTCGCGGCCGCGTCGGCAGCTCCTGGCGGCGCGACGGGACGGGCTGGTGCGAATGGTCGGTGGTCATTCCGCCGGGACCGGCCGCCGAGGCCGTGCTCCCGGCTCCCTCGGCGGCGACGATCACGGAAGGAGGCGAGGCCGTCACCCGTTCGGAAGGGGTCACCCTCCAGGCGGAGCAGCAGGGGCACACCTGGCTGCGATTGGAATCCGGAAGCTACCACTTCCGCTTTCCGGCCGGAGCGCCCGCCACGACGCCGATCCACTGATTCCCCGGGGGCTCCCGCCCCCTTCCTCCTCTGGAGTATAACGAGCATGATCAACCGGAAGATCACCGCTGTGGCCGGTCTCGCGGCCGCCGCGCTGGTGCTGGCCGCCTGCGGAGCGCAGCCGCAGGCCCCGAGCAATGAGAAGACCGGCGCGCTCACCGTCGCCACCACGTCGAACAACCAGGCGCCGATGGAGGCGGTGATCGAGGCGTACAAGAAGAAGAGCGGCCTCGACGTCAACCTGACCGTGGCCGACACCGCGCAGTACCAGACGACGCTGCGCACCCAGCTCTCGTCGGGCACCGCGTCCGACGTGTTCACGGTGTGGCCGGGCAGCGGCAACCCCGGCGCCATCTCCATCCTGCAGAAGGCCGGCTACCTGGCCGACCTGTCGGACCGGCCGTGGGCCGGGAAGGTCGAGCCCGGCACGGCCGAGACGCTGCGGATCGGCGGCAAGACCTACGGGCTGCCGTCGAAGCTCGACGCCATCGGCGCCATCTACAACGCCGCCACCCTGAAGGAGACCGGCCTGAAGGTGCCGGCCACCTACAGCGAACTGCTCACCTTCTGCGCGGACGCCAAGGCCAAGGGCAAGGTCGCCTTCGCGCTGGGCATCCAGACCGACTGGGTGACCCAGCTCATCCCGTACGCGCTGGTCGCCTCGACCGTCTACGCCGCCGACCCGGGCTTCAACGACAAGATGGCGCAGAACCAGGCCACCTTCGCCGCCTCCGGATGGGCGGACGCGCTGGCCAAGTACCAGGAGATGGGCAAGGCGGGCTGTTTCAACGACGACCCGCTCGGCACCGACGTGACCGCGTCCTACGGTCTCGTCAACACCGGCAAGGCCATCGGCGTGGTGCAGGTGCTGGCCTCGTTCTCGCAGATCGCCTCGACCGCTCCGGCGCGCACGGAGTTCGGCTTCTTCCCGCTGCCCGGCGGTGACAGCGGCACCAACCCGGTCCCGCGCGGCATCGGGGTGAGCTTCGCGGTCAACGAGACGGCGAAGAACCGGGTCAACGCCCTCGACTTCGTCGACTGGCTGGCGACGCCCGAGGCCATCAAGGTCTGGTTCGACGCCGCCCCCGGCATCCCCGCGATCCAGGGAGCCGACGTCGGGGCCGAGCCCGCCGTGCAGGCCGCCATCGACATCATCGCCGCCGGTCACACCGCGCCCTTCCCGGACAGCGGCTGGCCGAGCGCGAAGGTGCAGGCCGCGCACTTCACCGGGATCCAGCAGCTCTTCTCCGGCCAGGCGGACGCGGGGCAGGTGCTGGCGTCGATGGACGAGGCCTACTCCGCCGGCTGATCCGGCCCGCGCCGTCCGACCCGGGTGGCCGGGCGGGTCACCGTCCGCCACCCGGTATCCCTCATGTCACCGTCTCCCGCGAAAGACTCATGCCTACCACCTCTCATGACATCATCACCGCCGTACCCGTGTCGTTCGCCGCGGACGGGTCGCTCGACCTGGCCGGGACCCGGGAGATCCTCGCGTACGTCGCGGGCTCCGGGGTCCAGGGAGCGCTCGTGCTCGGCACGACCGCGGAGTTCCCGGCCCTGTCGATACCGGAGCGCAACGCCGTCGCGAAGCTGGCCGTCGAGGAGCTGCCCGGCATCCGGGTGATCGTGCACGTCGGGGCCGCCAGCCGGTTCGAGGTGTCGCAGCTCATCGCGGGCGCGCGGGAGGCCGGCGCCCGCGAGATCGCCGTGCTCACCCCGTTCTACCTGCCGGCGCCGCCCGAGGAGGTCTTCGCGTTCTTCCGGGACGTCAGCGCGCAGGCCGCCGGTCTGGACGTGTTCGTCTACCTCTTCGAGGCGCGCACCGGCGTGGCGGTGGACGACGAGCTGCTGGCGCGGCTCGCGGGCCTGCCGCACGTCGTGGGGGTGAAGGTCAGCGGGGAGCCCTTGGAGCGGATCGCCGCGTTCCGGGCCCGGCTGCCCGAGGGGTTCCGCATCTACACCGGCAGCGACGGCGACTACGCGAGCGCCGTCGCCGCGGGCGCCGACGGGATCGTGTCCGGGGTGGCGTCGGCGTTCGCCAGGCCGTTCGTCGCGATGCGGGAGGCGCTGGAGCGCGCCGACACCGCCGCCGTGGCGCGCCTGCAGGACGACGTGGACGAGGCGGTGGACGCCATTCGCGGCGAGCCGACCCGGATGCTCGCCGTGCACCGCCTCGCGGGCCGGCCGGTCGGCCGCTCCCGCATGCCGATCCCGGAACCCGACGAGGACGCGCTGCGGCGGCTCGCCCGGGACCTGCCGCGCTATCACTGACAGCCCTCCTCAGCGATACGGAGAAACACCATGACGCCCACCCGGTTAACCGCCCTCGCCCTGGCGGTCCTCCTCGCCCTGTCCACCGCCCCCGCGCACGCCGCCACCGCCGACGACGGGCCGCTCGTGCCGAAGGTGACCGACGGCCTCATCGACACCGCCGACACCGGCACGCTCGGCCTGGAACGCGCCGCGCGCGCCGAGACCATCACCGTCTTCGCACCCGGCGACGACGACCTGAAGTACAACCACGGCGTCGTGCTCATGCCGTTCAAGGGCCGGCTGTACGCCCAGTGGCAGAGCTCCGCAGTGGACGAGGACGCCCCCGACACCATCGTCACCTACGCCACCAGCGCCGACGGCAAGACGTGGTCGGACCCGGCCCCGCTCACCACGCCGCGCACCGACGGCTACACCTCCAGCGGCGGCTGGTGGACCGACGGGAAGACCCTCGTCGCCTACCTCAACGTCTGGCCGCGCGCGCTGACCCCGCGCGGCGGCCACACCGAGTACGTGACCAGCACCGACGGCAGAAGCTGGAGCAGTCCGAAGCGGGTGACCGGCGCCGACGGGCAGCCGGTCGACGGCATCATCGAGCAGGACGTCAAGGCGTTGCCCGGCGGCCGGGTGCTCACCGCGTTCCACGTGCAGCCGGGCCTGTTCGTCAAGCCGTACTACACCGACGACCCGCTCGGCGTCTCGGGCTGGACGCAGGGCCGCTTCGACAACCAGCCGAACACCCCGAAGATGAGCCGCGAGCTGGAGCCGAGCTGGTACCGGCGTCCGGACGGCTCGGTCGTCATGGTCTTCCGCGACCAGGGGGGCGGCACCTACCGCAAGCTCGCCGCGGTGAGCACCGACGACGGCGCGACCTGGTCGCCGTCGGCCGAGACGAACGTGCCCGACTCGCGCACCAAGCAGAGCGCGGGCAACCTGCCGGACGGCACCGCCTACCTGGTCGGCAACCCGACCGGCGCCCGCAACCGGTTCCCGCTGTCCGTGCTGACCAGCGCCGACGGGGTGACCTTCGACGCGGCGTACAACCTGCGCACCGCCGAGGACCTGCAACCGCGCCGATACGAGGGCCTGTACAAGTCCGCCGGCTACAGCTACCCGAAAAGCATCGTCTGGGACGGCTTCCTGTACGCGGCCTACGGCACCAACAAGGAGGACGTGCAGCTCAGCCGCGTCCCGGTCGCCGACCTCGCCCGCCGCGGCGGGCCGGCGGCGGTGCCCGGCAGGGGCGTGCTGTCCCACGACAACGGCTGGGACACCGGCCTGCTCGACGGCGACTACCGGGTCACGATGAACCTGTGGCGGGGCGAGAACGGCAGCTCGTTCCGGCTGTACGAGAACGGCGAGCCGATCGCGGCCCGCGACCTCGCCCACGGCGGGACCGCCCCGCAGTCGGTCACGATCCCGGTCACCGGCAGGACGAACGGCTCCTACGTCTACACCGGCGAACTGGTCAACTCCAAGGGCGTCACCGCGACGACCTCGGTCACGGTCAAGGTGACGCAGGCGTCGCCGGCCACCCCGGTGCTGTCGGCCGCCGCGCCCGGCCGGGACGGCTCCGTCCGGGTCACCGCCGACCTCTGGTGGGGCACGAACGCCACCTCCTACCGTTTCCTGGAGGGCACGAGCGTCGTCGCCGAGGGCACGCTCGTCGCGCGCACCCCGGGCGCGCAGGCGGCGGTGCTCGACGTGACCGGGCGGGCGCCCGGCTCGTACACCTTCGTCGCCGAGTTCGGCAACGCGGCGGGCACGACCAGGAGCGCCCCGCTCACGTCGACGGAGATCTCGACCATGTCGCCGGGGACGAGGAAACGCGGCGGGTCGAAGCCGAGGCCGACACCCGCCGGCGTGCCCGTCGCGATCACGTCGCCCGGCTCCAGGGCCACCGCCGCGGAGATCGTCTCGATCAGCGTGGGGATCGGGAAGATCAGGTCTGCCAGCGGGGCGTCCTGCCGCAGCTCCCCGTTGACGCGGGTACGCACGCGCAGGCCGGACACGTCGCCGATCTCGTCGCGGGTGACCAGGCAGGGGCCCATCGGGCAGTAGGTGGCGGCGCTCTTGCCGATGAAGAACTGCACGTGCCGCTTCTGCAGGGCGCGGACGGTCAGGTCGTTGACGATCGTGTAGCCGTACACGTGCCGCCACGCCTCGACGGCCGGGATCCGGACGCCGCCGGCGCCGATGACGACGGCCACCTCGCCCTCGTAGTCGCTGGTGCCGGTGCTGTCGGCGGAGACGTCGATCTCCTGCCCCGGGCCCGCGATGGACGAGCGCGCCTTGGTGAACACCACCGGATGGTCGGGCACGACCTGGCGCTGGGAGGCGTCGAAGCCGCTGCCGGCGAACTCGCCCGCGTGGTCGAGGTAGTTCTTGCCGACGCACATCACGTTGTTGGGCGGGCGGATCGGCGCCAGCAGCCGCGCCCCCCGGACGGTCTTGCCGGCGGCGGACAGTTCGGCGACCAGTTCGGCGGCCCGGTCGAGCCCCGGCTGCCCGAGCGCCACGAAACGGGCCATCGTCGCGGGCAGTTCGGGGGCGGCGGCGAAATCGACGACGTCGCCGTTCTCCAGGAGCGCGCCGATGCTCGTCGCCGGGCCGTTCTCGAAGGTCACGAGTTTCATTGTCTTCCTCTTATCGAAGGCGGTCGGAAATGCCGGAGCGGGCCGCCTCGGCATTCAGCGCGGAAATGACGTCGGCGGCGACCGGGACGCCCTTTTCGGTATTCTCGGCGCGCAGCCGGGCGGCCTCGTCGCCGGGCAGGCGCAGGGTGTCGCCGCCGGCCCGGCGCAACTCGTCCAGGTGCCGGGTCACGTCGCCGGGCACCGGTTCGGACGGCCGGAACACGTCGGCCCGCACGGCGATGAACACCTGCCCGGTGTTGGTCGGCGTGACGTCGTCGAGGCGGTGGTCCACGACGCCGGCGCCGAACGCGGCGCCGTTGAGCACGCCGGCCAGCAGGCCGATCGCGATCGTCAGCCCCGATCCCTTGTGGCCGCCGATCGGCAGCAGGAACCCCTCGTCCGCGCGGTCCGGGTCGGTGATCGGCCGCCCCTCGCGGTCGGCCACCCAGCCCACCGGCAGCGGTTCGCCGCGCTGCCTGGCCACCTTGATCGCGCCGTGGGAGGCGGCCGTGGTGGCGATGTCCAGCAGGAACGGCCTGCCGGGCGCGGCCGGGACGGCGATCGACAGCGGGTTCGGGCCCAGCACCGGGTCGGTGCCGCCGAACGGCGGCATCCCGTTGGCGCTGGCGACCGCCAGGTAGAGGCCGACCAGGCCGGCCTCGGCGGCCATCTCGGTGTAGAGCCCGGCGGCCCCGGCGTGGTTGGAGTTGACGGTGCCCACGATCGCCACGCCCGTCCCGGCCGCCTTGGTGATCGCCAGTTCGGCGGCCATCGTCATGACGACCTGGCCGAGCCCGTTGTCGCCGTCGACCTGCGCGCTCGTCGGGCTCTGCCGCCGGATCCGCGGCGTGGCGCGGGCGTTGATCCCGCCCGCGCGGATGCGCCTGAGGTAGGGCGCGACCCGGATCAGCCCGTGCCCGGCCCGGCCGCGCAGGTCGGCCTCGGCCAGCCGGCGGGCGGTCACCAGCGCGTGCTCCCCGCTGATTCCCGCGGCCCGGAACAATTGCGTGGAGAATGCCACCAGCTCGTCAAATGAATAGCGCATTGTATATCCTGTCGGTATGACCGATGAATGGTGGCCGGAATTGGCTCCGGTAATCGAGCCGACCGTTGCGGAGAAACCGCCGTACCGCGTCGTGGACGTGCACACGCATCTTTCCGTCCCGGCCGGGGAGCAGATCGCGAAACCCTTCTTCAAACCCGAGTACGAGCCCCGCCTGCGCTACTCCTCGCCCGAGACGCTGCGCTACAACCGGGAGTACCGCGCCAGCGACCGCCAGACGGCCCAGTTCGAGGACGCCGAGGCGCGCCTGGCCGACATGGACCTCCAGGGCGTCGACCTCCAGGTGCTGTCGGTGCCGCCGACCGAGTACTTCTACTGGCTGGACGAGCGGGAGGCGCTGAAGGCGTGCCGGGTGCAGCACGAGCGCTTCGCCGAGGTCGTCGCCCGCCATCCCGGGCGGTTCGCGGCCGTGGCCAACCTGCCGATGAACCATCCGGCACTGGCCGTCGAGGTCATGCGGGAGGCGCACGACGAGTTCGGCTTCCCCGGCTTCGAGCTGAGCGCCGACGTCGTGGGCCTCGACCTCGACGACGCCCGCTTCGACGTGGTGTGGGAGGCCGCCGCCGAGCTGGGCATGGTCGCCATCATGCATCCGCAGGGGTTCACCCACGGCCAGCGGATGAGCGACTACTACCTGGTCAACGTCATGTGCATGCCGCTGGCCTCGACGCTGGCCACCACCCGCATGATCCTCGGCGGCGTGTGGCGGCGGCACCCCGGCCTGCGCATGATCGTCGTCCATGGCGGCGGATACCTCCCCTCCTCCTACGCGCGCACCGACCACGCCTTCGAGGTACGTCCCGAACTGCGCCGGCACATCGACCGCAGGCCCAGCGACTACCTGCGCGAGCTGTACTTCGACAGCAACGTCTTCGACCCGGTCCTGCTGCGCCGCCTGGTGAGCGACTTCGGCGCCGAGCACGTGCTGCTCGGCACCGACTACCCCTTCGACATGGGCACCGTCGATCCGCTCGGCTTCGTCGAGCGGGCTGGGCTCGACGAGCGCGAGCGGCGGCTCGTGCTCGGGGGCAACGCCGCCCGGCTGCTCAGGCTCGACCGACCTTGAGCGCCGCCTCGTACGCCTCGGCCGAGAGGGGCAGGCCGACCGCCTCGCCCCGCTCCGCCGACAGGTCGGCGGCCAGGTAGACCTCCATCGTGGTGCGGGCCAGGCGCGGGTCCACCATGACGGGACGGTCGTGCGCGACGGCCTCCAGGAAGTGCGTGGTCTCGCGCTCCATCGGGCCCGCGTAGGTCGCGCCGACGTACTCGCCCGGCATCGTCGACAGCGGGAAGCGCACCCCGTCGGACACGGTGTTGAGCACGATGTCCCGGTGGCTGGCGTCGGCCAGCACCGCGCCGTCGGTGCCCAGCACCTCCATCCAGGTGGTCGACTGGTTCGGGTAGCCGGGCGGCAGCGACATGCCCGCGCCGACCGTGACCACCGCGCCGTCGTCCATGGTGACGAGCAGGTACTGCGTGTCGGGGGAGCCGTGGGTGGCGCGGCGTACGCCCCACGCGTTCTGCGAGTAGACCCGTACCGGCCGGCGCGGGCCCAGGCACCAGAACGCGAAGTCGAGGTCGTGGGTGGCCTCCATCGCGGCCGGCGACAACCTGGTCCGCGAGCTGATCTTCGCACCGAGCGACCTGGTGATGTGCCGGCTGATCAGGATGCTGGTGACGGTGCCCAGGGTGCCGTCGTCGATGGCCCGCCTGATCAGCGCCTGCTTGGCGTTGAAGCGCTGCGAGTAGCCGATCGTGAACTTCAGGCCGCCCGCCTCGGCCAGCCCGATCAGCTCGTCGGCCTCCTCCAGCGTGAGTGCCATCGGCTTCTCCAGCAGGACGTGCTTGCCCGCCGCCAGCGCGGCCCTGGCCATCGGGTGGTGCAGGGTCTCCGGCGTGGCCGAGATCATGATCGCGCTGATCCGGTCGTCGGCGACGAGCCGCTCCCAGTCGGCGGTCGCGGTGCGCGCGCCGGTCGCCTCCGCCACCTCCGCCAGCCGGGCGGGGTCGATCTCCGCCAGGTGCAGCCCGTCCACCAGGGCGCTGCGGGCCGAGGCCAGCGCGCGGATGCCGCCGCACCAGCCGGTGCCGATCACACCGACGTCGAGTGGTCCCGTCATCGTGCTTCCTCTCGCAGGCCGCCGCGCAGTTCCTCGGGGCTGATCGGCAGGGACACCGGCGTGCCGCGCCGGGCCGACAGGTCCATCGCCATCGTGTGCAGGAGGTTGGCGTGGCCCTCCCGCGCGGTCGCGTGCGGGGTGGCCACCCCCTTGGTGAGCCGGCTGAACCAGGACATGGTCTCCTCCCGCATCGGCCCCCACAGCAGGCCGTCCGACAGGTCGCCGGGCGGGTAGCTGCCGACGAAGTCGACGTGCCGGGTGGCCGGGGCCTCGAAGCCGCGGCTGCGGTAGCCGGCGGGCTGGCCCCGCTCGGAGGCGACGATGACGTCGCGGTGGGTGTCCTCGATGTCGATGACGCCGGTGGTGCCGACGATGCCGATCTCCAGGCCGTACACCGAGCCGGGCCAGATCGCCGGGAGGGCCCAGTTGATGTTCATGCTGAACAGGGTGCCGTCGTCCATGGTGAAGATGCCGAACGTGCCGTCCTTGGTGCCCGACGGGCCCAGCACCACGTCCGTGGACCTGGCGTACACCTCGACCGGGGTCCGGCCCTCCAGCAGCCACATGCTCATGTCGAGGCTGTGCGTGCCGGAGACCACCATCGGGGTCAGGCCGGTGGTGTCGGTGACCTTGCGCAGGGTGGCGTCCGGGACCATCCGGTTCATGAACGCGCGGGTGACGACCGAGGTCACGCGGCCGATCTGGCCGTCACGCAGGCGCTGCTTGACGGCCAGGAAGCGGCGGCGGAAGCGCTGGGTGTAGCCGACGACCGCGTCCACGCCGCTGTCCTCGATGGCGGCGAGCACCCGCGCCGACTCGACCGGGTCGGTGGCCAGCGGCTTCTCGATGAACAGCGGGTGCCCGTGCCGCACCGCCTCCATGACGGGGTCCACGTGCCGGCTCTCGTCGGTCGCCACGATCACCGCGCTGACCTCGGGCCTGCGCAGCAGCTCGGCCGCGTCGGTGGTGACGAAGTCGGCCCGGGTGTCGGCGGCCAGCTCCTTCAGCGTCGCCGGGTCGATGTCGCACAGGCCGAGCCAGGTGACGCCGGGGTACTCGCGGGCGAGTACGGCGCGGATCCGGCCGACCGTGCCGCACCCGACGACGGCCAGGCCGATCCCGTTCTCCTGCATGCGGGTCTCTCCTTACGGTAGGACGATCAGGCGGGCCCTGAGGGCTCGGTCAGCCCGAGCAGCCGGGCGGCGTTCCCCCCGGCGATCAGGTCGATCTGCCGCTGGTCGAGTCCGGGCGTCGCGCCGAGCAGCGCGAGGGGGTCGTCGTCGCCCATGTCGTAGGGGTAGTCGGTGCCGAGCAGCACATGTTCGGCGCCGTACCGGCCGACCAGGTACGCGAGCTGCTCCGGATCGAACACCATCGTGTCGAGGAAGAACCGGCGCAGGTACTCGGTGGGCAGGCCGGGGACGTCCTCCCTGACGTCGGCGCGGGCCCGCCAGCCGTGGTCGACTCGGCCGGCGTAGGCGGGCAGGTAGCCGCCGCCGTGCACCACCACGATCTTCAGCCCGGGGTGCCGCTCCATGACCCCGTCGAAGATCAGGTGGGCGGTGGCCAGCGTCGCCTCGAAGGCGTGGCCGATGATGTTGACGAAGTTGTGGTCCTGGAGGCGCTGCGGGTGCGTGCTGCCCTGGGTGTGGATCACCACGACGCTGCCCAGCCGCTCGACCTCGGCCCAGAACGGGTCCAGCCGCGGGGCCGAGATCTCCTCGCCCTCGACGTGCGTGCCGATCTCGATGCCGCGCATGCCCAGCTCGGTGGCCAGGTAGCGCAGCTCGGCCACGGCCGCCTCGGCGTCCTGCAACGGGACCGTGCCGAGCGGCACGAACCGCCCGGCGTGCGCGGCGGTGGCCTCGGCCAGCTCCTCGTTGACGAGCCTGGCCACCTTCGCGCCCAGCTCCGCGTCGGCCCAGTAGTAGTACTGGTAGACCGCGACGGCCACCGCCTGGATGTCCACCCCCATGCGGTCCATGTCGGCGAGCCGGACCTCCAGCAGGTCCATCTTCGGCCTGATGTCGGCGAGCTGCCGCTCGTTGACGGCCCGGGTGGTGGCGTTGCCGTGCCCGAGCGCCACCTTGCCGGCGGCCCTGGCGACGTCCTTCATCAGGGCGGCGGCCGGCCCGCACTCCCGGTGGCAGTGGATGTCGATGACCGGTCCGTCGCCACGGCGCGCCCTCGTCATGGATGCTCGGTCCTTCCGTCGCTCGTCCAGCGTGCTGCTGCCGACGCTACGAAGGGCGAGGACCCGCGACAATGTGGGTTTCCGGCAATCTGGGCGGCCGAAGATGCCGGACCACGCGTCCGGACGCGGTCAGCGCCCGGAGAGCAGCACCGGAAGCGTGCCGACGCTGTTGCTCAGCAGGTTGTCCACGGAACGCAGCCCGCCGGGCGGGACGGCCAGGGCCATCCGGGGGAAGGCGCCGAACAGCGCCTGCAGGGCGATCTCCGCCTCCATCCGGGCCAGCGGCGCGCCCAGGCAGAAGTGCCGGCCGTGCCCGAAGGACAGGTGGGCCCGCGGCGGGACGGTGAGGTCGAAGCGGTCGGCCCGCGGCCCGTACTGGTCGTGGTCGCGGCCGGCGGAGGCGTGGCAGCCCAGGACGGCGTCGCCGGCCCGCAGCAGCACGCCGTCGATCTCGACGTCCCGCACCGGGTAGCGCATGGGGAAGTAGCTGACGGGCGAGTCCCAGCGCAGCGTCTCCTCCACCGCGGTGCTCCAGGGCACCGTGCCGGAGCGCAGCAGCGCGAGCTGGCCGGGGTGGGTGAGCAGCGCGTGGGCGGCGTTGGTGATCAGGTTGACCGTGGTGATGTGGCCGGCGATGTACAGCAACTGGACGGTGTCGAGCAGCTCGGCGTCGGTCAGGTGCCGCAGCAGGCCGCTGATCAGGTCGTCGCCGGGGTGGGCACGGCGGATCGCGACGATCTCGGTGAGCAGGTCGTAGATCCTGGCGCGCAGGGCGGGGCTGTCCTCGGGGCCGTCGCCGACCCTGGTCACCGCCTCGGTCAGGGAGTGCAGCTCCGCGCGGTGGGAGGCGGGGATGCCGAGCAGTTCGGAGATGACCCCGAGGGGCAGCGCGTAGGCGAACTCGCGGCGCAGGTCGACGGGGCCGGAGCGGTCGAGGCCGGCCAGGCGGTCGAGCGAGCGGCGGGTGTGGGCGGCGATGTGGGGGCGCAGCGCGCGCATGCGGCGGGGCGAGAACGCCTGGGCGGCCGGGGCGCGCAGCCGGGTGTGCCGCTCGCCCTCGGCGTTGAGCATGGACGCGTCGGAGATGACGTTGGTGACGGGGGTGCCGGCAGGGGCGGCGCGGCGGGCGTCGGGGTTCCAGCAGGCGATGTCGCGGGACAGGTCCGGATGGGACAGGACCGCGCGCAGGGTGGCGTGGCGGGTGGCGGCCCAGGCGGCCACCCCTTCGGCCAGCACGGGCACGAGCGGTCCCGCCGCGCGCAGCCGCCGGTTGTCGGCGTGCGGGTGCGGGCTGGCCGGGTCGAGCAGCCGGGCCTCGGTCATGACGCCCCGGCCGCGACGGGGGCCCGGCGCGCGTAGCAGAACAGGTGCTCCTCCCGCGCGGACGCGTTCGGCCTGGTGAACGGGACCGTCTCCCGGTGGAGGAGGTCGAAGCCCGCCTGCCGCAGCCGCCGCTCGTACTCGTCGGCGGGGAAGCTGGTGATGCTCTCCCTGCGGCCGAGCCATTCGGTCTCGTGCCCGTCCCAGTCGCCGCAGACGGTGCCGAGCAGCAGGTAGCCGCCGGGTGTCAGCCAGTCGTGGATCCTCGACAGGGTGGTCACGATGTCCGGCCGTGGCATCGACAGCAGGGAGAAGAAGGCGCACACGGCGGTGAACGATCCGGGCGGCGACCGGAAGTCCCGTACGTCGTGCTGCTCGAAGCGGGCGTCCGGCACGCGGCTGCGGGCCAGGCCGAGCATGGTGGCCGAGACGTCGATGCCCAGCACGTCGAGCCCGGCGCGGACGAGGGTGTCGGCGGTGGGCCGGCCCGTGCCGGAGCCGACGTCCAGCACCGGGGCGCCGGGCGGCAGCCGCTCGGTCAGCCAGGCGAGCGCGGCGAGCTGCTCGGGGATCTGCCCGTAGACCTCCTCGTAGGTCTCGCCCAGCGTCAAGAACGGGTCGAAGGCGCTGTCACCCATGACCGTGCTCCTCGGGTGTCTCGGTGCCGTGTGCGGAGGCGGTGTCACGCCGGTTCGGCGGTCAGCCAGATGTGCTCTTTGGTGTGGAAGGTGCTCTTCCAGACGGCCCGTCCGACCTCGTCGAGCGTGGCCGTGTCGTCGGGATGGACCTGCCCCAGCACGGGGACGCTCAGCGTCTCGGTGGTGTGGCCGTACTGCAGCACCAGCTTGTTGCCGGTGGCCTGCGAGTAGCGCAGCCTGCCCACGGGCGCGTCGCAGATGCGCTCCACGACCGGCGCGGCGGCCAGCGTCACCAGGGGCGTCCAGGCGTACATGGACTGGCCGGTGACGACGGCGTGATCCTGCAGCACCGTGAACGGCAGCGCGCTGAGGAAGTCTCGGCACAGCTCCTCGTTGAGGTCGGCGAACAGCTCCGCGCGCACCTCGATGCCCAGGGGCTGCCAGCTCAGCCGCAGCGGCACCCGCCGCGTCGAGGCGGAGGCGTGCGGGTCGGCGCCGGCGGGGGCGGCGGCCTCGGGCGGGGCCTCGTCGTAGCGGTAGCGTTCGCCCTGGTCCCACGGGAAGTAGTGGTGGGACCAGGCGGTCAGGCGGTTGACGTAGCGGGTCAGCACGGTCAGCGCCGCGATGAGGGCGTCGCGCTCGCCGTACTCGCTCTGGCGCAGCTCGCGGGCGCTGCGCGTGAGCGTGGTGAAGCCGCTGTCGCCCAGGTACTCGCTGTAGATCGGGTCGAGCCGGCGCAGCACGGCCAGCACGCCGTTGACGCTCAGGTCGCCGCTGGCCGCCAGGGCGAGGGTCTGGTAGACGTTCATCGAGTAGTCGCGCAGGATCGCGTTCGCGAAGTCCCAGGTGGTGAAGTACTGCCCGTACGACCCGGGCTGGTGTGCCAGCGTCCCGGTGCGCAGGGCGTGGATCTCGGGCGGCTCCTGGGTGCGCAGGCGATCGGTCAGCAGACCCAGCTCGCCCCATCCGGAGGTGGTCATTCCTGCTCTCCTGACTCCGGCGTCGTCGCCGGGCTGGGCTCGGGCACGTAGCGGGAGGCGACGACGCCTTGCGGGTCGAGCGCTCGTTTGATCGCCGAGACGCTGCGCCAGAAGCCGTCGTCGGTGCGGCGCAGGAAGGCCGGGGCCACGTCGATGTCGATCCGCATCGGGTAGATGGCCGCGGCTTCCAGCCGGTCGAGCAGCTCGTCCTTGAACCGGTGGGCGCGGGCGACCGCCTCGGGGTCGGTCCGCTCGAAGTAGAAGGGGAAGAACCCGGACAGGGCCGTCGGGCCGATCCGGCCGAACAGGCGGGCGCAGGTCACGCCCATCTCCTCGGCGGTCCGCCGGACCAGCTCGGCGCAGGTCACCACGTGGCTCCCGGTGAAGGGCAGCGTGACGTTCAGGCACAGGAACCCGGGCAGGTCGCGGTCGTGGTCGAGGTCGCCGGGCGCGCCCGTCCAGGCTTTGCCCGCCGTCTGGGCCAGGTTGTGCAGGGAACGGTCGGAGGGGACGCCGTCCGCGAGCTGGAGCCGGGCCTCCAGCAGCGCACGTTCCTGTTCGTCGCACCCGGCGGGGTCGTCGTGCTCGGTATCGAACGACTGGACGCTCTCGGCCAGTCCGCTCAGGCGGTGCTCGATCTCGGTGGCCGCGGCGGCCCGCATCCCGGCGTTGCCGTACAGGGTGAGCTGGGCCTTCCACGTCGGGGTCGCGCTCGCGCGGAAGAAGCGGATGTTGGGGTCGGCGCCGTCGGTGATGCGCAGGTAGCCGGTGACGAGGTTGTCCTGGCACATCGCCGACAGCTCCTCGACCAGGTCCGGCAGGAGCGGCTCGCGGACCTCGACCGTCACCTCCCGCAGCGGGCGCGAGGGGTGCAGGCGCAGCGCCATCTTGGTGACGACGCCGAAGCCGGACTGGACGAACAGGCCGAGCAGGTCGGGGCCGAGACCGGGCGGGTAGTGGTGCACGGTGTCGGCGTCGAGGTGCCACAGCCCGGTCCTGACCACTTCGCCGTTGCCCAGCACCACCTCCAGCCCGAGCAGGTCGGCGGCCCGCGCCCCCAGGTTGCCGCCGCCGCGGTCGAGCACGTTGCCCACCAGGCTCGTCTCCCTGGCGCTGCCGGTGACGTTGATCTTGAGCGTGCCGCCGAGGGCGGCCAGGTGGTCGGACAGCCGCCCCTGGGTCACGCCCGGCTCGATCACGGCGTAGCCCAGCCGGCCGTCCACCTTCAGGATCCGGTCCATGTCGCCGAGCTGCACCAGGGCGGCCGGGCCGCGCGGCGGCAGCGCCGAGCCGAACCCCCAGTTGCGGCCCGTGCTGACCGGCTGGAGCAGCACCTTCGTGCTCCGGGCGACCTCGATGATCTGCCGCACGTCGCTCACCCCGGCGGGCCGCAGGACGGCGACCAGCTCGCGTGGCGCGAACTCGGAGGTGTTGCGCTGCCAGGCGGCGAGCGTGGGCCCGTCGGTCCGGACGCGCGCCTCGCCCAGCGCCGCCCGCCATCCCTTGAGCGCGGCCTCGACGTCGCCGGCGGCAGCAGTGCCCGTGTCGTGCTCGGTGTCGTGCTCCGTGTGGTGGTCGGTGTGGTGCTCGGTGGCGTCGGTGGATCGCGTTCCGGTGTCCATGTCCATCGGCGTCTCGTGCCTTTCCTGTCCGGTGCTGTTCACAGGGGTTCCCGCCGGTCGCCTGGCCCTTGTGGCTCGTGCGGGCCGTGGCTCTCGGCGGCCAGTTCCCCGGTGACGAGCCGGTGGCGGAGCGACGCTTTGTCGATCTTGCCCATCGGCGTCCGGGGAACCGTCTCGGCGACGGCGAGGCGGACGGGCAGGAACTCCTCGCTCATGTGACGCGCGCGCAGGAAGGAGCAGAGGTCCGCCAGCGACGGCGGCACGCCGTCCGCGATGATCACCGCGCAGGCGGCCTCGTGCCCGTCATGGTCGGGGACGCCGACGAGCGCGCTCTCGACCACCGCCGGATGGGCGAGCAACTCGCTCTCGACCTCGGCGACCGGGATCATGTTGCGCCAGCCCACCCGGTCGAAGGAGCGGGACACGTAGCGCAGCCGGCCCCGCTCGTCGCGGCGGCCGACGTCGCCGGTGTCGTACCAGCCGTCGTCGTCGGCGGGGGTCCAGGTGGTCGCGCCGGTGCGGATGTCCAGCATGCCGCGGCACAGCGCCGCCCCCCGCACGCGCAGCGGCCCCGTGCCCGACCCGTCGTCGCGCACCTCGACGGTCATGCCGGGCATCGCCCGGCCGATGCTCTCCTCGGCCGGGTCGCCGGGGTCGTCGGGGGCGGTGGAGGCGATCGCGCCGGCCTCGGTCAGGCCGTAGACGTTCATGAGGCAGGGGGCCAGCAGCGCCCGTACGTCGGCGGCGACCGGGGCCGGCAGGGGGGCTCCGGCGCTGAGGACGCGGCGCAGCCGGGACAGGTCGCGCGGGTCGCGCCGCTGGGCCGCGTTCAGCCGTCCGAGCCAGGTCGGCAGCGTCACCAGGCAGGTCACGCCGCAGCCCGCCACCAGGTCCAGCCACGCCTCGGCGTCGTAGTCCCCGCCGTGGCTCATGAACACCGACCGGGAGCCGGTGAGCAGCGGCTTCAGCGCGAGGAAGCCCAGGCCGACCGAGTGGGTCAGGCCGGCGTCGGCGGCCACCACCGCCGGGGACGGCAGCAGCCCGGCCGAGGTGCGCACGCACGCGTACAGAGTGTTGTAGCTGTGCAGGACCGCCTTGGGCGACCCGGTCGTGCCCGAGGTGAACACCACCTGGCAGGCGTCGTCGGCCGACACGCGCGGCCGGTCGGCGGTGGGCAGGGGCTCGGCCAGGCGCGAGCGGGTGAGCAGTTCGTCGAGGGAGGCGGTCAGGCCGGGGCCGCCGGGGATGGCCGGGCCGCCGTCGTCCGCGCCGATCAGCAGGCGGGGCTCGGTGGCCGCGAGCATCAGCTCCGTCTCGCGCCGGCCGGTGGACGGCGACAGCGACATGGCCACCGCGCCCACCCGGCCGCAGGCCAGCCAGAGGGCCGCGCTCTCCCAGTGGTCGGGCAGGCGGAAGGCCACCACGTGGCCGGGCCGCACGCCCCAGGACCACAGCACCGCCGCCATGCGCTCGACCCGGCCGGCCAGCTCGCCGAAGGTCACGGTGCGCGGTTCGCCGCCCGGCTCGCGGATGTTCGTGTACACCAGCCGGCCGGGCTCGGCCAGGGCGCGCGCGTGCAGGTCGTCGAGGAAGACCCCGCGCCGCCAGCGGCCCTCCCGGTGGTAGCGGACCCCCGCCGCGGGCATGGCCGGCAGCGCGGCGGCCACCCGGCTCATGACGGCCCCCCGGCGGCCCGCTCCGCGCCCGGATCCGGCGGGACGGCTTCGTACCGGCCGGGGGCGAGCACCGACAGCGGGTCGAACACCTCCTTCAACCGGCGCAGCAGTTCCGGCGGGCCGCCCGCGTCCATGTGCTCGATGTCCAGCCGGTAGGGCCGCCAGCCGGCCGCGGCGAACCGCTCGTGCAGCAGGTCCAGCGCCCGGTGCGCGGCGGCGGCCGACGCCTTGGGGAACCGGCACGAGACGACGAGGTCGATGACGTCCGACGAGATCGCGTTCACCGTCGGCGACCAGGTGGTGCCGGTCTCGGCGGCGATCTCGCGCACCAGCGTCCTGGCCCGCGCCACGGCCGCGCCGTCGAAGGGCAGCAACGGCAGGAAGAACAGGAAGCCGGTGTCCGGGTTGCCGTCCACGCCCGCCGCGCCGGCGCCGAACCAGGTCTCCAGCAGGGCCTCGTTCAGGCTCGGATCGCCGGTCAAGCAGTGGTGCAACTGCGTGGCCAGTTCGTCGTCCGGCACGTCCTCGCCGACGTCGTCGAACAGCCCGCTGCGGCGGGCGTGGCGCATCAGCAGGGCCGAGGCGAAGCGGGCCAGCTCCGGGTCGCCGTCCACGCAGCAGTAGGCCCAGCACTCCTCGCTCTCGACGGGCTGGTAGATCTTCAGCACCCCGCTGACCAGCCGCTGGCCGAGGTAGCCGCGCAGTTCGTCCACGGCGGCGGGCAGGCGGGAGGCGTCGAAGGTGAGCCGCAGCAGGCGGGCGGCCCGCGGGCGGGGGAGCAGCCGGATCACCGCGGCGGTCACCACCCCGAAGTTCGACTGCGCGAACAGCGGCATCAGGCCGGGGCCCAGCTCGTGCCGGTACGGCGTCACCCGGCCCCGCTCGTCCGGCCAGCTTCCCAGCCGCAGCAGGGTGCCGTCGGCGAGCACGACCTCCAGCCCGGCCACGTCCTCCCAGCGCTGGCGGCGCAGGCCCACGCCGCGCTCGACGGCGTTGCCGACCACGCTGGTGTGCGGGGAGGAGGCGGTGACGTTGGCCATGAAGGACGTGCCCGCCAGCCTGCCGGCCAGTAGCCCCTGGGTGACCCCCGGCTCCACCACGGCCACCCCGATCGTGGTGTCGAGCAGCCGGATCGTGTCCAGCCGGCCCAGGTCGAGCAGGACGGCCCGGTCGGTCACCGGCTGGCGCGAGCCCAGCCCCCAGTTGTAGCCCGTGCTGACGGGGTAGAGCGCCACCCCGGGGACCGCCGAGGCCACGATCTGCCGCACCTGCGCCACGCTCGACGGGCGCAGGACGCCCAGCACCTGACGCGACGGGAACATCCCGACGTCGGCCCGCCGCGCTTCGTGTGTGCCGCCCGGTCCCAGCCCGCGCACCCAGTCGCGGAGCCACGCGGCGGCGTCGTCGTCACGGGCTCGCACCGGGAGCTCGGCCCCGGCCTTCGATGAGCGCACGTCCACCCCCCTTGTCCGCCGCCCGGCGCAGGGGTCTCGGCGACCTCTCGTCCGGCGGCGAATCCCATCGTGCACGGAATGTAATTTACTCACTACTTACCGTAACGACACGATTGTGTGGGGGGCGCGCGAGGCCCGTTGAGCGGCGCAAACGCACGAGGCCGCCCTCGCCCCCGGCGGGGGCGAGGGCGGCGATCACGCCAGGAGGGAACCGGTCAGTGGCCCTTCCCGGACGCCTTCACCCGCATGACCACGTCGATCGGGTCGTGCCGGTACGGCGAGTCGGTGTCGAGCGACAGGTTGGCGGTGTACCGGCCGGCCGCGCTGACGTGGGCGTCGGCCTTGACCGTCAGCGTCGCCGAGCGGCCCGGCGCGAGTTCGAGTTCGGTGTGGTTCTCCTTCAGCCAGGCGACGTCGTCCCCGCCGCACGAGTCGTAGCCGGGCAGCACCTCGGCGACGGCCGCCGGGTTCCACGAGGGGGTTCCGCCGATCTTGTACAGGCCGCAGCCGCTGCCGGGGACGTCCACGGCCTGCCGCATGTCCGGGAGGTCCCGCCACGTGCCGGTGACCGGGTCGAACTCCGCTGCCCGGCCGGTGGGGGCCAGGTTGCTGATGCCGCCGGCGACCTGCAGCCTGCCGTTGGCCCCGCTGAAGGCCATCCCGTAGTTCTGGTAGGGCATGTCCGCCAGCGCCGTCCAGGCGTTGCGCCGCGGGTTGTAGGCGTAGGTCGAGGTCAGCTCGCGGAAGCTGGGCCCGCTCCCGGTGTTGACGAACCTGTCCCGCCCGCCGGCGCAGATGATCTGGTCGCCGAGGCCGGCGCAGGCCGGGTTGTTCGCCCGCGACGGGTAGTCGGCGACGCGGGTCCAGGTGTCGCGCCGCGGGTCGTAGCGGTAGACCGCCGCCGACGTCTCCGTGCCGCAGTCCACCACGCAGCCGCCCACGACGTACAGGTGCTTGCCGAGCACGGCGGCGGTCGCCTTGCTGAGCGTCGTCGGCAGGTCGGCGAGCCGGGTCCAGGCGTTCTTGTCCGGGTGGTAGGCGTACGCCGTGGCAACCGGCCGGTGTTCTACGTCCTCGCCGCCGAAGACGTAGAACACGCCGTCGAGGAAGGCCCCGGCGGAGCCGAGCAGGGCCTGGGGCAGGTCGGCGATCGGGCTCCAGGCGCCGGTCGCCGGGTCGTAGACGTAGCCGGCCGAGACCCGCCGGCCGCCCGTCGTCCAGCCGCCGGCCGAATAGAGCTTGCCGGCGTGGCTGCCCGCCGCGTTGTTCGCGATCGGGAGCGGATAGTCGGCGATGTCGGTCCAGCCGGCGTCGCTCGCTCCGCCGCCGGACCCGGCCGGCGCGCTGTGCTCGCCGATCGTCACCTTCAGCGGCGCGCCGCCGGTGTTGGTGAGCCGGACCTTGCGGGTGCCGGCCGAGCGGCCCAGGGTGGCGTCGAACGAGACGCCCGTCGTGTCGGCCGAGAGCCGGCCGGCCCGCAGCGTCCAGTCGCGGCGGGTCACCTTGTCGGCGGCGACGGTCACCGTGCCGGTCGAGGACGCGTAGCGGCCCGCCGACGCGGTCAGCTTCGTCTTGCCCGCCTTCCCGGCGAAGGCCCAGTACCAGCCGTCGGCCGTGCTGGGCGTGGAGCCGCCGACGCTCGCGCCCGGCACCGGCTCGCCGGTGTTGGCGTCGGTGACGACGCCGCTGACGAGCCCGCCGGGCTGCGGGACGCAACTGCCGACGGTGATGTCGTCGAGCTGCCAGACGGAGGAGCCGTGACTGGCGAAGTGGAAGCGCACCCGGGCGTCGGAGCGTCCCGCCGCCTGGGGGATCGCGACGGAGGTCGACCCGTTGGTGCCGTTGACGGCCCCGCCGACGGTGCTCCAGGTGGCGCCGCCGTCCAGGCTGAGCTGGACCTCGCCCACGCTCTCGGCGTCCGGGACGATGAAGAGGTGGTTGAACCGGACCGTCGGCGCGCTCTCGCCGGACAGGTCGATCGCCGGTGAGGTGAGGTAGGTGTCCTGGGCCGTGCCGCCGTTGATGAACGGGGAGGCGGCGGCGAAGTTGCCCTCGCTGCCCATGAGGTTCTGGGGCTTGCCGGTGAAGTCCCAGCCGGGCGTGGACCCGGAGACCGTCCAGCCGTCCTGGGGCGTGGTGCCGCTCCAGCCCTCGAAGTCGACGCGGCTCGGGAAGTCGTAGCCGGGGGCCAGGCAGGCGCCCCGGTCGACCGAGAGGGAGGCGTCCGTGCCGGTGTCCGGCCCCGTGTCCGGGACGCTGACCCGCTGGACCTTGGTGGTGTAGCCGGGGTAGTCGGCGGAGACGCGGAAGGTGTAGTCGGCGTCCTTGGGCAGCTCGACCGAGTAGCGGCCGGTGTACGGGTCGGTCCTGACCCTGCCGTGCGGGTAGCCGTCGATGGCGATCGACGCGGCCAGCGGCCAGGCGCGGTCGCCGTCGCCGGTGATCGTCCCGGACACGGTCCGGCTGGGCACCGCGCGCATCGGGAAGTCGGCGCTCACCTTCTGGTCGACCGGCACCGCCACGCCCGTGCTGGTCGTCTTGGCGTAGCCGAAGCCCGTCGCGGTCAGGTCGTACGTGCCGGCCGGAACCAGCAGCGTGTAGCCGCCCTTGCCGTCGGTGCCGGAGCGGTAGGTCTTGCCGTTGCCCACGTTGCGGGCCGAGACGTCGGCGGAGCCGATCGGAACACCGGTGGCCTGGTCGGTGAGGGTGCCCGCCAGGGTGCCCGCGGGGCCGAACGTCAGCGCGCCGAGGCCGTTCGGGGTGCCGAGGCCGGTGGGCCCGTCCCAGCCGGGGCCGGCCTCGCACAGCACGTTGCCGCAGACGCCGTTGCTGCCCTCGGTGATGTCGAACAGGTCGGGCAGCCCGGCGGCGGCGTAGGGGTAGGTCACCGGGTAGGTGCCCGGCGTCGGGGTGCCGGCCAGCGCGTACATCGCGGCGACCAGCGGGGCGGACAGGCTCGTGCCGCCGTACTGCAGCCAGCCGCTGTAGCCGTCGGAGGAGAAGGAGTGGTAGACCGACAGGCCGCTGGCCGGGTCGGCGTCGGCCGAGATGTCGGCGGTCGCGCGCCCGTTCGGGCAGTTGGTGTCGATGCCCTCCTGGAAGGCCGGGCGCGGCTCGTACGGCGAGCAGCCCGATCCGCCGCCGGTCCACGGGCGCTCGCTCCAGCCGCGGGCGGCCGACGCGTCGCGGGTCAGCCGCGTCCCGCCGACGGCGACGACGTTGGGGTTGCTGGCAGGCCAGCTTGAGATGTTGCCGATGTCGCCGGTGGCCGCGGTCACCACCACGCCGGGGTGGTCGTAGTGCTTGTCGTAGGCCTGCTGGCCGTCGGCCTCGCCCGGGATGCCGTAGGAGTTGGAGACGAACTTGGCGCCCAGGGCCACGGCGGTGTCCACCGCCGCGGTGAGGTCCGGGACGGACGCGGAGTCCGCCTGCACCAGCAGCAGCTTGCAGCGTGGGCAGACCGCGGAGACGGCGTCCAGGTCGAGGGCGCTCTCCGCCGCCCAGCCCGCGTCGTCGGGCGGGTAGTCGGTGCCGCCCTTCTGGTCGACCTTGCGGAAGCAGCCGTTGGCGGTGGTGCACTCGGGCAGGCCGTACTGGGAGCGGTAGACGGCCAGGTCGCTCTCGGCGGCGGAGTTGCCGTGCGCGACGACGACGGCGACGGTCTGCCCCTCCCCGCCGTCGGGCAGCTTGTACGCCGACCGGATGTCCTCGGGCGTGAGCGCGGTGGGCCGGGGCTGGTCGGCCTTCATCGCGATCCGCGCCCCCTTGGGGGTGTAGATCTCCAGGAGGCAGCGGGCGTGCTCGGCCGGCAGGTCCGAGCGGTTGCAGCCGCCCGGCGTGTAGTCCGGCTCGGGGATGCCGGACAGCGGCTGGGCGGCCGGCGTCTCGGTGGCCTGCGTCTCCGCGGCCTGGGTGTTCGTGGCCTGCGTGTTCGGGGCCTGGGCGTTCGGGGCCTGGGTGTTCGCGGCCGGTAAGTCCGTGGTCTGTGTGGCGGTGCTCTGCGGGGCGGGGGGTTCGGGCGCGGCACGTGCCGGTGTCGCGGTGAGCACGCCGGCGGCCAGGCCGGCGGCGGCTGCCAGGGAGACGAGTCTGCGCAGACGCATGATTCTCCGATCAGAGCGGTTCATAGCCATGCCACTTCTCCGAGCCGTCCGAGCCCTTCGGGTTCTCCGGGCTGTCCGAGGCGGCATCGCCGTCGTCGCGGGCCGGCTCGGAAGTCGGCTCCTGCGCCGGTTGCCGGGCTGGTTCGGCGTCCGCGCCGTCGGCGGGCCGGTCGTCGGATGGCTGCGGAGTCGTAGGCACGCAGCGAGTATCGGAGCGGCGTCCGGTCGCTTGCTATTGGGCGGATGACCTAAAGTTCGCCGGCGGGCCCGGCCGCGCGTTCGTCCGGCGACCCGTCGCCGGGCCCGTCGGCAGGCTCCTCGGGCCCGAGCCCGGCCTGGACGGCGGCCACCGCCAGCGCCGTGCGCGAGGACACGCCGAGCTTGCGCATCGCGGAGTTGACCTGCGCGGCGACGGTCTTCGGCGAGCGCGACAGCGCCTCCGCGATCGCCTTGTTGCCCAGGCCGGTGATCAGCAGCCGGACCACCTCGCGCTCCCGCGGCGACAACTCGCTGCCGTAGCCGCGCCGCCCGCCCCGCCAGGCGCGCCGCACGCCGTGCTCGTGCAGCCGTTCGGCGACCCGGTCGGCGTCGCCGGTGGCGCCGAGCCTGGACAGCCCGCGCAGCACGCCGGTCAGCAGGTCCAGCCCGTCCGCGCGCCGCCCGGCGGCCACCAGGCAGGACGCCTGCCGCTCGCGGGCGAGCAGCGCCGCGTAGGGCTGGGGCAGCGCCTCCCACCGCGCGGCGGCCAGCGCGTACGCGTCCGCGGCGGCCTCGGGCCCGTCGTGCGCCTCGGCGAGGTGGGCGCGGCATTCGGCCAGCGCCGCGTGCGCGCCGGCCGCCGGGCAGTCCCGCAGGCCGCGCTCGTACTGTGCGACGAGGTCGGCGGCGTCGGCCGGACGTCCTGCGGCGAGCAGCGCCCGAGTCCGCACCGGCAGGAGCTCGGTGGCCCACAACCAGGTCCCCTTGGCGACGACCAGCCGCATCGGCGCGCCGGTGAGGCGCAGCGCGCCGTCGGGGTCCCGCTCGGCCAGGCACAGGCGGGCCAGGGCCGCGGCCGGTTCGATCGGCACCTGCGCCAGACCGCGCCTGCCGGACTCCTCCAGCACCCACCGCAGCCGGGCCCGCGCGCGCTGATGCTCTCCCCGCGCCACGTCGAGCAGCCCGGCGACCGTCCGCGCGTCCAGCCGGATCTCCGGCTCGCCGTCGAGTTCGGCCAGCCGCGCGGCCCGCTCGGCGAGGCCGTCCCACTCGCCGGTGAACCAGTCCAGGTGCGCGCGGGTCACGGCGATCATGTCGTTCAGCCGCACGTAGCCGCGGTGCTCGGCGAGCCGGACGCCGCGGGCCAGGTGCTCGCGCGCCTCGTCGTAGCGGCCCCAGTGCATGGACCAGTTGCCCAGGTTCAGCGCCGCGCGGGCGAGCGGGGCGGCCTCGCCCGGGGTGGCGGCGGTGTCGGGCAGCCCCGCGGCGACGATCCAGCCCTCGGGGTCGCCGAGGGTCAGCAGCCCGGTCGCCCAGTTGACCTGGAGGTCGAGCACCTCCCGCCGGGGCAGGGAGGTCCGCGCCACCAGGGCCGCGGCCCGGTCGAACCAGCGCCGGTGCACCTTCGCCGGCCAGTGCGTGCTGTACGGCATGCCCAGGCCGGTCATCGCGTGGGCCTGCCGGACCGGGTCGTGGTCCAGATCGGGGACGGCGCGCTGCAACTCGGCGACCGCGGCCTCGTGCTCGCCTCTGCGGATGAGCGCCGCGCCGAGCTGGGCGCGGATCTCGGCCCGCCGCCGCCTGGACAGCGAGGTCCGGTCGAGCACCGAGCGCAGCACCTCCACCAGGCCGCTGCGGTGCAGGTAGCCCGTGGACGCCAGCGTCGGCATCTTGTCGGCGACGCGGGTCAGCGCGTCCGCGGGCAGGTCCGCTTCGAGCAGGTCGAGCAGGTGCACGGACGCCGTCGCGTCGTCGCCCACGTCGAGGGCGAGGTCCGCGGCCTGCTCGGCGTACCTGCGCCACCGGTCGGTGTCGCCGGTCTGCCGGAAGTGCCGGGCCAGGCGGGCCGCGGCCGGCCGGCCCGCAGCCTCCAGGGCCTGACCGGCCCGCCCGTGCAACATCCGGCGGATCGGGCCGGGCACCGCGTCGTAGCTGGCGCGAGCGGCCAGGACGTGCGCGAACGCCAGCCGGCCGCGCTCGTCCTCCACGAGCAGGCCGCCGGCGATCGCGTCGACGATCCCGGCGCGGGCCTGCCGTTCCGGCAGCTCGGCGACCGTGCGCAGGACCGCCTCGTCGGCGGGTTCGGCGAGCACCGCGGCGGCGTGCAGGATCGTCCTGGCCGCTTCCGGGAGCCGGCCGATGCGCTCCAGCACGGCGTCGCGGATGGTCGGGGGCACGGCGATCTCGTCGAGGCTGCGCCGCACCCATTCGCCGTGCACGCGGACGAGGTCGGCGCGGTCGCGCAGCAGCCGCACCGACTCCTCGACGGCGAGCGGCAGCCCGTCGGTCTGGGTGTGCAGGAAGCGCGCGAACGCGTCCGACACGTGCTCGGCGTCCAGCATGGACGACACGAGCGCGGCGGTGTCGGCCACGCCGAGGCGGCCCAGGGCCAGACGCAGGTGGCCGGGGCCGCCGCGGACCCGCGAGGACAGCCGGCGCAGCAGCGACCCGGCCGGCACGTCCTCCGGCCGGTAGGTCACGAGCACGCCGACGCCGGGCGGCTGCCGGGCGGCGAGCAGCAGGAGCAGTTCGAGGGTCGCCTCGTCGGCCCAGTGCGCGTCCTCGACGACGAGCAGGCCGACGCCGAGGCGGTCGAGCAGCTCGGACAGGGCGCGCAGCAGCCGGTGCTGGGTGGCGGTCGCGTCCGGCAGCGGTTCGACCGGGTCCGGCAGTTCGCCGGCCCAGTCGGGGAACAGCGGGCGCAGCGCGCCGGCGAGCCCGCTCAGCCCCAGCCCGGCGGCGGACACGCCGGTCTGGCGGACGGCGTCCACGACCGGGCCGAGCGTCGAGGCGTCCTGGAAGGGCGGGCAGGCGGCGACGAGCAGCCGGTCGCGTCCGCTGACGGCCTCCTGCACGAGCCGGGTCTTGCCGATGCCCGCCTCGCCCTCGACGAGCACCAGCGCGGACGGGTTCGCCAGCGCGCGGCGCAACCGCACCAGCTCCGCGTCGCGCCCCACCAGGCGCGGCACGCGTACGAGGGGAACGGACTCCTCTCGTGCGCGAGTCACCGGCGATCCTCACCCTCCGCGGAGCGGAGCCCGCACCGCCGTCCAGCAACGTTCTGGCACCGGAAATCTTCGCACCGCATGATCGGCCGCGGTAGGCGTCAAAGGCGAAATCCGATGGGAAAAAGGCGCAGAAGGGTCGTATCTCCCTATTGATCACGAAAAAGGTCGAATCTCACGGTCGCGCGCCCGTGACTGTGATCACGGGGGCGCGGCCCTGACCGCCTCCATGGCCTCGAACGCGAAGTCCTCGGCTGGGGACTTGAAAGTCCTCGCATGGGGATATAGCGTGAGCGGCGAGGAGGAAAGATGCAACGGACAGGTCGCCGGCCGGGCACATCGACCACCAGAGACGAGATCGTCGCGGCAGCCGCCGCGTCGTTCAGCGAGGCCGGCTACGACGGCACCAGCCTGCGCCAGGTCGCCGCGGACGCCGGGGTGGACCCGGCGCTCGTGCGGCGCTTCTTCGGCGGCAAGGAGCAGTTGTTCAGCGCCGTGGTGGCGGAGGTGTTCCAGCCGGAACAGGCCGTGCGCGCGCTCTCCGACGGCCCCCGGGCCGAGCTGGGGGAGCGGCTGGCCCGCTTCGTGCTCACGCTGCTCGGCGACGTGCGGCGGCCGGGCCCGCTGCTCGGCCTGATCCGCTCCGCCGCGACCAGCGAGCACGCCGCCGCGCAGATCCGGGAGTTCCTGGCCCGCGACATGCTCGGCAGGCTCACCCGGCAACTCGGCGTCGACCACCCCGAGTTGCGGGCGGCACTCGCGGCCGGCCAGCTCGTCGGGCTGGCCATCACCCGCTACGCCGTCCAGGTGGACGTGCTGGTCGCCACCACCCCCGACGAGCTCGTCCGCTGGGTCGCGCCGACACTGCAGCGCTACCTCACCGGCCGGGCACCCCAACCCTGAGGAGATCGACATGTACGCCATAGTGCGCCACTACGCCGCGAGCTCCGGCTCGATCGAGAAGATGGTCGAGCAGGTCGACCGCGAGTTCGCCGACCGCATCCCCGAGCAGGTCGGCTCCATCCTCTACACCGCGGTCCACACCGGGCCGGAAACCGTCATGACCATCACCATGTTCGCCGACGAGGAGGCGGCGGCCGGCTCGGAGCGCACGGTCGCCCAGGTCCAGGGGGCGCTGGGGGCGCGCTTCGGCGTCACCGAGACCGCCGTGCAGCGCGGCGAGGTGATGGTGAACAGGGCTTCGCGGGCGGTCGCCGAGACCGTCCGGTTCGCACGATAGGAGGAACGTTCCATGGTCGATCTGCCGAGTGGTCCGCTGGCCGAGGTGGACCTCGAATTCCAGAAGATGGCATTGGAGACGGCCGGGCTCACCTTCGCGCTCGCGGGCACCGGCGTGCGGGAGAAACTGTTACAGGTCACCGCGCACGACATCTGCCGCGGCCACCTCGGGCTGGCCTTCTCGATGCACGTCACCGCCCTGCACGCGCACGGCGTCCCGTACGCCGACGTGCTCGCCCTGATCAGGTTCGTCGCCCCGTACGCCGGCTACCCGGCGGCGGCCGACGCGCTGGGCCGGCTGGCGGAGGTTGCGGCCGGGCTCGGCCTCGACACCACCCCCGAGCCGAGCCGGGTGGCCGCGGGCACCTCCGCCCCCGGCTGGCCGGCCGGCGATCCGTGGCTGGCCGGGTTCCTCGCCTCCCGCACCGGGCGGGCCTGGTCGGAGGAGCGGCTGAGCGCCCGCGAACGCGCGTTCGTCACGCTGACCGCGCACGTGGCCCGCCGCGCCTTCGGCGAGTCCTTCCGCCGGCACGTCGCCCTCGCCCTGCGGACCGCCGGCGCCGACGAGGTCCGCGACGCCGTACGCTTCACCGCCGAACTCGGCGTGATCGACGCGGCCGACGCCATGGAGGCGCTGGAGCAGGCCCTGACGGCGGCCTGACCTCCGGGCCGCGCCGACACGTCGTCAAGAAAGTGTGGACTGTCTGCTAACGACATTCCCCGGAGATCGCGGCAACCTGGGCAGCACCCACCAGGGGAGGCGGGAGAACGGAGTCCTGGCGAGCCCGTCCGGCACGGCGAAAGGCCGTGGCCGTGGCGCCGGGGATCACCGATCCGCTGGTCGGCGTCCGCGTTGTTGGCCATGGAAGGAGTTGACATGAAGCGACTCGTGCAGCGAGCGGGTGAGCGGCTCGTCGGAATGGTGTTGCCGCAGGTCGAGGCGGGTGCGTGCGTGGCGGAGCACGGCCAGTGCTGCAAGAAGGGCCTGCGCTTCAACTGCTACGGAAGCTGCGTCTCCGCCTCATCCTCCTGCTGAACACCCACTGACCGGACCGGCCGGCGGGGGAGGCCACCGCGTGCCCCGCCGGCTGCCGTCCCCGTCCGGAGGCCATCGTGCTCGATCCGCTCGCCCGGGTGTTGCTCGCCGTCGTCTTCATCGCGGCGGTCGTGGGGAAGACCCGCTCCCGGCAGGGGTTCGCCGGGTTCCGTGACTCGGTGGCGGCGATCGGGCCGCGATGGCTGCCCACCGGTCCGGTGGCCGGGGCGGTCGTCGCGGGGGAGGCCGCCACCGTGGTGCTGCTCGCCGTTCCCGGCACGCGGCTGGCCGGTTACGCCCTCGCGGCGGCGCTCCTGCTCGTGTTCTGCGCCGGGATCGGCCGCGCGGTCCTCGCCCGGCAGTCCGTCCGCTGCCAGTGCTTCGGCGCGGACGGCGGGCTGCTCGGCCCGCGCCACCTCGTCCGCAACGGCCTGCTGGTCGCGGTCGCCGCCGCGGGCGCGCTCGCCGGCGGCGGGCCCGCCGCCGCCCCGGCCACGCTGGCCGGCCTGGTCGCCGGGGCGTTTCTCGGCCTGCTCACGACCCGCTGGGAGGACGTCGCGTTCCTCCTCGTTCCCGCCGGGAGAAACCGTTGATCCTGCTCACCACCGCCGTCGTCCTGCTCGCCCTGGTGGTCGCGGTGCACCTGCTGTTCACGTTCGCGCTGGTCACCAGGGTCCGGCAGATGAGCGCGCACGGCGGTCACGGAGCGGGCCACGCCGGCGGCCCGCAGGTGCCGAGGCCCGGCACGGTCGTGCGCCCGTTCGCGGTCACCGACACCGGCGGCGCGACGATCACCGAGGCCGATCTCGACGGCCCCGTCCAGGTCGGGTTCTTCCAGGTCGGCTGCGGGCCGTGCCGGATGTTGTCCGACGCCCTCGCCGCCGCCCCGCCGCAGGCCCGATTCGTGTCCGTTGTGCAGGGGGACCCGGAGGCCCCCGACGCCACCGAGCGGCTGGCCGGCAAGCTCGGCGCGCTCGGCCGGGTCGCGGTCGTCGGCGTGGACGATCCCGTGCTGACCGCGTTCGAGGTCGTCGCGTTCCCGACGCTGCTGCACACGCACCGCGGCGTGGTGACCGCGTCCGGCATCCGGCTCGACGACTTCGCGCCGGCGACCGGCGTCCCGGCGAAGGCGGCATGACCCGATCCGCCGCCCGCACGGGCGCGGCGGCGCTCGCGCTGCCGTTCCGGGCCACACCGGTGGCGGCCGGCACCTCCCTGGTGCTCACCGTGCTCGCCGGCGTCGCGCCCGCGACCGGGGCGTGGCTGACGATGCTGCTGGTGGACGAGCTCACCTCGGGGGCGGCGAGCGCGGGCCGGGCGGCCTTCCTCGCCGTCGCGTCCGCGCTCGCGGGCGGGCTCGCCGGCGCGCTGCTCTACCTGGTCGGCCACCTCGGCGAGGTGGTGCGCCACCGGGTCACGCTGACCGTGGAGAGCCGGCTGTTCGAACGGGTCGCCTCCCTGCCGGGGCTGCGGCACATCGAGGATCCCGCCTTCCACGACCGGCTGCGGCTCGCCGAGCAGGCCGCGCAGGAGGCGCCCGGTACGGTCACGCAGTTCGCGCAGGAACTGGTCCGCTCGGCGGTGCTGCTCGGCGGTTTCGCGGGGGCGGCGCTGGCGGTGTGGCCGCCGATGGCCCTGCTGCTGCTCGCGTCGGCGCTGACCGCCGTGCTCGCCCGCCTGGCGACCGTGCGGCGCGAGGCGGCCACCGAGGAGGCGTGGGTGGCCACCGACCGTCGCCGCCTGTTCTACCGGGCGCTGCTCACCGACGTGCGGGCCGCCAAGGAGATCCGGCTGTTCGGCCTCGGCACGCTGCTGCACACCCGGATGATCGGCTCGCTGGCGGCCGTCTCGCGCGCCCGGCTGGCCGTCGCCCGCCGGGGCACGCTGGCGCAGAGCGGGCTCGCGCTGCTCGGCGCGGCCGTCACCGGGGCGGGCACGGTCGCGGTCGCCACCAACGTCGTCGCCGGCGGCGCGTCGGTCGGCGACCTGGTGCTGTTCCTCGGCGCGGTGACCGGCGTGCAGGCCGGGCTGACCGGCGTGGTGCTCCAGCTCGGCGACGCCGGCCGCGCGGTGCGGCTGTTCGGGCACTACCTCGACGTCCTCGGCACCGGCGACGACCTGCCCGCCGGCACCCGCACGCCGCCGCCGCGGGCGGCCGTCGAGCTGCGCGACGTCTGGTTCCGCTACGCGGACGACGGCCCGTGGGTGCTGCGCGGGGTGAACCTGACCATCCCCGCCGGAACCGCCGTGGGGCTCGCCGGCGTCAACGGCGCGGGCAAGAGCACGCTGGTGAAACTGCTGTGCCGGTTCTACGACCCGCAGCGCGGCACGATCACCTGGGACGGCGTGGACCTGCGCGAACTGGACGTCACGGCGCTGCGCGCGCGGATCGGCGTGGTGTTCCAGGAGTTCATGACCTACGACCTGACCGCGGCGGAGAACATCGGCATCGGGCAGGTCACGCACCTCGACGACCGGCCGCGGATCGTCGAGGCCGCGCGGGCGGCCCACGCCGACGAGACGCTGACGGCGCTGCCCCGCGGCTACGACACCGTGCTGTCCAGGACGCACACCGACGACGCCGAACGGGCCGGCGTGACGCTGTCCGGCGGCCAGTGGCAGCGGGTGGCCCTGGCCCGCTGCCTGATGCGCGCCGACGCCGGGCTGATCGTGCTCGACGAGCCGACCTCCGGGCTGGACGCCGAGGGCGAGCACCGGGTCCACGGCATCCTGCGCCGGCACGCCGCGGGACGTACCCGGCTGCTGATCTCCCACCGCATGTCCGCGCTGCGCGACGCGGAGCTGATCGCCACGCTCGTGGACGGCCGGATCGCCGAACGGGGCGGGCACGACGAGCTGATGGACGCCGGCGGCGAGTACGCCCGGCTGTTCCGCCTCCAGGCCGGCGGCTACCAGGACGCGAGGGTGCGATGATCGGGTGGATCAGGGTGATCGTGCGGGGCGACAGCATGTCGCCCACCTTCGGCGACGGCCGCCGCCTGCTCGCGCGCCGGCTGCGCCGCGACCCCCGGCGGCACGAGGTGATCGTGTTCCGGGTGGCCGACGAGCGGCTGCCGCACCGGATCAAGCGGGTCGTCGCGGTCGCCGGCGACCCGCTGCCGGGCTGGCTCGTCCCGGCGCTGCCGGAGGTGTCACACGTGCCGGCCGGTCAGGTCGTGGTGGCCGGGGACAACCCGCGCTCGCAGGACTCCCGTCAGCTCGGCCTGGTCGACCGCCGCGACATCCTCGCGACCGTCCGCGCCGCGCCGCCGCCGCTCGCGCGGGACGACGCCCGCTAGGCCGGGTCGCCGCGCCCAGGAGACGCGGCACCCGGCCGGCGGTCAGGCGGGGAAGGCGGCCACGTCGCGGTCGTAGTGCCGGTGCGCCGTGACGGCGTCGGCGAACTGGCGGGTGAAGCCGTCCCCGGCCGAGGAGTCGACCACGCCCTGGCGGCCCGGCAGCGCGGCGGCGCGCAGCAGCGGCTCGCCGTCCGCGAGCGCCCCGATGGCCTTGCCGTGCTTGAACGCCTCGCGCACGAACTGCACGGCGTGGCCGTTGCCGGTCAGCTCCTCGCCGCCGGTGCACAACACCGCGTCGTACAGCACCGAGGAGGCGGCGCCGAGCTGTTTGTCCACGGCCAGCGTGGCGGCCATGCCCTCGTGCGGCGCGATCACGTGGCAGATCGCCTTGCCGCTCTCCAGCTCCTGCATCACCGGGTACAGCGCGCCGGCGTCGGTGCCGTCGGCCACCAGAATCGCGATCTTGCGGGTGGCCAGGGCGGACGGCTGGCGGTCCTGGCTCAGCGCCGGCGAGTTACGGCCGTGGTTGCTGCCCCTGGGCGCGGGGGCCGGCAGGCCGAGCCCGGCGGCCACGTGCCCGGCCAGCCCGGTGTCGACGTTCGTCAGCCGTTCGACCACCTGCTCCTTGATGTAGCGGCGCTGCACGTGACCCAGCTCGAACAGGAACGCCTTGACGATGTGGTCCTTCTCCCAGGCCGCCATGCTGTTCCAGAACAGGGTGGCCTGGCTGTAGTGGTCGCCGAAGCTGGGGCTGCGCCGGCGGATCTTCTCTCCCTCGACCCGCTCGGTGTAGTGCCGGAAGACGCCCTTCATGTCGCCGGCCAGCACTCCGGTGGCCGGGCAGCCGCCGCTGATGGAGTTCTTGGAATAGTTCGTGTGACTGGTGTGGATCATGTGCTGGTGGAAGCCGTCCCGGTTGTCGTTGTGCACCGGGGCCAGCGGGCGGTTGATCGGGATCTGCTGGAAGTTCGGCCCGCCCAGCCTGAGCAACTGGGTGTCGAGGTAGGAGAAGTTGCGGCCCTGCAGCAGCGGGTCGTTGGTGAAGTCGATGCCCGGCACCACGTTGGCGGTGCAGAAGGCGATCTGCTCGGTCTCGGCGAAGAAGTTGTCCGGGTTGCGGTTGAGGGTCATCCTGCCGACCATCCGCAGCGGCACCTCCTCCTCCGGGATGATCTTCGTCGGGTCGAGCAGGTCGAAGTCGAACTTGTGCTCGTCCTCCTCCGGCACCAGTTGCAGCCCCAGCTCCCACTCCGGGTACTGGCCGCTCTCGATCGCCTCCCACAGGTCACGCCGGTTGAAGTCGGGGTCGTTGCCCTGGATGCGCAGCACCTCGTCCCACACCAGGGAGTGCGTGCCGAGCAGGGGCCGCCAGTGGAACTTCACGAACGTGCCCTTCCCCTCGGCGTTCACCAGGCGGAAGGTGTGCACGCCGAAGCCCTGCATCATGCGGAAGCTGCGCGGGATGGACCGGTCCGACATCAGCCACATGATCGTGTGCATGGTCTCCGGCTGCAACTGCACGAAGTCCCAGAGCGTGTCGTGCGCCGACTGCGCCTGGGGGATCTCGTTGTGCGGCTCGGGCTTGACCGAGTGCACGAAGTCGGCGAACTTGATCGCGTCCTGGACGAAGAACACCGGGAAGTTGTTGCCCACCAGGTCGTAGTTGCCCTGGCGGGTGAAGAACTTGGTGGCGAAGCCGCGCACGTCGCGTACGGTGTCGGCCGAGCCGCGCGACCCGGCCACGGTGGAGAAGCGCACGAACACCGGGGTGACCAGCGACGGGTCGCACAGGAAGTCCGCGCAGGTGTAGTCGGCCAGCGACTCGTACACCTGGAACACCCCGTGCGCGCCCGAGCCGCGCGCGTGCACCACCCGCTCGGGGATGCGCTCGTGGTCGAACCGCGTCACCTTCTCCCGGAAGTGGAAGTCCTCCAGGATCGTGGGGCCGCGCTCGCCGATCGACAGCGAGTTGTCGGTGTCGTCGACGCGCACACCCTGGTCGGTGGTGTAGCGGCTGTTGGTGGCATCGACCCGGTACTGGTCGAGTTGCTGCTGCTTGTCGCTCTCGTTGTCCGGCACGGGTCCTCCCGGTTGTCGCGGCTGCGCTTGGACCGGGGGGCCACGGCCCTTCATACCCGCGCTCGTCGCGGCTGCAACCCGGACGTGCCGCCGCTCAGCCGCACGACCCGGACCAGGAGCGAACGCCGCCACGAACCGGCCCCGGCATCGGACCGGACACCACCCGCGTACACTCGGACCCCGCAGAACCCGATCTTCGCCGCGGTGCTCGCCGATCGTCGGGCGAGCACCGCGGCGAAGATCGGGTTCTGCGGGGTCCGAGTGTACGCGGGTGGGGTCCGGTCCGATGCCGGGG